>NZ_JBEZDT010000011.1:104307-254674 GCF_040648455.1 Catellatospora sp. NPDC049133
CTGCCCCCTCCCCCCCCGCTTCTGTGGTGTGGCTGTCGGGTTGTGGGGCGGCCGCCCGCCCCCCCCCCCGGGGGCCGCTGCCGGGGGGGTGGCCCCCTCCGCCATGCAAGGAAGGGCACCTTGCAAACCGAATACGTAGAGGAAGGGCACCTTCCCAACCGCCGGAGGCGGCAGCCGCAGGCTGCACGCCCCGGCGGGGCGGTGGGGGCGGTGGGTGGGGTGAGGGTCAGGAGCGGGTGGGGGCGACGCCGGCGGCCAGGTGGGTGCGGGCGAACGCCAGCGCCTCGGCCAGGTCGGCCTCGCGGGCGGCGCGGCTGCCCGCCTTGCGGGTCGCCACCTCCATCGCCACCGAGCCGGTGAACCCGCGCCGCTGCAGGCCCTCCAGCAGGCGCGCGCACGGCTGGGTGCCGCGGCCGGGCACCAGGTGCTCGTCCCGGCCCTCGCCGGTGCCGTCGCCCAGGTGGATGTGGGCCAGCCCCGGGCCCATCGTGTCGGCCATCTCCAGGGCGTCGGACCGCGACGCCGCGCAGTGCGACAGATCCAGGGTGTACGAGTCGTACCCGGCCTCGGTCGGATCCCAGCCCGGGTGGTACGGCACGACCTGGCGTCGCCCCATCCGCACCGGGTACATGTTCTCCACCGCGATGCGCACCCCGGTGTGCCGGTGCGCCAGCTTGCCCACCGTGTCGGCGAAGCCCCGGGCGTAGTCGCGCTGCCAGGTGAACGGCGGGTGCACCACGACCGTCGGCGCGCTCAGCGTGTCGGCGAGGATCACCGCACGGCGCAGCCGCTCCTTCGGGTCACTGCTCCAGACCCGCTGGGTGACCAGCAGGCAGGGCGCGTGGATCGACAGCACCGGCACGCCGTAGTGCCGGGACAGCCCGCGCAGCGCGCCGGCGTCCTGGCTCACCGCGTCGGTCCACACCATGACCTCGACCCCGTCGTATCCCAGCGACGCCGCCAGCTCGAACGCTGCGGCGGTGGGCTCGGGAAAGACGGACGAGCTGGACAGGAGCACGGGAACGGACACGTTGTCCAGGGTAGCCCCGGTCACCCCGCGGAGAGCTGATCCAGGCGCGTCAGGATGACGCCCTCCCGCAATGCCCAGGGGCAGATGCGCAGTTCATCGATGCCCAATCGGCGCATTGCGGCCTCCGCCACAACCGCCCCGGCGAGCAGTTGGTGGGCGCGGCTGGCGCTGACTCCGTCCAGTTCGGCCAGACCGGCCGAAGGGATGCGCTGGATGAAGCCGCGCACCTGGTGCAGGCCCTGCAGGGTGAGCGCGCGGGGGGCCCAGAGCCCGTCGCCGCTGGGGGCCGCACCGGCCAGCCGGGCCAGCGAGCGGAACGTCTTCGAGGTCGCCGCGGCGATCTCCCAGCCCTTCAGCCCGTCGAGCTCACGGTGCATGAGCTGCTCATCCACGTAGGACTGCAGCGCGGCCAGTTCCGCCGTGGCGGGCGGGTCGGCCCGCAGCCAGCGCCGGGTCAGCCGGCCCGCGCCCAGTGGCAGCGACACCGCCACCGTGGGCTCCTCGTCGATGCCCGCCGCGATCTCCAGCGAGCCGCCGCCGATGTCCAGCACCAGCAGCCGGCCCGCCGACCAGCCGAACCACCGGCGTACCGCCAGGAAGGTCATCCGGGCCTCGTCCTCGCCGGAGAGCACCCGCAGCTCGACACCGGTCTCCTCGTACACCCGGCGCAGCACCTGGGCGGAGTTGGTGGCGTCGCGGACGGCGGAGGTGGCGAACGCCATCAGCTCCTCCGCGCCCTGCTGCTCGGCCGCGGTCTTGGCCTGCTCGCACGCCTTGACCAGCGCGTCGGCCCCGGCGATGGTCAGCTCCCCGGCCTCGCCGAGCTGCTCGGCCAGGCGCAGCCGCTCCTTCTGCGAGTGCGCGGGCCACGGATGCGCACCGCGGTGCGCGTCGACCACCAGGAGATGAACTGTATTGGATCCGACATCGAGGACACCAAGCCGCATGCGCCTACGTTATCGGTGCCCGCCATCGCCGTAGGCTGGGATCGTGGACCATGAGGGCGAGACTTCGCTGGACTTCCCGCGGGAGTGGATCGAGTTCGCCGACCCGGCGGATCCGGCCCACCTGATCCGTGCCGACCTGACCTGGCTGCTGTCGCGCTGGACGTGTGTGTTCGGCAGCGCCTGCCGGGGCATCATCGCCGGGCGGGAGGAGGAGGGCTGCTGCTCGCACGGCGCGTTCTTCACCGACGCCGACGACGTCAAGCGGGTCAAGGCCGCGGTCAAGCGGCTGGACAAGGACACCTGGCAGCACCATGTACGCGGCTTCGAGAAGTGGACCGAGCTGGACGAGCTGCACGACGAGAAGCCGGCCCGGCGCACCGCCATCCAGCACGGCCCCGACGGCGAGGAGGGCCCCTGCGTCTTCCTCAACGACGCCGACTTCCCGGGCGGGGGCGGCTGCGCCCTGCACGCCCAGGCGCTGCGCGACGGGGTGCACCCGCTGACCTACAAGCCCGACGTGTGCTGGCAGCTGCCTGTCCGCCGGGACCAGCAGTGGGTCAAGCGCCCCGACGACACCAAGATCCTGGTATCGGTCATCGGCGAGTTCGACCGGCGCGGCTGGGGTGCGGGCGGCCACGACCTGCACTGGTGGTGCACCTCCTCGCCGGACGCGCACATCGGCACGGAACCGATGTACGTCAGCTACGGCCCCGAACTGACCGCGCTGGTCGGTGAGCAGGCGTACGCCCGGCTGGCCGAGATGTGCGCCGAGCGCGACAAGCGCGGCCTGGTCGCCGAGCACCCCGCCACCGTCGAGGCGCGCCGGCGCACGCCGCTCAAACTGATTGCCCGCCCGGCTAACCTCGATTCATAAGCTTCAGAGGAGCCATGAGCGAACGCAGTGAGCGAATCATGAGCATCCGCGGCGCCGCCGACGAGCGAAGCGAGGAGAAGGCATGAGCGAGGAGCAGTTGCGCGGACGGCAGGTCCCCGTCCCGCCCGCGGTCGACCGCGAGGAGCGCCTCGCCGCGCTCGACGACGTCGACGAGATCGAGCCCGGCCCGGAGGGCTTCGGCGCGGCCGTCGACGAGATCATCGCCGCGCACACCGACCTGCTCGCCCGGCTCGCCCAGTGAGCGAGGTCTACGTCCCGACGTACGCCGACGTGCTGGCGATCGCGGACCGGCTCGGCGTCGCCGTGCGCGATCCCGGGCTGGTCGAGTCGGCGGTGGCCCGCCCGCGCAGCAGCGTGTTCGGCGCGGACGCCTACCCGGACCTGTGGACTAAGGCGGCGGCCCTGCTCCAGTCGCTGACCCGCAACCATCCCTTCGTGGACGGCAACAAGCGCATCGGCTGGATCACGGCCACCGCCTTCCTCACCGTGAACGGCGCGGTCAGCCGCCGCCGCCTCGCCGCCCTCGACCAGGACGCGGCGTACGACCTGGTCATCTCGGTGTGCACGGGCGAACTCCGCGACATCGACGAGATCGCGCAGGCGCTGCGCGCGCTCTACTGAGCACCCGCAGCGCCTGACCGCGCCTACACGGGGCCGTCGACCGGCGGAAGCTCCCGCTGCGTGTACCCGCTCGGAATGGTCACCGCCAGCGGCTTCAGCGACTCAGCGGTACGCGGCTGCCACGCGAAGTCCATCCGGTTGCGGGCGTCGCCGTCGGGGGTGTGCTTGACCGTCTCCCGGCGGACCGCCCGGTAGGTCTCGGCGTCCACCCACAGCTCGTCCGAGCCGTCCTCGAACTCCAGGCGCAGGTGCAGCACCGCCCGGCCGTCCAGGTCGACGGGGCCGACCAGGGTGTAGCCGTCGCCGCGCCGCAGGGCCGCGCGCAGCTCCTCGGGGGTGCCGCCGGCCGGGCCGGCCGGCCGCTCGCCGTTCAGCGCCCGGTCCAGGCGCAGGAAGCTCCGGTCCTGGTGGAAGACCTGCGTCATGGTGAGCGTGTCGCCGCGTACCAGCTGCCAGAGGTCCATCGTCGCCGCGCCGCCGGGTGCCGACAGGTGGGTGATGCGCGAGTCGCCGGTCGTCTGGTCGAACCACCACTCGCCGTGCTCGGTGGTGCCGCGGTAGGTGGTGGTCGAGACGATGTGCTGCACGTCGTCGCCGGCCAGCGCCGCCACGGCCCGCTCCGACACCATGCCCACGGTCAGCAGCTCGGGTGCGGGGCGCGGGCCCGGGTCCACGGCCGGGGCGACGGGCATGCCGCCCAGCGCCGTCATCGCGACCGCCACCACGGCCGCCAGGCCGAACACGCCGGTGCCGACCGCCCTGCCCGCGGTTCGCCGCCGGTTGCGGCGGGCCGCCCGGTCCAGCAGGTCCGGGCTCGGCCGCAGGTCGGCGGTGTGCTCCCGCATCCCGGCCGCCAGCTCGTCTTCCAGTGAGATGTTCATGAAGGTGCTCCGATCCGCAGTGGGGATTCGTCGAGAGCCCAGGCCGCCGTGATCTCGCGCAGCCGGGCCAGGCCGCGCGAGGCGCTCGATTTGACCGTGCCGACCGAGCAGCCGAGCACCGCCGCGGCCTCGGCCTCGCTGAGCTGCTCCCAGTAGCGCAGCACCAGCACGGCCCGCTGCCGGGGCGGCAGCTGCGCCAGCGCCTGCACCAGCGCGTGGCGCAGGGCGAGCCGGTCGGTGCCGTCGGAGTGCGCGGGCGGCTCGACCGTCGCGACGACCTCCCGCCGCCGCAGTCGCAGCCGCCAGCTGTCCACGGCCAGGTGGTACATGGTGCGGCGCAGGTAGCCCTCGGGGTCGCCGTCGATGCGGCGCCAGGCCCGCATCATCCGTTCCAGGGCCGCCTGGAGCAGGTCCTCTCCGGCGGTACGCCCGCCGCTGAGCAGGGTCGCCGTGGCGAGCAGGGCCGGGCCGCGCGAGGCGACCAGGTCCGCCAGTCCGGCGTACGCGTCTCGTGACCGCACAGGCACTCCTTTCGTCGCCCACCAAGGACGACGCCCCGGACCCGAAGGTTGACAGCAACACAAAAGCGCCCGCTCTGCGGCCATAATCGGCGTCATCCTTCGCGTTCGCTACGGATGACGCCGAACGGCCAGCAACCGCGGGCGCCTTTGTCATCCTGCGCTGCGCTCCGGATGACGGCGGTGGTTCAGTGGTCTGATCGCCTAAGGCTCGAACTTGTAGCCCAGGCCGCGGACGGTGACGAGGTAGCGGGGCGTGGACGGCTCGGGCTCGATCTTCGAGCGCAGCCGCTTCACGTGCACGTCCAGGGTCTTGGTGTCGCCGACGTAGTCGGCCCCCCATACCCGGTCGATCAGCTGGCCGCGGGTCAGCACCCGGCCCGCGTTGCGCAGCAGCAGCTCCAGCAGCTCGAACTCCTTCAGCGGCAGCTGCACCGGCGCGCCGTCGACGGTCACCACGTGCCGCTCGACGTCCATCCGCACCGGCCCGGCGGCCAGCGTGCCGCCCGACACCTCGACCACGTCGGTGGTCTGCCGGCGCAGCACCGCCCTGATGCGGGCGACCAGTTCGCGCGGGGAGTACGGCTTGGTCACGTAGTCGTCGGCCCCGATCTCCAGGCCGACCACCTTGTCGATCTCGCTGTCCCGCGCAGTGACCATGATGATCGGCACGTGCGAGCGCTGGCGCAGCTGGCGGCAGACCTCGGTGCCGGACATCTCCGGCAGCATCAGGTCGAGCAGCACGATGTCCGCGCCGGTGCGGTCGAACTCGGTGAGCGCGGCGGTGCCGGTGGCCGCGACGGACACCTCGAAGCCTTCCTTGCGCAGCATGTACGACAGCGCGTCCGAGAACGACTCCTCGTCCTCGACGACCAGTACGCGGGACATCACGCCCACCTTTCGCAGTTGCCAGTCAGCCGGTCTGTGCCGGTCGTGCGGGGTTCGCAGCGGCCGCGGGGGTCGCGTCCTGCGCTGCGAGGTTCACGGCGTCGGCCGCGTTGTTCAGGTCCGCTACGGCGGCGCCGTCGGCGGGGGTCGGGGCGTCGGACACCGGCGCCGCATCGATCTCAAAGGAGGCGGGTAGCGGAAGCATCGCCTCCGGTGGTCGGGCAGGTAACCGGAGGGTGAACGTCGAGCCTCCACCCAGGCGGCTGCGCACGTCGACGCGGCCCCCGTGGTTGGTGGCGATGTGCTTGACGATGGCCAGGCCGAGGCCCGTGCCGCCGGTCGCGCGGGAGCGGGCCTGGTCGGCGCGGTAGAAGCGCTCGAACACCCGGTCCAGGTCTCCCGGCCCGATGCCGATGCCCTGGTCCGACACGCTGATGTCGACCCGGTCGCCCTCGGCCAGCGCGCTGACCACGACCGCGGAGTGCTCGTGCGAGTACGCCACCGCGTTCTCGACCAGGTTGCCCAGCGCCGTGGCGAACTGGTTGTCGTTGCCGTACACGGTCAGCCCGCGGGTGCCGACGACAACCAGCTCGATGTGCTTGGCGGCCGCGTTGGTGCGGGCGCGGTCCAGCGCCTCGGCCACCACCGCGTCCACCGCGACCGGCTCGGGGTCGGGCAGCCGCTCGGCGCCCTGCAGCCGGGACAGCTCCAGCAGCTCCGACACCAGCCGGCCGAGCCGGGTGCTCTCGCGCTGTATGCGCTCGGCGAACCGCCGGCTCGCCACCACGTCCTCGGCCGCCTGGGCCGCCGCGGCCTCCGGGTCGGCCGGCTGCTCGTCCGGCGGGTCGGTGGCGTCCAGCAGCGCCTCGGCCAGCAGCTGCAACGCGCCGATCGGGGTCTTCAGCTCGTGGCTCACGTTCGCCACGAAGTCACGGCGCACCCGCTCCACCCGGTGCGCGTCGGTGACGTCGGCCGCCTCCACGCAGACCAGCCCGCCGCCGACCGCCACCGCGCGCAGGTGCACGCCCAGCGGCTGCGACTCGGCCAGCTCGCGGCCACGCGGCAGGTCGAGCTCCACCTCACGCGGCACGCCCGTGTGGCGCACCTGCCCGGCGAGCGTACGCAGGATCGGGTGGGCGGCGATCGTGCCCGGCACGGCGCTGGCCCGCAGCATGCCCATGGCCCGCGCCGACCGGTTTGCCAGCACGACCTGGTCGGTGCCGTCGAGCAGCACCACCCCCACCCGCAGCGCGTCGAGGCTCTTGCGGCCCAGCCCGGCCAGCGGGTCGCCGACCGGCGGCGCGCCCAGCCCGGACGGCCCCAGCGCGTTCACGGCACGCGCCGCACGCCGGTGCGCCTGGTAGCGGGCCAGCAGGAGGCCCGCGGCGAGGCCGAGCACGATGCCGACGGCGATCGCCAGCATGAGCGTGCCGCCGTCGGGGGGCGCTGCCAGTACCTTCACGTTGCGATCGTAGGTCAGATCATTCAACCAACGTTCTCGTACAAATCATCTGTAACCTGGCCATATAGGGCATTGGTTGCACAGTGTTCACCGTCGCGCCCGCTCCCGTTCACCGGCGTTCACCTTCCGGCCGTGCACGCCACCTACCGTGGTGCGGACCAGAGCCCCCCATCGTTACTGGAAGTGATCAATGCGCGAGGAGTTCCGTGCCGACCTGCTCGAGGTCGGCCGCCTGCTGGTCTCCATGGCCGAGGCGGTCCGCACCGCGATGAGCGCGGCGACCACCGCCCTGCTCAGCGCCGACAAGGAGGGCGCCGAGCGCGTCATCGCCCGCGACGAGGAGATCAACGCCCTGTTCCGCGCCGTCGAGGAGAAGGTGCTCCGGCTGCTCGCCCAGCAGGCCCCCGTCGCCTCCGACCTGCGCATGGTGATCACGTCGCTGCACATCGGCACCGACCTGGAACGCATGGGCGATCTGGCCGAGCACGTGGCCAAGTCGGCGCTCCGGCGGCACCCGGCGGTCTGCGTGCCCGCCGAACTCGCCGGGGTCTTCGGCCAGATGGCCAACATCGCCGACCGCATCGCCGGCAAGATCACACTGGTGCTCGCCTCCCGCGACATCGAACGCGCCGCCGAGCTGGAGCGCGACGACGACGCGATGGACGAGCTGGAGAAGGCGCTGTTCGAGAAGCTGCTCAACTCCGAGTGGACGCACGGCGTGGAGGCCGCCGTGGACGCCGCCCTGCTGGCCCGCTTCTACGAGCGCTACGCCGACCACGCCGTCAACGCCGGCCGCCACGTCATCTACCTGGTCACCGGCGAATCCTGACCGGTGTACGCCGAAACGGCGAACGGGGCGGTGCGCGACCTGCGCACCGCCCCGTTCCACAGGCAGGGCCGGGTTACTTGAGGGTGGCGCCGGTCAGGCCGGACTGGACCTGGCGGTGGAAGCCCAGGTACACGGCCAGGATGGGGAGCATCGCGATGGTCATGCCCGCGAACAGCCGCGCGAAGTCCGTCTCGTAACGGGCGTTCGTCGCCAACTCCAGCAGACCCTGGGTGAGCATCTTCTTGTCGGAGTCCTTCATCAGCACGGTCGGCAGCAGGAACTGGTTCCACTGCCCGATCACGTTGAAGATGCCGATGCTGATCAGACCCGGCTTCGCCATCGGCATCATGACCTGGAAGAACAGCCGCACATGCCCGGCCCCGTCCACCGACGCGGCCTCCGCGATGGTGGTCGGCAGCGTCCGGAAGAAGGCGTGCAGGAAGAACACCGTGAAGGGCATGGAGTACGCCACGTACACCAGGATCAGGCCCAGGTGCGTGTTCAGCCCGATGACCTCTTCCAGGCCCAGCGCCTTCGACATGTCCTGCACCAGCAGGAACAGCGGCAGGATGCCGAGGTAGATGGGCAGCGTCAGCCCGGCGACGAACATCCAGTACACGGCCCGGTTGCCCCGGAACGGATAGCGCGCGAGCACGTACGCCGCCATCGCGCCGAACAGCATGGTCAGCGTCACGCTGCCGAGCAGCACGATCATCGTGTTCAGGAAGAACTCGCCGATGTTGCCCTTGGTCCAGGCGCGGCCGAAGGCGCCGAAGAGCCACTGCTCGGGCAGGCCGAGCGGGTCGTGGATGATCTCGTCGTCGGTCTTGAACGACTGGATCACCGCCCAGATCAGCGGGATGGTGACCAGCAGGCCCCAGACCGCGAGGAAGATGTGGGCGAAGGCGTTGGCGGCGTATCCCTCACGCTGCTTGACCGGCGCGGCGGGCGGCTTCGCCGGCGCGGCCGCGGCGGGGGCGTCTGCGGTAACGGTGGTGGCCATCTCGTATACCTCTCAGAACTCGAGCTTGTCGCGGCTGCGGGTGAGCCGGAACTGCACACCGGCCAGCAGCATCGTCAGCAGCGCGATGGACATGCCCATCGCGCAGGCGAACGCGAAGCCGTCGTAGCGGCTGCTGCGGAAGGCGCTGGTGAGCATCCACGAGCTCATGACCTCGCTGGCGTTGTTCGGGCCGCCACCGCCGGCTCCCGGGGTGAGGCCGATGACCAGCGCGTAGAAGTCGAGTGCGGCGATGCCGAGGTAGATCCAGGCGACCGAGACGTGCTCGCGCAGCAGCGGCAGCGTCACGCGGAAGAAGGTCTGCACGCGGGTCGCGCCGTCGAGCGTCGCGGCCTCGTAGATGTCCTTCGGGATCGACTGCATGGCCGCCGAGAAGAGCACCAGGTAGAAGCCGACGCCGCCCCAGATCGCGACGGCGATGAGGCAGATCAGCACCACGGGCGCGTCGAGCGTGAACGCGCCGAGGTGGATCGGGGGGATCACCGAGTCGGATTCGGCGAGGAACAGCAGCGGCTTCTCCTCGTCGACCAGCCCCAGCGACATCAGCACCGCGTTGATCATGCCGCCGTCGTTGCTCTGGAACACGCGGCGCCAGATCACCGCGACGATGGCGATCGACAGCACCTGCGGGAAGAAGAAGATGAACTTGTACAGCGACGAGCCGCGCACGCCGCGGATGCCCGCCTTGTCGCCCCGACCGCCGACGTTGAGCATGAAGGCGAAGAACAGCGCCAGCAGGATCGTGACGATGGGGAACACCGTGAGCACGACCGCGTTGTGGCCGATGGCCCGCAGGTAAACCTCGTCCTTGAGGAGTTCCAGGTAGTTGCCTAAGCCTACGAAGCCGTACTCGGGGCTGAAACCGTTGAAGTCGGTCAGCGAGAAGTACGCCGTACGCGCGTAGGGGATGAGGACGTACACCACGTAGAGCAGGACCGGGGCGAAGAGGAATCCTGCAATGAAGGGCGCTCTGCCGTTCCGCATGATCAAGTTCCTTTGCTGACAGCTGCGAGGGGAACGGGCGGGTTGCCGGGGCAGCCACAGACCAGGTGAGCCGCGTTCCGCGCGGGTGGGGCCGGCTCGGCCGGCCCCACCCGTGATCGGGAGACCCGATGACCGGACGATCAGGCGGTGCGCTTCTGCTTGACGATCTTCTCGTCCTTGGCCACCTCGTCGGCGACCTTCTGCACGGCGGCCATGAAGGCGTCCGGCGTGGACTTGCCCGCCAGCAGGTCGGTGGCGGCGGCGCCTACCGCCGTCACCAGCGGGGCGTACCAGCCCTCGTACTTCCAGCTGATGACCTCGGGCGCGGCCGCGGCCACCTTCGAGGCCGACGTCAGCGCGTTGGAGATGGTCAGGCCATCGGCGGCGCCCTTGACGACCGGCAGGGACTTGGTGAGCTCGGCGAACTTGCGCGCCTGCTCCTTGCCCAGCATCATGCGCAGGAACTCCAGGCCGCCGGCCGGGTTCTTGCTCCGGCTCGGGACGATGAAGCCCTCGCCCGGCGCCGCGTGCACGGTGCCGTACTTGCTCTTGTCGGACGCGCCGATGTTCCACGGCGGAGCCACGGCGAGCTTGACCCCGGCCGGGATGGTCTTGGCCATCTCGCCCTCGAGCCACGAGCCGCACCAGATGAACAGGGCCTTGCCGTCGAGCACGGCCTGCTGCGTGGTGGTGTGGTCGAGACCGGCCGCACCGGCCTGCACCCAGCCCTTGGCGGCCATCTCGGCGAGGCGCTCGGCGGTCAGCTTGACCGCGTCCTGCTTCCACGCGTTCGGCTCAAGGTTGTCGATCTTCATGAAGGCGTCGAGGCCACCGGCCATCCAGATGAACTCGTTCACCACGTTGAAGATGTACCAGGGGTGGACACCCTGGAACGTGAAGGCCGCGATCTTGTCGGCCTTCGCCTTCTCCGCCAGTGCCGCGAACTCGTCCCAGTTCTTCGGCACGGTGTAGCCCTTGGTGGCGAACAACGTCTCGTCGTACCACATGCCGTAGATCGAGTACGCGTAGTTCAGGGTGTACGGCTTGCCGTTGAAGATGCCCGACTCGACCGTCCCGGCGACCAGGGTGTCCTTGACCTTGACCTTCGGGTCGTCGTAGCTGGGCGCGTCGAGCAGCTCGGTGAGGTCGCGCAGCTGGCCGCCCTGGATGACCGGGCCGACCGGGATGGTCTCGGGGGACGAGTTGTTCAGCAGGTCCGGCGGGTTGCCGCCGTAGAAGCGCGGCTGGTAGTCGGTGAGGATCAGCTTGGAGAACTTCAGGTCGACCTTGCTGCCCGGCCACTTGGCCTCGTAGGCGGCCACGTCGAACTTGGCGTAGTCCTCGCCGAAGCCGCCGTTGAAGAACGCGACCTCCAGCGGCTGCTTGTCACCGACGCCGAACGGGTTGGCCTCGGTCTTCTCGCCGGTGGTGCCTCCGTCGCCGTCCTCGCTGGCGCACGCGGCCAGGGCGCTGATGGCGGGGGCGGCGAGCAGACCGGCGGCAGCGGCCCGGCGCAACACGGTGCGGCGGTTCAGCTCCGACGGGCTGTCGGGGGTTACGGTCATGACAATCTCCTCGTACGAGATATCGCGGCGCGTCGGGCCCATCCGGCGCGTCGCTGCACTTCGATCTGGTGTTGCGCTTCCCCGGGGGGACCGGGAAACGTCACGCCGCGGGGCGTGACCAGATACCGCAGCGGTGCGTCGCTTGACGTCGCCGCGTCTACCGGCACAGATGCGCCGGAGTTCATGAGACGGCCCGGGGCCGTGAGGGTGGACATCGCTCACACCACCTCCCGGAGGCGGTGGCCGGCGACCGCCTGGGCGGTGCGCTGGAACGCCGCGTGCGCACGCTCATGGGTGCGCTGCGCGACGGCGATGTACAGCAGGTCGAGCACGACCAGCTGCGGGTGCCGGGCCGAGAGCGAGTCCGGCCGGAACGTGGTGGCCTGCGTCGCCGTGGTGAGCACGACGTCGGCGACGTCGGCCAGCGGCGAGCGGGGAAAGCTGGTGAGCGCGACCGTGATCGCGCCGCGGCTGCCGGCCTCGGCGACCATCTCGATGGTCTCCCGGGTCTGGCCGGAGTGCGAGATGCCCAGCGCGACGTCACCGGCGCTCAGCAGCGCGGCGCTGGCCAGGCCGTTGTGCACGTCGGGCCAGGACCAGGCGGCGATGCCGATGCGGTGCAACGAGAACTGCATCTCCGCGCCGACCAGGGCGGAGCCGGAGGCCCCGTAGATGTCGACGCGGTCGGCCGCGGCGATGGCGTCGGCGGCGCGCTCGACCTCGACGAGGTCGGTCATCGCGGCGGTGTCCTGCATGGCCCGGGTGTCGGCGGCCATGATCTGGCCGAGTACGCGCTCCAGCGGGTCGCCCGGTTCGATCTCGCGTCCGATGTCGACGACCCAGCCCGCGGAGCGGGCGGCGCGGCCGGTCTCCCCGGCGATGGCCAGGCGCAGATCGGCGTATCCCTCGAAGCCGACCGCCCGGCAGAACCGGGTGATGGTGGCGGGCGAGGTGTGCGAGCGCTCGGCGAGTTCGACGATGGTGGCGCGCGAGGCGCCGGAGGGATCGGTGAGCACCTGTTCGGCGACCCGCCGCAGAGCGCCCGTGAACTCGGGAAGCTTGGCGCGCAAACGGGCGAGCACGCTGTCCGTGCCGGCCGTCGGGTACGCGCCTCGTTCCACGTTCGTCAACCTCTTTTAGGAAGGAGTGTTAACTGTATGTGGAAAGAATTCTTACTTAATTTGGCGCTGTGTCAACAGTCACGTCGGTCGTTTTCAAACCGTTACTTTGCGACATCCTTCGACGGGATGAGCGCCTGATCGGCCATTCGGTGGAGTCGATGTCACCCGATTATCACGGCGTTGCGGCTCACGCCGACGGTGCGTCGCGATCCCATGCCGATCAGGCGAAAGCGGGCTCGACCGTCTCTTGTGGGGCGATCTCCGCCGCCCGGATCGACGCGGCCCGCGCCTCGCGCCGGCGGGCCGTCCACAGGTGACCCGCGGCGCCCAGCAGACCCACCGCACCGCACACCAGCCAGTGCCACGGGCCGAGGTGCTGCAGGCTCCAGCCGCCCACCGACGGCGCGACGAACCCGGCCGCCGGGAACACCAGGAAGAAGACGCCCTGGTAGCGACCGCGCAAGGCGGTCGGGGCCAGTTCGGCGATGATCGAGGCGTTCGGCGGCGCGGCCAGCATCTGGCCGATCGTCCACACCGAAGCCGCGGCAACGTACACCCAGAGCCGGTCGGCCAGGAAGACCGTGCTGTACCCGACCGCGAGCAGCGCGAACGCCGCCGCCAGCACGACCGCGTGCCGGCGTGCCCCGATCAGCCGCGGCACGAACAGCTGCCCCACCACGATCATCGCCCCGCCCAGCGAGACGACCAGTCCGTACGCGGACGGGCGCAGCCCGTCGCCCTCCATCGCCAACTGCAGGATCGACTGCCCCTGCACGGTGAGCAGGGCGAGCAGGAAGGTCAGCCCGACGAAGGTCAGGAACACCCGGTCCCGCAGCACCACACCGAGCCCACCCCGCTCGCCGGAGCGGTCCGTGGTTACGGCACGCCCGCGCCGCAGGGTCTCCGGCACCAGTCGCCAGACCAGCAGCGCGGTCACCGCGGTCATGCCCGCGTCGATGAGGAACAGGGCGAGGAAGCTGAACTCGGCGATCACCCCGGCCAGCGCCGCGGCGATCGCGCCGCCCATGTTGAACGCCCAGAACTGCAGGTTGAACGCGCGCGAGCGGTCGGCCTCGGGGAGCACGTCGACGATGGCGGCGACGGTGGCCGGGCCGGGCAGCGAGTGCGCCAGGCCGACGGCGGCGGCCAGCACCGCGATGAGCCAGATCGGCCGGGCCAGGCCGAGCCCGACCATCAGCATCGCGGCCGTGGTCGTGCCCGCGAGGTACGTCGCCTTGCGCCCCCACCGGTCGGCCAGCACCCCGCCCAGCAGCGTGCCGCCCGCACCACCGGCCCCGTACGCGCCGACCACGAGGCCGGCCACCGCGACGGACGCGCCGCGCGCGGTGGTCAGGTAGATCGGGAGCAGCAGCATGCCGAACGCGCCCACCCGGTTGACGAGCATCGCCGAGAAGAGCATCCAGAAGGTACGCGGCAGCCCGGCCACCGACTCCCTGACAAACCGCATACCCGTCCTCACACCGCCTGGAGCGCCTCGGCCCGCCGCTCGCGGGCCGGGCCCGACCACAGCTGACCGGCCGCCGCGACGATAGCGATCACGCCGCAGCCCAGCCACAGCGCCTCGTCCCCGAGGTGCTGCTGCACGTACCCGCCGAGCACCGGCGCGGCGAATCCGGCCACCGACCAGGACAGCGACATCACCCCCTGGTAACGACCGCGCATCGCGGCCGGGGACAGCGCGGCGGTCAGCGTCGAGTTCGACGGGGAGTTCAGCATCTCGCCGACCGTCCAGATCAGCACGGTCAGCGCGTAGAAGGCGGCCGAGTCGGCGAACGCGGTCAGCCCGAAGCCCACCCCGATGATCAGCGCCGCCACGGCGAGCACCCGCGAGCGGTCGTACGACCTGATCAGTTTGGGGATGAACAGCTGCCCGGCCACGATGAGCACCCCGTTGAGCGCGATGACCAGGCCGTACTGCTGCGCGGGGATACCGTCGCCGGTCATCGCGATGGGCAGCGTGGACAGGTGCTGCATGAACACGAACGAGATCAGTAGGTTCACCGCGACGAACCCGAGGAACACCCGGTCGCGCAGCACCGTGCCGATGCCCGCCCGTTCGACCGGCGCATGGGGTGCGGCGGCGGGCCGCTCCCGCTTCGGCTCGCGCACCTTGAGCAGGATGAACAGGAACGGGGCGAGCGCGGTCGCGGCGTTCACCAGGAAGATCAGCTTCGGGTCGGCCGCTGCGGCCAGACCCGCGAGCGTAGCCGCGACGGCGAAGCCCACGTTGACGGCCCAGTAGTTGAGCGTGAACGCCCGCAGCCGGTCCCGCTCGGGCACGACGTCCACCATCAGCGCCTGGAACGCGGGCCGCGACGCCTCGCCGACCAGCCCGAAGAGGAACGTCAGCGGCGCGATGACCCAGAAGCCCTGCGCGAAGGCGAGCGACACCAGCAGCAGCACACCGCCCAGATGCGCGACGAGCAGGGTGATCCGCCGTCCGATCCGGTCGGCGGCCACGCCGCCGGCCAGGGTGCCGATCGCGCCGCCCGCCGCCCACAGCCCGAGCACCAGCCCGGACCGCGACGGCGAGAAGCCCTGCACCGTGGTCAGGTAGATCGTCAGGTAGACGATCACGAATCCGCCCGCGCGGTTGATCAGCGAGCCGGTCCAGAGGTACCAGTACGTGGCGGGCAGCCCGCCGGTCGTCTCGGCGAACCAGCGCCGCACCCCGTCCCGGCCACCCGGCCCGGAACCGGCCGAGCCCGACGGTGCGGCGGCCGGTCCGCGGAGGTCACGCGGCGACGGCGGCACGGTCCGCTCCTTCCACGAGCGGCTTGGGCTCGGTCAGGGCGCGGGCGCGGCGCTCGCGCACCGGGCCGCTGAGCAGCTGGCCCGCCGCGACGGCGACGCCCAGGCCGGCCAGCACCAGCCACAGCGTCATCGGCGGCGCGTGGTCGAGCAGCATGCCGCCGAACACCGGCGCGACGAAGTTGGCCGCGGTGAAGCCCATCGAGGCGACGCCCTGATAACGCCCGCGCATCGCGGGCTGCGACAGGTCGGCGATCAAGGTGCCGTTGACCGGGGCGTTGAGCATCTCGCCCGCGGTCCACACGACCACGGTCAGCATCAGCGCCGGCACCGTGCCCGCGATCGCGGTCGCGCCCATGCCCAGGCCGACCAGCAGCGCCGACAGCGCCAGCACCCGGCTGCGGTTGCGCCCGGCCAGCAGCTTCGGCACGAACAGCTGGAACACCACGATCATGATGCCGTTGACCGCGATCACGGTGCCGTAGTCGGCGGCGTCGAGGCCGCGCTGGTGCATCGCGATCGGGATCAGCTTGCAGGACTCGATGATGATCCACAGGCCGAGGTTGAGCAGCACGAACGTCATGAACACCCGATCGCGCAGGACCATCAGGATGCTGCCCTCGACCGGCGCCTTGTGCGGCACGGCGGTGCCGGGCGTCACCGTCCGGACCTGCGTCTCGGGCACCCGCCAGAAGACGATCGCCGCCATCACCAGCTGCGCCGCCGCGTTGAGCAGGAACACGGTCAGGTGCGGGGTGCGCGACAGCACACCGGCCAGCACCGCGGCGAACGAGAAGCCGAGGTTGATCGCCCAGTAGTTGAGGTTCATGCCGCGCATGCGCTTGCTCGGCCCGAGCACGTCGACCATGGTCGCCGAGAACGCGGGGCGGCCCAGGCCGTTCCAGAAGCCGTAGACGGCGGCCAGCAGCGCGACCGCGACCGGCTGGAACACGAAGCCGAGCACCACGGCGGTGGCGGCCAGCGCGATGTTCGACACCAGCAGCGTCGAGCGCCGGCCCCACCGGTCGGCGAGCACGCCGCCGACCAGGGAGCCGAGCGCCATGCCGCCGCCGAACAGGCCGAGCACGAGCCCGGCGAACGTCGCGGAGAAGCCGTACTCGACCACCATGTGGATTTCGAGGTACAGCATCACGAACGCGCCGGTTCGGTTGATCAGGGTGCCGGTCCACAGATACCAGAAGATCTTCGGCAGTCCCCCCGCCGTCTGCGCCAACCAGCCCCGCACGCCGCACCCCTGTAATGCTCGAAACCCCACTCGGTGCCTTACAACCTAGGGCGCGGACACGACGGAAGTCACCTCGAATATCACGTGGTGGTCGTCACTGTGCTGCGCGGACGGCTCGGCGCCCGCTCCGCTGCGCTGCGCAGTCGTTCGCCGCAAGGGGACTGGTCACAGGCCCTTGACGCCCATCGGGAAAGATGGCGGGCATGGTTGGAACACTGGTGCTGCTGCGGCACGGCTACAGCGAATGGAACGCCAAGAACCTCTTCACCGGCTGGGTCGACGTCGACCTGAACGCCCAGGGCGAGGCCGAGGCGCGCCGCGGCGGCGAGCTGCTCAAGGAACACGCACTGCTGCCCGACGTGGTGCACACCAGCGTGCTCAAGCGCGCCATCCGGACCTCCGAGATCGCGCTCGGCGCCGCGGACCGGTCCTGGATCCCGGTGTCGCGCAGCTGGCGGCTCAACGAGCGCCACTACGGCGCACTGCAGGGCAAGGACAAGAAGCAGACCCTCGACACGTACGGCGAGGAGCAGTTCATGCTCTGGCGCCGGTCGTACGACACCCCGCCGCCGCCGATCGCCGACGACGACGAGTTCTCGCAGGTGGCCGACCCGCGCTACGCCCAGCTCCCGGACGAGCTGAAGCCGCGCACGGAGTGCCTCAAGGACGTCGTCGGCCGGATGCTGCCGTACTGGTACGACGCGATCATCCCGGACCTGCGCACGGGCCGCACGGTGCTCGTGGTCGCCCACGGCAACTCGCTGCGCGCCCTGGTCAAGCACCTGGACGGCATCTCCGACGAGGCCATCGCCGCCCTGAACATCCCGACGGGCATCCCGCTGCGCTACGACCTCGACGAGAACCTTCGCCCGATCACCAAGGGCGGCACCTACCTCGACCCCGCCGCGGCCGCCGAAGCCGCCGCCGCCGTCGCCAACCAGGGCCGCTGACCCGCCACTGCGCGGCCCGCACGGCCGCATGATCGTCGAACTTGCCTGGCACATGGGCGTATTCGCGCTCAAGATACGCACAGGTGCCAGGCAAGTCGGGCGATCTTGACGGGGCCGGGGCCGACTGCAGGAGCTCGACGTGCCGGTGGCCGGCGGCGACGCTCACCCCCGTTAGCGTCGCCGGCCGGCCGACCGGTCTCAGGTGGCGGCCGTCCCCCAACGGCGTGGTGCCACCCATCCCCCGGCGCATCCGCTCGGCGCCACAACCGATAAATGATCGGCTGGGCCATCCCCCGGGTTTCATCGAGCGATGCGCTTGAAAGAGACGCTACGCCGCTGGTCAAGTGGCCGTCCAGTCATTTGCGAATCTCATTCGTCACACTTGGTAACCGCCACCTCTACGGTGGGCTACCGTCTCCCCATTTCTTGATCAACTCGATCCGGGTCCGTACCCCGAGCTTGCGGTAGATGCTGGCCAGGTGGGTTTCCACGGTCCGCTCACCGAGCACGAGGGCGTTCGCGATCTCCTTGGCGGGCGCGCCGCGCAGGGCCCAGGCCAGCACCTCCCGCTCGCGAGCGGTCAACCCGCCCGGCCCGGCGTCCGCACCGGACCAGCCCCGTAGCGCGCGGTCCGCCGCCTCGGCCGCGGCCGGGTCGACGAGCTGCCCGGCGGCCAGCGCCCGGTCCGCCGCCACCGGGTCCGGGCGACCGCGCAGGGCGGTCAGCTCGGCCGCGGCCCGCAGCGCGTACCAGCGCACCAGCGCCGTGGGGCGGCCTTCGCCGAGCGCCGCCGTCTGGGCCAGCAGCGCCGCCGCGCGGGCCTTGTCGCCCCGCCGGAGCGCGTCGGCTGCCCCCAGGTCGTACGCCCTGGCCTGCAGCTCGGCGTCGCCCAGCGCGGCGGCCTCGCGTACCACCTGGTCCAGCCGGTCCCCCACGACCAGCAGTGCCTCAGCGACCGCGCGCGGGTCCCCGCCGGCTCGCGCCAGGTCCAGCGCGCGCACCGCCAGTTCCGCCTGTCCCAGCTCGTCGGCCAGGCGGGCCATGAGCCGCGCCGCCGCGGAGTGCTGGTCGGGCGACAGGCCCGCAGCGGGCAGCGCCGCACAGGCGTCGCGCAGCGCCGCCACCCGCAGCGGGTCAGCCGGCCGAGCGGAGGACGCCCCGCCTGCACTCATCGGCGGGCCGTCCTCCGCCCCGGTCCCCGGGCGCGATCTCAGGGCGACCGCCGGTGGTCCGGGCACCGTGCCCGGCCGGGGACGCGCCCCCGCCTGCGGAGCCCGTGCGGTGGCCCCGGCCAGCGCCCCCGCGCTCGGGCGAGGACCCAGGCCCAACGCCGCCGCCGCGATCAGGCCGACGTCGCCCGCTCGCAGCCCCAGCCGCAGCGCGCCGGTCAGCGACGCCCGCCCGGCCTCGCGGGCCGCCCGGCTGCCCGCGCCGCGCAGCCGGGCCGTGCCCGAGGCCGCGAGCAGCCGCCCGGCCTGCGCCGGAGTCCACCCGGCCCGGCCCGCGAACAGCGCGGCCTGCGCGTAGTACCCCCCGGCCAGGTCGTAGGCGCCCTCCTCATCGGCGGCAGCGGCAGCGGTGGCCGAAGCGGCCACGGCGGCGTCCAGCCGGGCGGCCCCGCCCAGCGCCGCCGCCTCGGCGGTGTGGTGCGCCAGCTCCGGCAGGGTCGCCGCGCGGGTCCCGCCGAGTGCGCCGAGCCTGGTCAGCACCGCCGCGACGCGCTCGTGCAGCGCCGCGCGGGCCCGTGCGCCGAGCGTGTCATAGCAGACCTCGCGGTCCAGCGCGCGGACGAAGCCGTACACCTGCGGACCCTGCTCACGGACCAGCCCGGCTTCGGACGCGTCGTCCAGGCCGCTCAGGACGTCGATGTCTGGGCAGGCGCCCTCCAGGATGGCCAGGTCGAACTCGCGTCCGATCACGGCGGCCGCGGTCACCGTCGCGCGGGCCTGCGACGTCAGCGAACTCAGCGCGGCACGTACCGGCTCGGCCAGCTCCTCGGGCCAGCGCAGCGGCAGCCGGTGCAGCCCGTCCCCGTCGGTGTCGACCTGGTCGGCGATCGCCGCCAGCACTGTCGGGTCCGCGTCGGTACGCCGCAGCAGCTGCTCGACGAGGCGGGGCGCGACGGAGCGGCCGGTGAGCTCCCGCAGCAGCTCGGCGGCCTCTCGTCGGTCCACGACGCCTCCCCTCTCCGGGTCGGTACGCAGGCACCCCCGGTGCAGAAGTTACGTACTCGCCGCGATGTGCGCAGTCCCCTAGCGGACCTAGCGTGAAGTCACCTCGCAACGCCCCCGCCCCGAACGCCCCCCTCCCACCGAAAGGGAGCCTCCGATGTCCCAGTTCCGCGATCTCATCGCCAGGATGGCGGTGGACCCGGAGTTCGCCCGGCACGCACGGGCCAACCCGGACGCCGTCGCCGCGCAGTACGGCCTCACCCCCGACGAGACCGACCAGTTGCGCGGGCTCGCCGATGCCTCGGCCGGCGCCGGGCCCACCGCCCTCGGCGTACGCCTGTCCAAGTCCGGCATCGGCACCGGCGGCCTCGGCAGTCTGATCTCGCCCGCCGACCTGACGCCCGCCATACCCGAGCTGCCGGACCTGCCGGAGCCCCCGGACGACCCGACGCCCCCGCCGCCGCCGCTCACGCCGGTCGACCTGATCCCGATCACTCCCGAGGACCTCACCCCGGAGCCCGAGGACGAGCCGCTGCCGCCGCCCCCGCTGCCGCTGCCCGACGCCATCCACCTGCCCCCGGACCTCGAACTGACGCCGCTGGAGCCGGACCCCGAGCCGGAGCCGCTCATCCCGCCGGTCAAGCTGCCCCCGGACCTGGAGCTGCCGCCGCTGGAGCCCGACCCCGAGCCGGACCCGATCGTGCCGCCGATCATCCACCTGCCGCCGGACTTCGAGCTGCCCCCGCTGACTCCCGACCCGGACCCCGAGCCGCTGGTGCCGCCGATCATCCATCTGCCCCCGGACCTGGACCTGCCGCCGCTGACCCCGGACCCCGACCCGGGCCCGTGGATCCCGCCGATCCACCTGCCCCCGGACTTCGACTTCCCGCCGCTGGACCCGGACCCCGAGCCGGAGCCGCCGGGCCCGTGGATCCCGCCCATCCACCTGCCCCCGGACCTCGACCTTTTCCCGGCCGACCCCGACCCGGAACCGGCCGAGCCCGCGGAACCGGCCGAGCCCGCGGAACCGGCGGAACCCGCCGAGCCCGCGCCCGCGCCGGAGCCCGCCCCCGAGCCTGCCCCGGCGCCGGAACCGGCTCCCGCACCCGACCCCGCTCCGGCCCCCGCGCCTGCCGCGGACCCGGTGCCCGCGCCGGTCGAGGAGTCCGGCCCGGTCGTGGTGGTCGTGCAGTCCGGCGACCCGACCGCGACCCCGGGCGCCGCCGATCCGGCCCAGCCCGGCTCGGCCGCACCGGCCGTGCCGGCCGACCCGGCGGCCGCCGCGAGCGACAGCTCGGACGGCATCGGCACCGAGGAGCTGCTCATCGGCGGTGCCGGCTTGGCCGCGGGCGCGGTCGCGGGCGGTGTCGCCGGCGCGGTGGCGGGCAAGGTCTTCAAGTCCGACGAGGACGGCACGGAAGCCACCGCGACCGCCTGACCGTCCGCACCAGACACCGGGCAGCAGGGGTGTGCGCCCCCGTCGCACCTCTGCTGCCCGGCAGCCCTCCACGCATAGACGAACCGCCTGAACGGATCACCGTCGTAAAGCAGTCAGCCGAGAGCGTGCGGCCGTTCGGACGCCTATGATTCGGCTCGCCGCACAGCTCCATACCCCTGAAAGACCCCTGGAAAGGCCGAACGATGTTGTGCCACGCCTGCCATGTGCACCTGCGGCGGGACTACCCCTACTGCCTGCACTGCGGCACTCTCCGCAAGGGCGCTGTGGTGGAGTCCTACGCGGCGCCGGAGCTGCGCTGGCACGACGCCGCAGGTGAGCGGGTGCACCCGCTGGTCAAGCCGCACACCACGATCGGCCGCGCCCCCGACAACGACATCGTGCTCGACGACGCCAGCGTCTCGCGCCACCACGCCCGGGTCGTCCGCAACGCGGAGGGCTTCCACCTGGAGGACCTCAACTCGTTCAACGGCACCACGATCGGCCGGCGCACCTTCCACGGTGACTGGGCCCCGCTACCCGACGAGTCCGAACTGCACATCGGCGACATACCGCTGCGATTCGCGCAGCCCCGCTCGGCGGCGATCGGCTCCAAGACGATGGTGCGCGGCGTCGAGCACAGCATCCTGCTCCCGGCCGGCCAGCCGGAGACCGCGCCGACGGCCACCGGCCCGCTGACGGCCCGGCCGCGGCGGCGCAGCGGCTGGGCCCTCAAGCAGGTGCCGGACATGCGCGGCGACCAGCAGTGGGTGCTGCGCAACACCCGCACCGGGCAGTACCTGCAGCTCGACGAGCGCGACGTGTTCCTGTGGCACCAGCTCGACGGCGAGAACACCGTCCGCGACCTGCTCTTCGCGTACGCCCAGCGTTATGGCGAGCTGGCGCTGCCCCGCATCGAGCGCACGCTGCGCACGTTCGCCGCGCTGGAACTGGTGCGCGGCGTGCACGGCCAGCGCGAGGCCGAGAAGCCGCCGCTGCTCAAGCGATTCGGGCAGGCGGTGCTGAAGCTGCTGCTGCGCACGGAGGTCTCGGTCAAGGGCCTGGACGGGGTGTTCACGAAGATGTACCGGTCGTTCGGCTGGCGCTTCTTCACCCGTACCGGCGTGGCCGGGCTCTGGTTCTGCATCATCGGCGGCATCTACGCGATGACCGTGGCGAGCGGCAGCCAGAACCTGTTCGACATCAACGGCGCGGGCATCCGGGGCGCGGTGATCATCGCCGCCGGCTACCTGTTCGCGCTGATCGTGCACGAGTCGGCGCACGCGCTGGCCGTGAAGTCCTACGGCCGCACCGTCACCCGGGGCGGGTTCATGTTGATGATGGGCATGCCGTTCGCCTTCGTGGACACCTCGGACATGTGGTTCGGCAGCCGCTGGTCGCGCATCGTGGTGACGCTGTCCGGGCCGCTGTCCACCGCGGCCATCGCCGGGATGCTCGCCGCGGTCGCCGCCTGGGTGCCCGCGCCGCAGGTCTCCGGCATCGCCTACCAGCTCGCCTTCGGCCTCTACCTGAACACGCTGTACAACCTCAACCCGCTGATGCCGCTGGACGGTTACCAGGCGCTCGCGGACGGGTTGCGCCTGCCGCGCCTGCGCGAGGAGGCGTCGGCGTACTTCACCAAGGGCATCTGGTCCGACATCAAGGCCGGCCGCAAGCCCGGCATCAAGCAGATAGGCATGGCGGCGTACGGCTTCACCGCCGTCGTCGGCACCGGCCTGTTCGTCCTGCTGGGCTTCCTGGCCTGGCGCGACCGGCTCGGCGGGCTCGTCGAGGAGTACCTGCCACCCGGCATCGACGTGCTGGTCATCGCCCTGGGCATCGGCCTGATCATGTTCCCGATCTGGTACCGGCTGTTCCGCAAGCTGACCGGCTTCATCAAGTCCCGCAAGGCCGCGACCGCGGAGGTGACGGCATGAGTCAGCCTGTAATGTGGACTGTGCCCGGATATGTCGAGATCCGCGAGCTGGGGCGCGGCGCGTCCGGGCTGGTGGTGCTCGCCGAGCACGAGGCGACCCAGGTCAAGGTCGCCATCAAGTACCTGGCCGAGCACCTGCGCGACGACGAGAACTTCATCCGCGCGTTCCGGGCCGAGGCCCGGGTCATGTCCGAAGTGGAGTCGCCGCAGGTCGCGCGGCTGTACGAGTACATCGAAGCGCCCGGCGGCGCGGCGATCGTGATGGAGCTGGTCGACGGCGTCGCGCTGCGCGCGATCCTGCGCGAGCAGGGCCCCACCGAGCCCGAAGCCGCCCTGGTGGTGCTCAAGGGCTCGCTGCTCGGCCTGGCCGCCGCGCACGACCGCGGCGTCGTGCACCGCGACTACAAGCCCGAGAACGTGCTCGTCAACGGCGAGGGCCAGAGCAAGCTGGCCGACTTCGGCATCGCCGCGCGCAGCGGCCGCCAGGGCCCACTCGCGGGCACGCCCTCGTACATGGCCCCCGAGCAGTGGGCCGGCGCCCCCGCCAGCCCGTCCACCGACATCTACGCGGCGACCGCCACATTCTTCGAGTGCCTGGCCGGGCAGCCGCCGTTCCGTGCCCCCGGCGACATCCAGGGCCTGCGCCGCCAGCACGAGCAGGCGCCCGTCCCGGTGGAGCTGGTGCCCGAGGCGGTACGCGGGCTGGTGCGGCGCGGCCTGGCCAAGGACGCCAAGCAGCGCCCCAAGGACGCCGCGACGTTCCTGCGCGAGCTGGAGGCCATCGCCGGGGCCGGGTACGGGCCCGAGTGGGAGGAGGAGGGCCGCAGCAAGCTGGCCCGCCGCGCGCTGCTGCTGGCACTGCTGTTCCCGCTGGCCGCGGTGCAGGCCAACGCCACCGCCATCGGCACGACCATCCTCGGCATGTCCCGCAAGGCGTTCACCACGGCCGCCAGCATCACCGCGCTGGTGCTGGTCCTGGGCGGCGCGGGAGCCGCGGCGCTGTGGCCGCCGAGCCCGGCGAGCAACCCGACCGTGCTTCCCAGCGCGACCGCAGGCGAATCCCCGCTGCCCAGCGAGTCGCCGACACCCTCGCCCAGTCCTTCACCCTCGCCGAGCCCGTCGGCGGAACCGTCGCCCTCCCCGTCGGAGGAGCCCGAGCCGAGCCCGAGCAGGAAGCCGTCGCCGTCGCCGTCTACCTCCCCGGCAACCCCGGCCGCGCCGATCGTGGCCTTCCTCCGCCCGAGCACGTGCTGGCTGGTCAAGGGGATCTGCAACGGCACCACCCAGGACAAGGCGGGCAAGGACTCCCGCACCACGGTGATCGTCAACACCGAGAACGCCGGTCGGTACCGCTACACGCTGCGGTTCACCGTGATCAACTACAACAACCAGCCGATCGACAACATCTCGCCGAAGACGTACGTCGTCGAGGGCATCACCGACGGGACCAGCAAGACGGTCTCCACCACCGTCGACATGACCGGCCTGCTCTACTGCAACACCCAGATCCAGGTGACCATCGAGACCACGCGGGGCGGTCCCGCTATTCCCACGAAGGTCTACTCTGCACCCATCATTCAGAACGCCAACTGCATCATCGGCTGAGAAGGACGCGCTGCGGTGACCGACACCATCGGTGGCAAGTACACCCTGCTGGACGCGGGGCGGGCCGGACGGCTCGGCACGTGGCACACGGTGTCCACAGCGGAGGGCAAGCAGCGCGGCGCGCTGCGCCTGGAGGACCGGGGCCTGACCGACCCGGCCGCCGCACGGCGGCTCGCCGACGCGGTCGGCGCCCAGGCCCGCCTGCGCGTGCCCGGCCTGCTCAACGTCATCGACCAGGTGACGGAGGGCCGGCACAGCTGGCTGATCACCAACGCCGCGCCGTCGCCGACGGTCGCGCAGGCGCTGGCGGCCGGGGTGACCCTGCCGCCCGCCGTTGCCGCGCTGATCGCCACCGACACCGCACAGACGCTGCTCAAGCTGCACCAGGGTCAGCTGGCCCACGGCGAGCTGAACGCGCACGGCGTGGTCGTCAGCGCCGGCGGCGCGGCACTGCTCGCCGAAGCCGGATACGGGCACGCGGTGCTGGGCACGACGCCCGGCCCCGGCCACGACGCGGCCGGCTGGTCCCGGCTACTGGGCCAGCTCGCCGACGCCTGCCACGACGCCGACACCCAGCAGCTGCTGCGCCAGGCCGGCCAGCAGGCCGAGGCCGTCGGCGGCAGCGCGGGCCTCACCGCGGCGCTGACCACGCTCAGCACCGCGGCGCAGCGCATCCCCGGCTTCGGCGACCGCGCCGCACTGAAGGCGCTCGCCGCGCAGATGCACCCGCTCTCCGCCGCACCGGTCTCCGCTCCGCCGGTCTCCGCGCCGCCGGTATCGGCTCCACCGGTATCGGCCCCGCCCGTCTCGGCGCCGCCGGTATCGGCGCCTCCGGTCTCAGCTCCGCCGGTCTTCGGCGCACCAACCGCGCCCGCACCCGGGTCGCTGCCCTGGGCCGCGCCGCCTGGTCGTCAGCCCGCCGGTCCTCCCGGTGCCGAGGAGACCGTGCAACTGGCCGGCGGCTCGCAATCCGGACCGCCGCCGGTACCGCCGCAGACGCCACGAACCGCGCCCCCCACCGCCGTCATGCCCGTGGTGCCACCGGACGGCGCGACCCGGCTCGGCAACCGCGCCGCCGAGGAGCAGCGCAAGTCCGGCGCGTACCAGGTCGGGCGCGCCGCGCCGCCCGCCGCACACCAGCCGCAGCCGGACGTGAACCTGCGCTTCGGGCAGGGAGTGCCGCCCGCGCCGCCCGCCTGGCAGATGGCCGCCGCGCAGGCCGCCCCGCCGCGGCCGAAGAAGACGATCGGCAAGCGCGTCGCCGCGTTCTTCAGCGCGCTGACCACGGTCGCGCTGCTGGTCATCGCCGGGTACGTCGCCTGGAACTGGTGGCAGGAACGCAACAACGCGGTCCAGGTCACCAAGGTCACCGTCACGCCCGTCGTCCCGCCGGTCACCGCCGAGTGCAACGTCAACGTGGACGTGGTCGGCCTGATCGAGACCGACGGCCAGGCCGGGCTCATCAAGTACGAGTGGCTGCGCAACGACGGCGAGACCTCGGGCATGCTGGAGCAGGCCGTCAAGAAGGGCGAGCGCAGTGTGCAGGTGCACCTGTTCTGGCGCTTCCAGGGCAAGGGCAGCCGGGAGGCCGAGGCCACCCTGCGCATCCTGGAGCCGAGCGTGGTCCAGGGCTCGTCGAAGTTCACGTACTCCTGCAAGTAACCCGGGCCGACCGCTCCGTCAAGATCGCTCGACTTGCCTGGCACCTGTGCGTATCTTGCGAACGTATATCCACAGATGCCAGGCAAGTCCGATGACCTTGGGGACGTTCGGGTCAGCGGTCCAGTAGGTCGGCGAGGATGAGCTGTTCCACGGCGTACGCCCACTCGGGGCAGCGGCTGCGCCGACAGTGCACGCACATGTCGGTCGCCGGATCGTCGCCGTGGACGACGACGGCCTCCCAGTAGCGTCTCGCCAGCTCATCCGAAATCGGAGCGTGGCCCTGCGGCGGACTGTTCACACGGACACCGCCTCAGCGTCGACCCGGTGCCGGGCGAGCGGCGGCGGGGTGCGCATGACCTGCTCACGCGTCACACGGTGTGTGCATGCACCGCAGATCGCGCCGACAGCGCCGCCGCAGTGTGCGCACCAGTTCGCCGCGTGTCCGCGCAGCACCCAACCGGCGACCATGGCCAGAAGAACGACCGCGCCGAGCCCGGCGACGGCCACGTAGACTGCCATCAACCACCTCCTTGTGGAGTTGTGGGGAGGCGGGGTGCCGGGGACCAACCAGTCAGCCCCGCCTCCGGCTTTTCAGCACACCTCTGATGCGCTGTCCGTTCTATATGGACGGTTGGCTCAGTCTGCCGCATGCAATCTGCATGGGCAACGGCCGCCGCCAATTCCTTTACAGACACTGCGAAGTCCCTGCAGACTGTCATCGTGCCCATGAGCCCCACTGCAATCCGGAGACGCGTCGGTTACAGATTGCGCGAGTTACGCGGCAAGGCCGGTATGACCACGATCGACGCCGCAGCGGTCATCGGAGGCTCTGACGCCAAGATCAGCCGTCTTGAACGTGGGTTGACACCACTTCGCCCCGGTGACGTCCGACTTCTGCTCGATCGATACGGCGGGATCGATCACAGCGAGCGGGACCTGCTGGTACAGCTCGCAGGCGAGTCCGGACGGCGCGGCTGGTGGCAGGCATACGAACTACCGGAATGGTTCAACCTGTACATCGGGCTGGAAAGCGCCGCTTCATCGATCTCAAACTTCGAAACTCTGCTCATTCCCGGGCTGCTGCAGACGGCCGACTACACACGCGCCCTGGTCCGCCAGGCTCAGCCCACGGCGACGGCGGAACGCGTTGACCGGGTCGTCGACGCACGACTCAAACGCCAGGCCCGCTTGACCGGCGACGATCCGATACAGCTGCGTGCCGTCATCGGCGAGGCAGCACTGCACTGCGTGGTCGGAACAGCCGAGGTCATGCGGGCGCAGTTCGCGCACCTGGCCCGCATGAGCAAGGCTCCGAACATCGAGCTTCGCCTGGTCCCGTTCAGCTCGCCGGTGTACGCCCCGTACGGTCGGCCTGTCGTCATCCTGGACTTCCCCGAGCCCGCTGACCCGGGTCTGGTGCACTTCGATCACCTCGGCAAAGGCGTGTACGTTGAGGACGAAGCTCAAATAGCCACTCACCGGCAGTCTTTCGAGATGTTGGTGGGAGGTGCCTTGAGCGTCGAGGAGTCCGCCCGGCTTTTTGCTGATCGAGGATGATGGACATGTTCGAAGACGCCGCCTGGAAGAAGAGCAGCCGCAGTGACGGTCAGGGCGCGAACTGCGTCGAGATCGCGATCATGACGGATACCGTCGGTGTTCGGGACAGCAAAAACAGGCGCGGCGCGGTGCTCGCCTACACCGCCGACGAATGGACCGCCTTCCTGGCCGGCGTCAAGGCCGGCGAGTTCGACCGCTGATCTTTGGAGCAAGTCATGCAGGTGAACCTCATCCAGGGGGATATCACCCAGCAGGAAGTGGACGTCATCGTCAATGCGGCCAACTCGTCACTGCTCGGCGGCGGCGGGGTGGACGGGGCGATCCACCGCAAGGGCGGGCCGGAGATCCTCGCCGAGTGCCGGGCGCTGCGCGCGTCCCACTACGGCCGAGGGCTCGCCACCGGCCAGGCCGTCGCCACCACAGCGGGCAAGCTGCCCGCGCGCTGGGTGGTGCACACCGTCGGACCCGTGTACAGCGCCACCGAGGACCGGTCCGAGCTGCTGCGCGACTGCTACCGCAATGCGCTGCGGGTGGCCGGCGAGCTGGGCGCGCGTACCGTCGCCTTCCCGCTCATCTCGTCGGGCGTATACCGCTGGCCGGTCGACGGCGCCATCCGCCAGGCCCTGGACGTGCTGTCCTCGGCCGAGACCACGGTCGAGGAGGCGACGCTGGTTCTGTTCGACGATGCCACACACCGGACCGCCCTCACGGTTCGAGCCGAGGCCTTCCCCTCCTAAGATCCGTTTTTGTGGACGCTGGGTGCCCCTATAGGGGCGTCTATCGTCCACAAAAACAGATCTTGAGAAGTGCGCAACGGCCGATTACCGGAGAACGCTGCATCAACGCCGACTTGCAGCCGCTGGCCGACCGTTCAGGCCACGGTTGCGCGCAGAGCGGCGACGAAGGCGTCGGTGGTGGGCTCGTCGCGGACGGCGACGCGCAGCCAGTCCGGGCCCAGGCCCGGGAAGGTGTCGCCGCGGCGCACGGCGTAGCCCGCGTCGCGCAGGCGGCTGCGTACGCCCAAGCCGTCGTGGACCTTGAGGAGCACGAACGAGCTGGCCGGCGTGCCGGCGACGACCACCGCGGGCAGCCGCCGCAGGGCGGCCAGCAGGTGTTCGCGGCGCGCGGCCAGCTCGTGGGCGATGCGTTCCTCGGCGGCGACGGCGTGGGCGGTGGCGCAGGCGGCCGCTGCGGCGAGCGCGGGCGTCGACACCGGCCACAGCGGCTGTACGGCAGCCAACCGGCGCACCAGCTCCGGCGCGGCCAGCAGGTAGCCGACGCGCAGCCCGGCCAGCGCCCAGGTCTTGGTGAGGCTGCGCACCACCACGAGGCCGGGCAGGTCGCGCCGGGCGGCCAGGGAGTGCGGCTCGCCGGGGATGGTGTCAGCGAAGGCCTCGTCGACGACGAGGATGCGGCCCGGCCTGGCCAGGCTCGCGACCGCGTCGGCGGGGTGGGCGACCGAGGTCGGGTTGGTGGGGTTGCCGAGCAGCACCAGGTCGGCGTCGGCCGGCACGGCGGCCGGGTCGAGGGTGAACGGCTCGGGCAGCAGCACCCGGTCGACCCGGTGCCCGGCGGCCAGCAGCGCCGCCTCCGGCTCGGTGAACTGCGGGTGCACCACGACGGGCCGCCGCGCGTCGCGCAGCCCCTGCGCGAGCAGCGTGAACGCCTGCGCCGCACCGGCGGTGAGCAGCACCTCGTCCGGGTCCCGGCGGTGCCTGGCCGCGATCGCGGCACGGGCGGCGGTGCCCTCGGGGTACGCGTCGAGGTGGTGTAGCGAGTCCCGGATCGGTTCGGCGAGCCAGTCCGGGAGCGGAGCCTGGCGTACGTTCACGGCCAGGTCGATCAGCCCCGGGCCGACCTCGACGTCGCCATGGTGCCCGAGGTCGAAGCCGCCCGTCACCGTTTCGACCCGTTTCGCGCTGCCACACTGCGAGGCGCCTCCGGATCTAGAAGAGTTGTGGTCGCCCTGGCGACCAGAAATCTTCTAGATCCGCCCGTCCCGGATCCGGAACCGGCCGTCGCGGGGCGGGATGGCCTCGCCGACCCGTCGGCCGCCGCCGGCCGCCACCGCAACCACGAGTCGAACCCGCTGCTCAAGCCACGGCGACCGTTATGAAGGTGCCCTTCCTCTACGGATTCCGTTAAGAAGGTGCCCTTCCTTCGCCCGACGCGGCCGAGGCGGCCGACGCGGCCGAGGCGGCCGAAGCGGGTGAGGGCGGCGAGGGTGGCGGTGGCCAGGCCTACGGCGGCGGAGAGGGTGGCGGCGCGGCGGATGTCGCGGGCCAGTGGTCCGGGACCGTCGCCGAGGTACGGGCGGGTCTCGGAGCGGCCGAAGTAGACGTTGGTCCCGCCGAGGCGTACGCCGAGGGCGCCGGCGAAAGCGGACTCGCACTGCCCGGAGTTGGGGCTCGGGTGGGCGTCGCCGTCGCGGCGCCAGGTCCGGGCGGTACGCGCGGGCGAGCCCGCCACCAGGGGCGCGGCGGCCACGGCCAGCGCGGCGGTGAGGCGCGACGGGAGCAGGTTCGCGGCGTCGTCGAGGCGCGCCGAAGCCGTGCCGAAGCGGGCGTAGCGCGGCGACCGGTGCCCGACCATGGCGTCCAGCGTGTTCACCGCCCGGTAGCCGACCAGGCCGGGCAGCCCGGCCAGCGCGCCCCAGAGCAGCGGCGCGACCTCCGCGTCGGAGGAGTTCTCCGCGATCGACTCGACCGTCGCCCGCGCCAGTTCCGGCTCGTCCAGCGTGGACGGGTCACGGCCGCACAGGTGGGACAGGCGGGCGCGGGCCGCGGGCAGGTCGCCGCGTTCCAGCGCCCCGGCCATCAGCCCGCCCTCGCGGCGCAGGCTGCGCCCGCCGAGCACGGCCCAGGTCCCGGCCGCCGTCAGCACGCCCCGCAGCACCGGCCGCTGCCGGGTAGCCCGGTGCGCCAGCACCGCCGCCGCCACCGGCAGACCCACGGCCAGTGTGGTGAACACGGCCCCGGCCCGCCGCGAGTCGGCGTACGTGTACCGCTCCACGACCTTCGCGAAGTTGCCGAACCCGGCGACCGGGTGCAGCCGTCGCGGGTCGCCGAACGCCGCGTCGAGCGCCACTCCGGCGAGCAGGCCGAGCGCGTCGGCGCGCCGGGGGTTCACCGGCCGGGTTCCGGGAGCACGTCGGTCCCGGTGTCGAGAACGGTGTCGTCGGCGGCGGTCTCGTCGTGCATGAGGTGGCGGAAGGCGCGCAGGTTGTCGGTGGGTTCGCCGCGGCTGATCCGCCAGCGCCACTCGCGCTTGATCGCGGTGCTGAAGCCCAGCTCCAGTAGCGTGTCGAAGGACTCGTCGGCGGCGGCCAGCACCGCGCCGAGCAGCCGGTCCAGCTCCTGGGGGTTGACCGCGGCCAGCGGCAGGCGGCCGGTCAGGTACACGTCGCCGACGGCGTCGACGGTGAACGCGACCCCGTACAGCTTGGCGTTGCGGCGCAGCAGCCAGGCCCAGACCGCCTCGCGGTTCTCGTCGGGCTGACGGACCACGAACGCCTCGATGCGCAGCGCGTGCTCGCCGACGATGAGGTTCACGTTCGTCTTGAGCTTGTGCGTGCCCGGCAGGGTCACCACGTACGAGTTTTCGCCGGTGCGGTCCAGGGGCAGCTCGGCGCAGGCCTGCTCGATGAGTTCGCAGGCCTCGGCGACCGTGGTCATGAGGCTCCTAGCGGGTCACCACCGGGCGCAGCCGGCGAGTTCGAGCTGCCGGCGGGACCGGTGCTCGGTCATCGCCTCACGATAGACGTCGAGCAGCCGGGCGGTCGTGTGGTCCCAGGAGAAGTCGTACGCGTGCTTGACCGCGCCCAGGGCCAGCTCGTCACGACGGCCGGGCTCGGCGAGCAGCCGGTCGAGCACGCGGGCCCAGTCGGCGGCACCGTGCCCGTCGACGAGCACGCCGCTGACCTCGTCGCGTACCGCGGTGACGAGCCCGCCGACGGCGGCCGCGACGACGGGTGTGCCGCAGGCCTGCGCCTCCAGCGCGACCAGCCCGAACGACTCGTTGTGCGAGGGCACGGCGACCAGGTCGGCGGCCCGGTACACGTCGGCGAGCCGGTCCCCGGCCTGCGGCGGCAGGAAGCGCACCCGGTCGCGTACGCCCAGCGACTCGGCCAGTTCGATCAGCGAGGTCGGGCGGTCCAGGCCGGAGCCGCTGGGCCCGCCGACGATCAGCGCGATCGCGTCCGGGTCGCGCAGCTCGGCCAGTGCCCGGATGAGCACGTCGGGGGCCTTCAGCGGCTGGATGCGGCCGACGAAGGCGACGATCTTGGCGGATGGCGGCAGGCCCAGGCGCGCGCGGGCGGCGAGCCGGTCGCCGGGGCGGAAGCGCTCCAGGTCGACGCCGGGCGCCACCACGGCGACACGCTCCAGCGGCGCGTTGTAGAGGTCGATCAGCTCGCGGGCCTCGGTCGGGGTGTTCGCGACGAGCCGGTCCGACTGCTCGACGACCTGCTCCTCCCCCACGACGCGGCCCATCGGCTCGGCCCGGTCGCCCTCGGCGAGCTGCCGGTTCTTGACCTTGGCGAGGGTGTGCGCGGTGTGCACCAGCGGCACGCCCCAGCGGTCCTTGGCCAGCCAGCCGACCTGGCCGGACAGCCAGTAGTGGGAGGCCACCAGGTCGTAATGGCCGGGCGGGCGGGCCGCCTCGATGCCGAGCACGCCGTGCGTGAACGCGCACAGCTGCGCGGGCAGGTCTTCCTTGGCCAGGCCCTCGTACGGGCCGGCGCTGATGTGCCGGACGGTCACCCCGGGCGCGAGTTCGGCGCGCGGGGGCAGGTCGCCGCCGGTGGTCCGGGTGAGGACCTCGATCTCGATCCCGGCCTTGGCCAGGCGTTTGGACACCTCGACGATGTACACGTTCATTCCGCCCGCGTCGCCGGTGCCCGGTTGGTGCAGCGGTGACGTGTGCACGGAAAGCGTGGCGATCCGCCTGGGCAGCCCCTGGGGGAGGGAACGAGAGCTCACAGGTCGATCAACATCGGGCGGGCCGGGTGTCTTCCCGATCCGGGGCGTGATGAGCGTCGCAGCCCGGATGATGGGACGTCACGCCGCCTAGGATTACTGCTCATGTCGTACCAGAAGATCGCTGTTGTCTCCGGGGCGTCCAGCGGCATCGGCGCCGCCACCGCCCGACGCCTGGCCGCCGCGGGCTACCACGTGCACGCCCTCGCCCGCCGCACCGAGCGCGTCGAAGCCCTCGCCAAGGAGATCAACGGCACCGCCGTGACCTGCGACGTGACCGACGACTACGCGGTCGCTCAGTACGCGGCGACGGTTGAGCGGGTGGACCTGCTGGTCAACAACGCGGGCGGCGCGATCGGCGCGGACTACGTGGCCACCGCGAGCGTCGCCGACTGGCAGGCGATGTACGACGTGAACGTGCTGGGCACGCTGCGCCTGACCAAGGCCCTGCTCCCGGCGCTGATCGCCTCCGGCGCGGGGACCGTGGTCACCATCAGCTCCACCGCCGGACTCATCGTGTACGAGGGCGGCGGCGGCTACGCGGCGGCCAAGCACGCCCAGACCGCCCTGGTCGAGACCCTGCGCCTGGAGCTGTGCGGCGACCCGGTCCGCGTCGTCGAGATCGACCCCGGCATGGTCAAGACCGACGAGTTCGCCCTCAACCGCTTCGCCGGCGACGCCGCCCGCGCCGCCTCCGTCTACGCCGGTGTCGCCGAGCCCCTCACCGCCGACGACATCGCCGAGTGCGTGACCTGGTGCGCCGAACTCCCCCACCACGTCAACATCGACCGCATGGTCGTCCGCCCCCTGGCCCAAGCCGCCCAACACAAGGTCCACCGGGTCGGCGTCTAGCCGCACCCCCGTTCCGGGTTGATCATGAACTTATGGCACGGTTCGACGGCGTGTCGCTGCCACAACTTCATGATCGACGCAGAGGGGTGGGGGCGGTGAAGCCGCAGGGGGAGATCACCAGGGGGACCACGAATCCGAACCGGCTGCGGCGGGTGGATCGGTGGATCGCCTGGTGGTGTGCGGGGGTGCTGAGTGATGCGACCGATCCGCTGGTGGTGGATCTCGGATACGGCGCTACGCCGATCACGGCGGTGGAGTTGCGGGCGCGGCTGGCGCGGGTGCGGCCGGACGTACGGGTGACCGGGTTGGAGATCGATCCGGCGCGGGTCGCGGCGGCGCAGGTCGCCGCGGACCCGCCGGGGCTGACGTTCGCGCGGGGCGGGTTCGAGCTGGCCGGGCTGCGGCCCGTCGTGGTCCGGGCCTTCAACGTGCTGAGGCAGTACGACGAGAGCGCCGTCCCCGCCGCCTGGACCACGATCACCGGCAACCTGGCCCCGGGCGGCTGGCTGATCGAGGGCACCTGCGACGAGCTGGGCCGCCTCGGCAGCTGGGCGGCGCTGCCCGCGGGCGCGTCCACCCCGGCCACGCTGACGCTGGCGGCGAAGCTGTCCACCCTGGAGTCCCCGGCGACCTTCGCCGAGCGCCTGCCCAAGGCGCTGATCCACCACAACGTGCCGGGCGAGCCGGTGTACGACCTGCTGCGCACGCTCGACGAGGCCTGGCGGCACGCCGCCCCGCTGGCCGTCTTCGGCCCGCGCCAGCGCTGGCTGGACGCGGTGTCCCGGCTCAAGGCGGCGGGCTGGCCGGTCCTGGACCGCCCGGCCCGCTGGCGGCTCGGCGAGGTCACCGTCGCCTGGCCGACCGGCTGACCTGCCCCGGACGCCGGACCGGCGGTGCGCCGCCGTGGGAGCGATGATCCCTTCGGGGCAGTCCGGTCGTTACGTCCGTTATGAACCTTATCGGGGAGTTTCCCGCCTTGCTGGCGCACGGCCAGCAGCTCACCGTTCGGGCCAGCCCGCCGTTCATCCTCGGCGTCGGCTTGCTCCTGCTCGGCATCGTCATGCTGGTCGTGGCGTTCATCCTGGCCCGGCGGTCTGCGGAGTGAACCGCGGCGACCTGATCCGCCTGGTCGTCCTGTTCATCGTGTGCGGCGGCCTCGGCTGGCTGGCGGGCGGCCGACGCCGACCGCACCACTGACCCGCACCGGGCGGCCGGTCTCGGCTCGCGTCGCAGGTTCAGAGCTCGCGCTCGGCTCGGGCCACTGGCCTCAGAGCTCGCAACCGACCAGGACCGGCTCCGGGCGCAGGGTGACCCCGAACCGCTCGTGCACGCCGTCCCGGATCTCCGCGGCGAGCTCCAGCAGCTCACCCGTGGTGCCGCCGCCCAGGTGCGTCAGCGCGAGGATGTGCTTGGACGAGATCGCCACCGGCCCGCGCGTGTAGCCGCGGGTGAAGCCGGCCCGCTCGATCAGCCACGCCGCGCTCACCTTCATCACCCCGTCCGCGCCCGGCCAGGCCGGCGGTTCCGCGCCGTCGACCCGCCGGCGCAGTTCCGTGTACGCCGCGGCGCTCAGCACCGGGTTGGTGAAGAACGAGCCGACCGAGTCGGTGTCCGGGTCGCCCGGATCGAGCACCATGCCCTTGCCGCGGCGCAGCTCCAGCACGGCCTCGCGGGCCGCCGCCGACGGCACCCGGTCGTTCTCGCCGACCCCGAGCAGGCGGGCCAACTCGGCGTGCCCCACCGGGCCGGTCAGCGGGTCGCGACGCAGCCGGAACGTGACGTCGAGGACGACCCAGCGATCGCTGTACTTGAACAGGCTGTTGCGGTACTCGAAGCGGCAGTCGGCCGGGGTGAACACGTCGATCTCGCCCTCGGTGCGGTCGTACACCGTCACCGACTCGATCGTCTGCGACACGTCCTGGCCGTACGCCCCGACGTTCTGGATCGGTGTGGAGCCGGCGGCGCCCGGGATGCCGGCCAGGCACTCCATGCCGGAGAGCCCGTCGGCGACCGTCTGGGCGACGCAGTCATCCCACGGATGACCCGCGGCTACGCGTACCGACACGGTGTCGCCGTGCTCGTCGACGACCTCGACCCCGGAGGACCGGATCAGCAGCACGGTGCCGGGGAAGCCGACGTCGCCGATGACGACGTTGCTGCCCCCGCCGAGGACCAGCAGCGGCTCGTCGGCGCGGGCGGCCTCCTGCACGGCCGACACGATGTCGTCCGCGGACTCGGCCGTGACCAGCCGCCCGGCCGGGCCTCCGAGCCCTAGGGTGGTCAGGTCGGCGAGCGCGTGGCGGGCGGGACTATTGTCAGACACGTCACCACACTAGTGCCGCCACTGATCCCGAATGACCAGGTGGGGAAGACGCGATGAGGACGAGGCCATGAGAGCTCACGGCAGCAAGGAACTCTGGCTGGACTCGCTGCGCGCCGACGCGGCCGCGTTCCGGGCCGTGGCGGGCGAGGCCGAACTGACCGCGATCGTGCCCACCTGTCCGGACTGGACCGTGCTGAACCTCGTGCACCACCTCGGCGGGGTGTACCGCTGGGTGCGCAGCTTCGCCAGCCGCGGGATCACCAGCGCGCCCGACCCGGCCGCCCGCCGGCATGACTACCCGGGCGCGGACGAGACGCTGACCTGGTTCGACGAGGAGTGCAAGAGCCTGCTGGAGCTGCTCGACGCCCTCGACCCGCACATGCCGGCCTGGAACTGGGCCCCGCAGGCGAAGACCGCCGACTTCTGGCACCGCCGGATGGCGCATGAGACCGCCGTGCACCGCTGGGACATGCAGATGTCGCAGGGCATGGCCGAGCCGCTGGACGACCGGCTGGCCGTCGACGGCATCACCGAGGTGCTGGACAGCTGGCTGCCCGCGGGCCGCCGCAAGGGCCCCACCGACCGGTACGGCGTCGTGCAGCTCACCGCGCCCGAGGAGGGCCAGGAATGGTTCGTCCGGCTGCGCGGGGAGGGCATCGCGCTGCTGGACACCGACACCTTGCTCGACGCGGACGGCCCGGACACCCGCGTGCACGCGGCCGGCCCGGCCAGCGATCTCATGCTCGCCCTGTGGGGCAGGATCGGGTTCGACACGCTTGAGGTGAGCGGCGACGAGTCGCTGCTGGCCTGCCTGCGTACCGGCTGAGCGGCGGCGTCGATGCCCCGGCCGACCCTCGAACAGGTCGCGCAGCGGGCCGGGGTGTCCCGGGCCACCGTGTCGCGCGTCGTCAACGACTCCCCCACCGTCGCCGAGTCGATCCGCACCGCGGTGCGCCGCGCCATCGACGAGCTGGGGTACGTGCCCAACCAGGCCGCGCGCAGCCTGGTCACCCAGCGCACCGACTCGTACGCGCTGATCCTGCCGGAGAGCCCGTCCCGGGTGTTCTCCGACGACCAGTTCTTCCCCGGCATCATCCGCGGCGTCAGCCAGGAACTGGACTCCGCGGACAAGCAGCTCGTGCTGATGGTCGCGGGCTCGCAGGCCAGCCACGACCGCATCGAGCGGTACGCGCTGGCCAGGCACATCGACGGCGTGCTGATCGCCTCGATGCACGGCGCCGACCCGCTGCCCGGCACGCTGGCCCGGATGGGCATCCCGGTGCTGTGCGGCGGCCGCCCGCTCGGGCCGGTGCGCGTGCCGTACGTCGAGGTCGACAACGTCAACGGCGGCCGGATGGCGGTCCGGCACCTGCTGGAGACCGGCCGGACCCGGATCGCCACCATCGCAGGCCCGCAGGACATGGTCGCCGGCATCGACCGGCTCACCGGCTACCGCGAGGAACTGCGGGGGTCGGACCGGCGCTCGATCGTGGCCGTCGGCGACTTCACCCGCGACTCGGGCGCGGTCGCCATGCGCCAGCTCCTGGAGGACGACCCCGACCTCGACGCCGTCTTCGTCGCCTCCGACCTGATGGCCCACGGCGCACTCCAGGCCCTGCAGGCAGCCGGTCGCCGCGTCCCCGACGACGTGGCCGTGATCGGCTTCGACGACATCGCCCTGGCCCGCTACACCGAGCCGCCGCTGTCCACGGTCCGCCAGCCCATCGTCGGCCAGGGCCGCGAGATGGCCCGCCAGCTCCTGCGCCTGGCCGCCGGCGAGTCCATCGCCGACAGCGTCATCCTCCCCACCGAACTCGTCATCCGCGGCACCACGTGAGAAAGGAGGGGCACCTTCACAACGCTCCGCGTTGTAGAAGGTGCCCCTCTTAACGCCAAACAGGCCTTGACCAGGAGCGCGAGCATCCGCCCGCAGGCGTTCACCGGGCGCCGCAGCCGGGCGCTGCGGATGCTGTGGGCACCGCAGTTGCAACGGAGGCAGAGCGGGTCAGCGAAGGGTGAGGGTAGCCAGGACCGGGAAGTGGTCGCTGGCGGCGACCTGGTCGAGGACGGCGAAGTCGGTGAAGGCGACCTGCGGGGAGCCGAAGACCCAGTCCACCCGGTTCGTCGGCCGGTCGGTCGGGGAGGTCCAGGCCGCGCCGTGGCCCGTGACGTCCTGCGCCGAAACCCAGCCCGCGCTCGTGAACGAGCGCTGCTCGGGCCAGCTCGGCCAGAAGTTGAAGTCGCCCGCGATCAGCGTCGGGGCCGCCGGGTCGACCTGCGCGAGCAGCCCGTCGATCTGCGCCAGCCGGGTCGGCGTGTTCGGCTTGCGGTGGGTCAGGTGCGCGGTGACCACGTCGAGGCTGCGGCCGCCTTGCAGGGTCACCGTCGCCTTCAGGTACGACCGCCACATCGGCCCCTGCCCGTACGGCAGCCGCCCGGTGCGCACCCCGCTGACCGGCAGCCGGGTCAGCAGCAGGTTGCCGAACTGCCCGTCCGCGGCGGGTGACCACATGAACGGCATGCCCAGCTCCCGTGACAGGTACTCGGCCACGTCCACTCCGCCGCCGATCGCCCAGCCCCGGCTGACCTCCTGCAGCACCACCACGTCCGCGGCCGCCGCCCGGATCGCCTCGGCGAGCTGCCGCGGATCCGCCTGCCCGGTGGCGTCGTCCCGGCCGTACTTGACGTTCCAGCTCAGCACCCGCAGGCCGGTGGCGCTCGTATCGTCAGCCGGAGCGCTCGGCCGGGTGACGTGCATCAGCGCCGGGACCGCCAGCAGCAGCGCGGCGACGCCGGTGACCAGGGCGGGCCGTGCCACGAGCCCGCGCAGGTCGAAGCGCCAGCCACCCGGGTGGAACGGCCGCCGGCCCATCCCGGCGAGCCCGACGGCGACCGCGAGCGCGATCAGCAGCCACCGGTTGTCGAACGGCAGCGGCATGTCGTAGTGCACCTGGAACAGCAGCACGGGCAGGACCCAGACCAGGCCGTACGCCCAGTCGCCCCGGTCACCGGAGGCCGCGGTGGCTCGCGCGACCGCGATCGTGGCGGACAGTTGCGTCAGCGCGATGCCCAGCAGCACCCATGGTCCGGCACCCCACCAGGCCAGGGCGAGGCCGCCGGCCATCCCGGCGAGCGCCGCCGAGCCCGCGATCCAGTGGTCGGGCTCCGCGATGGCGTTCGTGCCGCCGTGCAGCGTCAGCCGGCGTACCAGCTCGATCGCGACCAGCAGCACCCCGATCAGGGCCGCGAGGCACAGCTGCAGCGCGACCCCCGACTGCGACGCGGCGAAGGCCGCGTTGCCGAGCGTCGTCGTCCACAGCGCGAGGTATCCGCCCAGCGCCCAGGTGCGCCCGTTGGCCTCGGGCGCGACCTCGGGTGTCCGCGGCAGGCACAGCAGCACCAGCGCGGCCAGGATCATGGTCGGCACCAGCAGCCCCGTGAGGTCGCCGCGGTGCCACAGCCCGTCCCAGGTCACCGAGAACGACCGCACCGCCAGGTCGAGCGCCCCACCGGCCAGCAGGCCGACGGTCACCGTCACCGGGTCGCCGAGCCGGCGCACCGCCCCCGCGAGCGCGACCATCGCGAGCACGGCCCCGAGCGCGACCACGGCCAGCGTCGGCTCCAGGTACGGCTCGCCGCCGCCGACCCGGACCACCGCCAGCAACCCGACCGTGATCGAGAGGAACGGCATCCGGCCGGTGCCGGCCCGGCCCGTCGTCTTCAGCAGCAGTCCCGGCACGGCGAAGATCGCCACCGCGATCAGTGCCGCGTTGACGATGCCGACCGGACCGGCCACCTGGTCGAGCAGCGGCCCGCAGGCGCGGAGCGACTCGGCGGTGACGGCGAACAGCAGCGCGATGATCGCGATCGGCCGCCAGGTCGCGAACCCGCCTGCCGGGCCGGTCTGCGCGTTCGCCGGGAGCACGCCGGGCGTGGCACCGCGCGGCCTGGGGGTCTCGGAAGCGTCAGCCGGTGCGGCACCGGACGTGGGGCTGTCGGGGAGGGCTCGGCTGGACATGGGCTACTGCTCGATCGAGAGGCCGAGGGAGCGGCGGGCGAGCAGCGTGCCACCGGCGACCGCGGCGGGCATGATCAGCACCGCGCCGAGCGGGATCAGGAAGCAGCAGAACACCGCGACGCCGAAGCCGAGCGCGCTGGCCCGATGCTTGCGCAGCGCCACCCGGCGGTCGGGCAGCCGCAGCCCGCGCCGGTTGAAGGCGACCGCGACCATCTCCAGCGCGAGGAACCAGCCGCCGACGAACGCCCCCAGCACCGGGATCACCGTCTGGCCGACTACGGGGATGAATCCACCCGCGAACAGCGGGATCGCGATCATCACGGACACCGCCAGCAGCCGCAGCGCGTCGAAGATGCTGCGCCGCAGCTCCTGGTGCCAGGGCAGGTCGACCGCGTCGGGCACGCCGCCGAAGTCCTCCTCGACCGCCGCGCCGATCGCCTCGTAGAACGGGTCGCCGATCAGCAGCGTCACCGCCGTGTACGACACCACGGCGACCAGCCCGCTCACCCCGATCAGGGCGATCCCGGCGAACAGGCGCACCGAGTCACGCAGGCCCTCGGCCCAGTCGTCGGCGAACCAGGTGACCTCGGCCGACAGCTCGTCGAGGTAGACGAACAGCAACGTGAACAGGCCCACGAACAGCAGCAGGCTGAGCACCGCGGGGATCAGCCCCAGCAGGATCAGCTTCGGGCTGCGTACGTAGCGCCCGATGCCCCGCAGGAGCAGCCGTACGCCGACGAAGAATTCTGAGACCGCTCGACCTGCCACGAACCGGGAGCCTAGTGGACGCCGGTGGGAAGTCGTAGGGGTCGGCCGCCCGGCCGGACCGCCGGGACGAGCCGCCGCCGGTCAGCCGTTCAGGAAGCCGGAGATCCGTTCGCGCAGGTCGGCGCGCTCGTGCCAGAGCACCGACGGCCGGTTGTAGATGTGCAGGGTCGCCGTCGGCAGGACGGCCGCCAGCTCCTCGGCGACCGACGCGGGGTGCAGGTCGTCACCGATGCAGCCGATGACCAGCACCTGGGCGCTCACGTCCCGGAGCAGGTTGACGTCCGGGACGGGCACCTGGTCGGGCAGCGTGAGCAGGCCGCTGCTCAGCCCGGTGTTCATGAGCGTGTTGAGGCGCTGGCGCACGTACGCCCAGCCGGACGCCCCGTTGCGGGCCGACGGCGGGATCTCCTCGACCACGGCGTTGGCCACGGTCGGCAGGTCACCGCTGTTGATCGCCTCCAGCAGGTTGACCAGTCGGCGGCGGGCCGCCTCGGGCCGCGGGCGGTCGAGCACGGCGGGCAGGAACAGGACCACCTTCTCGAACCGGTCGGGCGTCTCGGCCAGCAGCCGGCACAGCGCACCCGCGCCCAGGCTGACCCCGAGGGCCCTGGTCGCGCCCGTCATGTCGGCGATGGCGCGCAGGTCACGGGCCAGGTCGCCGTAGTCCCAGGTGCCGCGCGGCGAGCTGGACTCGCCGTGGCCGCGGAACTGGAAGAAGACCCGCTTGCCGGCGACGGCGCTGCCCAGCGGGCGGGTCTCGGCGATGCCGTGGCCGAGCCCGTGCGCGAACACGGTGACCGGCTCGCCGACACCGGTGCTGAGCCGCTCCAGCTGCACGCCGTGCGGGGTGTCGACGATCTCGGTGGGCAGCGCGGGCGGGGCGGGGCGGCCGGTGTTGGGGGCGGAGTTGCGCGGCTTGCCGAGGCGTCGGGGGAATCCGTCCGGCGGGGGCGGCCAGCGCAGATCGTTGATCACCAAATCACCAGGGTCCCTCGGTGGCCTCGCGCAGGCCGCGGCGCAGGTCCAGCAGGTAGTACGCGGCGACGCCGGCGCCGACGAAGCCGAACAGGCCGAGACCGGTGAAGTAGGTCAGCACGACCAGCAGCGCGATCACGAGCAGCCAGCCGGCCTTGGGCATGGTGCCGATGGCGGGGAACGCCTCCTTGCGCCGGATCAGGCAGTCGACGAAAGCCCAGAGCAGGATCCCCAGTACGAAGATCGTCAGGATGGCGTCGATCCAGAGCCGGACAGTGATGGCAACCATGGCTCACAGCTTAGAACCATCGAGCGCGGCATCCCAGCCGCGACGACGCGGATACGACTCGTCGCGGCGTACCGACCGGTCGATCGGCACGCCGCGACGAGATCGCGCGGTCACTTCGCGGCGCGCGGCGGCTTCTTGGCGGCGGGCTTGGCGGCCGGCGGCACGTCCTCACCCGTCTTGGCCTCGGCCTTCGCCGTGGGCGCGGACGTGGTCTCGGGCTTGGTCTCGGACTTGGCGTCGAAGCCCGGCGTCGCGGGCTGCTCCGTGAACGCCTGCTCGCCGCGGGCGACCAGGGAGTCGTAGAACTTCGTCGCCTTCTCCGCCGCGGTCTGCGTGCCCGCGACGATGCTGTCGCGGATCTGCGCCGCGTCGACCTTCGAGGTGAACTCGGCGGCCTTGCTGGTGGCGAAGGCGCCGTACTCGTTGGCCTTGGCCTTCCACTGCGGCATGTCGGTCTTGGCGGCCTGGTCGGCGAACTCCGCCGCCTTGTCGCGCAGCTTGTCGGCCAGCTCGGGCAGCTTGCGCAGCTGCTCGTACGCCATGTCGCCCACGCCCGCCGCGGCGTAGAACGCGCTCGGGTAGGTGCGCTCGTCGGACTTGCCGGACTTGCTCGACGTCTGGGTCATGGTCACTGTTCCTCCTGTGCCTGCTGGCGCACGGCCTTCTTGACCGCCTTCTTGACCGTCGGCTTCTTCGCCGTGGCAACGGTCGGCTCCGCCGGGGCCGCGGGGGCGGACTCCGGGGTCGCGGTTTCTTCGGCGCGCGCGTTCTCGCGTACGAACGTCTCGTAGATCTGCGTGAGTGATTGTTTCTGCGCGACCGTCAGCAGCGGGTCCGCCGCGATCGCGGTCGGCACGCCGTGGTGGTCGTCAGACCCGAGCAGCCCGGCCTTGAGGTACATGGCCGGGGTGGAGACCCGCAGCGCCGCAGCCAGCTGCGCCAGGACCTCGGCGGACGGCTTGCGCAGCCCGCGTTCGATCTGGCTGAGGTACGGATTGCTGATGTTGGCCTGCTCGGCCAGCTGCCGCAGGGAGATGCGGGCGTTCTCCCGCAGATCCTTGATGAAGGCGCCGATGTCGGGACTCTGCACGACCACCAAACTACCCACGACCGCTAGCAAGAGCAAGCATATTGCTAACTCCCCGCTAGCGACCTACGCCACGCCACAAACCGCCCCATTCCCGACCCACCCCAGCCCACACCCCACCCGCCCGCGCGCGTTGATCATGAACTTATGGCACGGGTCACCGGCGTGTCCCCGCCCCAACTTCATGATCACCGACTTCCCCGCAGCGCACGGGCGGCAAAGACCGCCCGCTCGCGGCGATGATCGCCGTTCGAGGTCAAAACCTGGGGCTGAACCGCAGATCATGACCGGAAACAGCGATCATCCCGGGACCCGACCAGCCAGCCGGTCGATCATGAAGTTAGGGCGATGACACGCCGTCGAGCCGTGCCATAAGTTCATGATCAACCCGAAAGGAGGGGTCACCAGAGGGGGTGGAGGGCGCCTACGCGGCGGCCGCCGCCGAGGAGGGCGGGTTCGGTGAGGGTGGGGACGTTCACCGGGACGCCGAGGCGGTGCAGGGCAGTGATCATGATGGGGCCGCGGGCCCGGGCGGCGCCGTCGTCGATCTTGATGGCTACCGCGCCCTTGCCGGGGACGGCGGCGGCCCAGACGCCTTCCGCGCCGACCTTGCTGACCAGGCCGGGTACGGCGCGCATGAGCTGGGCGTCTTCGCGGTTGGTGCCGCTGACCAGCTCCGGGTACGCCCGCATGGCGTCGGCGACCGAGCGCTCCAGCGACCCGGGCACCCCCTCGGCCAGCCGCCGGAACGCGGTGGCCAGCCCGGTCAGCGACAGCGCGAGCACCGGCGCACCGCACCCGTCGACGCCCATCGCCGCTGCGGACTCGCCCGCGAACTCCTCGATGGTCTCGTTGAGGCGGTGCTGCAGCGGGTGGTCGGGCTGGAAGTAGTCCTCCACGGCCCAGCCGGCGGCGCGGCAGGTGAGCAGCATGCCGGAGTGCTTGCCGGAGCAGTTCATGTAGACGCGCTGCGGGGTGCCGCCGCTGGCGATCTTCGCGGCGTCGTCCAGGGGCAGGTCGGGCGGGCAGCGCAGGGCGGCCTCGGTGAGCCCGCCGCTACGCAGCAGGGCGCGTACCCGGGAGACGTGGAAGTCCTCGCCGTAGTGGCTGGCGGTGACCAGCGCCAGGTCCGCCGGGTCGGCCAGGCGCAGCCCGGCGCGGAGCATGCCGATGGCCTGCATGGGCTTGTTGGACGAACGCGCGAAGATCGGTCCGGTGACGTCACCGGCGGACGCGACCGGGTTTCCGGCCGCGTCCAGGACGATCACCGACCCGCGGTGCCAGCCCTCGACGAACCCGCTGCGCTCCACCTCGACGAGCGGTACGCCGCCCTCGTAAACCTTGCCCATGGTAAGGAACGCTACCGGGGTTTCACATTTCAGCGCGGCGGGATCCCCAGGAGGTTGCGTGCCTCACCCGGGGTCAGCGGGGGGCGCTGCGCCAACCGGGCGAATGCGGACGCACGGGCGACCAACTGAGCGTTGGACTCGACCGGCTGGCCCTTGGCGTAGGTGACCGTGTCCTCCATGCCGACCCGCAGGTGGCCGCCCGAACCGAGCGAGGTGAGCAGCACCGGCAGGGTGAACCGGCCGATGCCGGTGGCCGAGAACGTGGTGCCCTCGGGCAGCTCGCGCAGGGCCTGCTGGCAGGCGACCAGCGCGGCGGCGGTGCCGGGCATGCCGCCGGGCACGCCCATCACGAAGTCGACGTGCACGTGGCCGCCGGCGGGCAGGCCGTACTTGTCGAGCAGGCGCTGCAGGGCCCACAGGTGGCCCAGGTCGAAGATCTCGTACTCCGGCACGACGCCGCGCTCCTGCATCCGGGTGTGCAGGTCGACGATGAACTCCCAGCGGTTCATGAACACGTCGTCGCCGAAGTTGACGGTGCCCATGGTGCAGCTGGCCATGTCCGGGCCGGCGTCGAGCACGGCCAGGCGGGCGGACTCCGGGTCGTGGACCGAGCCGCCGCTGGACAGCTGCACGATCAGGTCGGTGCTCGACCGCAGCGCGGCGACGGTCTCGCGCAGCCGGACCGGGTCCAGGCTCGGCTTGGCCTGGTCGTCGCGGATGTGCACATGGATCACGCTCGCGCCGACGGCCTCGCACTCCTTCGCGGTCGCGACCAGCTCGTCCAGCGTCACCGGCAGGGCGGGGACGTCAGCCTTGGCGGATTCCGCGCCGGTGGGCGCGACGGTGATCAGAGTGCCGTTCGTCATGCGCGCATCCTGTCATATTTCTAGTCAGGGTCGATAGAGGCCGTAGATTCTCCCGCGGTGAGGGGGGTCTCGCCGGAAATATTGCGCTTGAGGACCGCGAGCGCGATCGGTCCGAGTTCCGCATGCCGGGCCGCGGTGCCGATGAATCCGACGGTACGGCCATTCGCTGTGATCTCGGTGCCACGCGCCGGTAGCTCGTCGGTGGCGATGCCGTCCAGGTGCAGCAGGCGCAGCGCACGCGGCGGCTTGCCGAGGTGGTGCACCCGGGCCACCGTCTCCTGACCCCGGTAGCAGCCCTTCTCCAGGTGTACGGCGGCGGCGGTGAGGTCCACCTCCGACGGCAGCGTCCGGTGATCGGTGTCCACGCCGACCCGTGCCTGCTTCGCGGCCGCCCGCACGGCTTCGTACGCCCACAGGCCCGCGGGCGGCAACTCCAGGGCCGCCAGGGTGGCCGCGGCGGTCTCGGCGGGCAGCAGCAGGTCCAGCACCGGCACGTCGCCGAGGGAGTGCCTGCGGACGAAGCCACCGCCGGGCAGCGCGGCCAGGGCGTACACCGTCGTCGGTCGTGGCAGGACCGCGCCGGTGGCGAACTTGGGCCCCGGCACGTCCAGCACGTCCGGCTCGGCGGGCACGGCCACGCCCAGCTTCGTGGCGGCGGCCAGAGCGCCGGGACCGACCAGGCTGTGTACGACCAGGTCCGCGGGTTTGATCTCGACCTGGGTGAAGAAGCGCATCCGGGTCAGGAAGGTCACCAGGTCGTCGACCGTGCCCGGCTCGACGTCGACCCAGAGCGTGCCGCCGAGCTCGGACACCCACAGCTCGTGCTCGATGTGCCCGTGCGGGGACAGCACCAGCGTGCGGGTGCCCTGGCCGTCGGCCAGCTCGGTCAGGTGCTGCGAGGTGAGGTTGTGCAGGAAGCTCAGCCGCTCGGGGCCGGTCAGCGCCAGCACCCCGCGGTGCGAGCGGTCCACCAGCCCCGCCGCGGTGAGCAGGGTCCGCTGCTCGCGGTTCGGGTCGCCGTGGTGCGCCGGGACGGCGGCGTCGGCGGAGTCGGGGTCGAAGTGACCCACCAGCACGGTCGTACCCATCACGCACAGCTCCCGCAGAGTCCGAACAAGGCCACGTGCCCGATGTCCATCCGGAAGCCGCGCTGCGTCAGCAGCCGCTCGGCGAGCGGGGCCAGCTCGCTCTGCTCCAGCTCGGTGACCGTGTCGCAGTTGCGGCACACCAGGTGCACGTGCTGCACGACCGCCGCGTCGTGGTACGTCGGCGCGCCGTGCGACAGGTGCACGTGGGTCACCAGCCCGAGCTCCTCCAGCAGCTCCAGGGTCCGGTACACGGTGGTGATGTTCACCCCTGAGGCCACCTCGCAGACGGCGGCGTGCACCTGTTCCGGGGTGGCGTGGACGAGCTGGCGCACGGCGTCGAGCACCAGTTGCCGCTGGGGGGTGAGCCGCAGGCCGCGGTCCCGGAGGAGTTCGGCCAGCTCGGCGGAGCCTTGTTCGGGCATCGTCCGATCATAGTTCGGCACGCTGCCGCGCCTCCGCCCGCGCACGGTGACGCCGGACGCACCGGCGGGACGGCGGCGGGGGTGATCGTGGGGGCGCGTAGCATTCCGGCCGTGGTGCAGCCTGTTCTTGTGGTCCAGGGCCTTGGTGTGGTGCCGGCCGACACTCCCGTGCTCAGAGCCGACGATCTCGGTGTGCTGCGCGGTGACGGGGTCTTCGAGACCATGCACGTGCGGCCCGACGGGCGCGGCGGCGTGGAGCCGTGGCTGATCGGCGAGCACCTTGCCCGGATGGCCCGCTCGGCCGCCCGGATGGAGCTGGCCCTGCCCGCCGAGTCCGCGCTGCGCGAGCTGGCCGCGACGACCTGCGCGCAGTGGCCGGCCGAGCTGGAGGGCGCGCTGCGCCTGGTCTGCACCCGCGGCGCGGAGGCGACCGCGGCGACCGGCGGCCCGGTGACCTGCTTCGCCACCGTGAATCCGATCGGCGCGGCGACCCTGGCCGCCCGCCGCGACGGCATCACCGTCACCACGATCTCGCTGGGCTACCCGGCCGGCGCGCGCACCTCGGCCCCGTGGCTGCTGGGCGGCGTGAAGTCGCTGTCGTACGCGATCAACATGGCCTCGCAGCGGTGGGCCCTGGCACAGGGTGCCGACGACGCCCTGTGGGTGTCCGCGGACGGCTACGCGCTGGAGGGGCCGACCTCGACGCTGGTCTGGCTGAGCGGGGACACGCTGCACACCGTGCCCGCGGAGACCACCGGGATCCTGCCCGGCACGACCGCGCGCCACCTGCTCGACAACGCCGGCGACCTCGGCTGGACCGCCGCCGAGCGCATGGTGACCCCGGCCGAGCTGAGCACCGCCGACGGCGTGTGGCTGCTGTCCAGCGTGCGCGGCGTCGCCGAGCTGCGGGCGATCGACGGCATCGCGCAGCCGTCGTCGGCGCACACCGAGAAGCTGCGCGCGTACCTGGGCTTCACGAACCTGGGTTACTGAACGATCCCTCAGGTGACGTAGCCTGCGGAGCATGACCTCGCAGGCGTTTCTCATCGACGCGGTCCGCACCCCGTTCGGCCGCCACAAGGGCGGGCTGTCCGGCGTACGCACCGACGACCTCGCGGCCGCGCCCCTGGTCGCGCTGCTCAAACGGCACCCCGAGCTGGACCCGGCGCTGATCGAGGACGTCATCCTCGGCGACGCCAACGGCGCCGGCGAGGACAACCGCAACGTGGCCCGCATGGCGGCGCTGCTGGCGGGCCTGCCCGTGACCGTGCCGGGCGTGACCGTCAACCGGCTCTGCGCGGCGGGCGCCGAGGCGATCGTGCAGGCCTCCCGGGCCGTCCGCGCGGGCGACAACGACCTGGTCGTCGCGGGTGGCGTGGAGAGCATGAGCCGCGCCCCGTTCGTGATGGCCAAGCCCGACACCGCATTCCCCGGCGAGGCGAAGCTGTGGAACACCCAGCTCGGCTGGCGCATGGTCAACCCGCTGATGCCCGACGACTGGACCGTGCCGCTGGGCGTGGCCGCCCAGCAGGTGGCGCACGAGTTCGGCATCGGCCGCGAGGCGCAGGACGCCTGGGCGCTGCGCTCCCAGCAGCGCGCCGCCGCGGCCTGGGCGCAGGGCCGCTTCGACGACCGCGTGGTCGAGGTCGCCGGGGTGACCCGCGACGAGTCGGTGCGCCCCGACACCAGCGCCGCCGCGCTGGCCAAGCTGCGGCCCGCGTTCACGCCGGACGGCGCCGTCACGGCGGGCAACTCCTCGCCCGTCAACGACGGCGCCGCCGCGACCCTGATCGGCTCCGCCGCCGCCGTCGAGCGCCTCGGCGTGCAGCCACTCGGGCGTATCGTGGCCAGCACCGTCGCGGGTGTCTCCCCCGAGCGCTTCTCCACCGGCCCGGTTCCCGCGATCCGGACCCTGCTGGCCAAGGCGAAGCTCGGCTTCGGCGACATCGCCGCCTGGGAGCTGAACGAGGCCTTCGCCGCCATGGTGCTCAGCTGCCTGCATGAGCTGCCGGAGATCGACCCCGAGCTGGTCAACGTCGACGGCGGCGCGATCGCGTACGGCCACCCGCTCGGCGCGTCCGCGCCCCGGGTCGTCGTCGACCTGTGTCACACCCTGCGCCGCCGGGGCGGCGGCTACGGCATCGCGGCGGCCTGCATCGGCGTCGGTCAGGGACAGGCGGTGCTGGTCCATGTCGAGTAACCCGTTCGACCTGCTGCCGCCCGAGCAGCGGGCCCGCTTCGAGACGCTGGCCCGCGAGTTCGCCGAGTCCGGCGCCGAACCCGCGACGCCCCGTGCAGCGTCGACCGTGGTCCTGATCCGGCCGGACCGCACGATCTTCCTGATCCGGCGGATGCGGGCGATGGCGTTCGGCGGCATGTGGGCGTTCCCCGGCGGCTCGCTGGAGGCCGGCGAGACCCCGGCCGACGCGGCGGTACGCGAGATCGAGGAGGAGACCGGGGTGACCCTGCTCCCGGCCGCGCTGACGCCGTGGCACCGCTGGCTGACCCCGGTCTTCGAGCCGCGCCGGTTCGACACGTGGTTCTTCCTGGCGGCCATGCCCGACGGCCAGGACGCCGCGCTGCCGGTGTTCGAGGCCGACCGGGCCCGCTGGCTGACCCCCGAGGAGGCGATCGCCGAACACGAGTCCGGCGACCTGCCCATGCTCCCACCCACCCTGGTCACCCTGCGCGAACTGTCGGCGTACCCCACGGTCGCCGCCATGCTCACCACCCACCGCGACGTGACCACCCCCTACATGCCCACGCTCTGAAAGCGTGCCGGCCTGGCCGCCATGATCGTTCGACTTGCCAGGCACCTGGGCGTATCGACGCTCAAGATACGCACAGGTGCCTGGCAAGTCCGATGACCTTGGCGGCCGGGCCGCGAGGTGGGGCGGCCGGTCAGCCGAAGCGGCCGGTGATGTAGTCCTCGGTGCGCTTGTCGGTGGGGTTGGTGAAGATGCGGCCGGTGTCGTTGAACTCGACCAGGCGGCCGTGGCGGACGCCGGCCTCGTCCAGCTCCGCGGTGAAGAACGCGGTGTGGTGGCTGACGCGGGCGGCCTGCTGCATGTTGTGGGTGACGATCACGATGGTGTACGTGCCCGCCAGGTCGTGCATCAGGTCCTCGATCTTGCCGGTGGCGATCGGGTCGAGCGCGGAGCACGGCTCGTCCATGAGGATCACCTCGGGCTTGACCGCGATCGCCCGCGCGATGCACAGCCGCTGCTGCTGACCGCCGGACAGGGCCAAGCCGCTGGTCTTCAGCTTGTTCTTGACCTCGTCCCACAGGGCCGCGCCGCGCAGCGCCTGCTCGACGCGGTCGTCCATGTTGTCCTTGATGCCGTTGATCTTCAGGCCGTACGCCACGTTCTCGTAGATGGACTTCGGGAACGGGTTCGGCTTCTGGAAGACCATGCCGATACGGCGGCGCACCTGGATCGGGTCGACGTCCGGGGCGTACAGGTCCTGGCCGTGGAACGTGATCTTGCCAGCCACCCGGGCACCCGCCACCAGGTCGTTCATCCGGTTGAGCGAGCGCAGCACGGTGCTCTTGCCGCAGCCCGACGGACCGATGAGCGCGGTGATCTGGTGCTCGCGGACCGCCATGGTGGTGCCGCGGACGGCCTCGTAGTTGCCGTAGAAGACGCTGACGTTCTCCAACTGCATCACCGGCGGTGCGGACGCGACGGGCATGGCGGGCACGGCTCCCGGAAGAAGGGTGGACAGGGTGAAGTCGGTGCTCATGGCGGTCATCCTCAACGTTCCTTGATGGCGAAGCGGCTGGAGATCAGGCGGGACGCGACGGTGAACAGCAGCACGATCACCATCAGCGTGAGCGCCGCGCCCCAGGCACGCTCCTGGGCAGCCGGGAACGGCTCTCCGGCGTTCTTGAAGATCTGCGCGGCCAGGGTGGTGTTGGCCCCGTCCAGGCTCCAGTTCGAGGTGAAGATCGTGCCGGCGACCAGCACGACCGGCGCGGTCTCGCCCGCGGCACGCGCGATGGCCAGCATCACGCCGCTGACGATGCCGGAGATCGCGGCGGGCAGCACCACGGAGATCGTCGTCTTCCAGCGCCGGGCACCGAGCGCGGCGCTGGCCTGGCGCAGCTCGTCCGGCACCAGCCGGAGCATCTCCTCGGAGCTGCGGATGATCACCGGGAGCATCAGGCAGCCCAGGGCGAGCGCGGCGGCGAAGCCGGACTGCTCCTTGACCACCAGCACGTACGAGACGTAGACGAACAGACCCATGACGACCGAGGGCACGCCCGTCATGACGTCGGACATCGTCCGGATGAGCCGGGCCAGCGCGTTCTGCTTGCCGTACTCGTTGAGGTAGATCGCGCCGAGCACGCCGAGCGGGATGGCCATGGCGGCCGCGGCGCCGGTGATGACCAGCGTGCCGGCGACCGCGGGGCCCATGCCGCCGCCGGCCCGGCGGGCCGAGTTCGGGATGTCCTCGATGAGGAAGTCCCAGCTGATGAGCGTCAGGCCCCGGCTGGCCACGTGGAAGATGACCAGGCCCAGCGGGATCAGCGCGATCATCAGCGCCAGGCCCATGAGCGACTTGCTGAAGCCGTCGGTAAGGCGACGGCGCAGCGGCAGCGCGGAGCGCCGCAGGTCCGCGGGGACCCCGGCGGCGGCCGCGGGCCGCGTGGCGGTGGTGGTCATGGCTTCTCCTCGCTTCGCGCGCCGGTGGCCGACGGCGTGATCGCCTCGCTGGTGGCCGCGCTCCAGCGGCCGGTGCCGCTCTCCGTCGCGATGATCCGCAGACTCATGCCGCGGCCCCCCGCATCCGGATCTCCGCCCGGCGCACCACGAAGCGGGCGATCAGGTTCACCACGACGGTGATGACGAACAGCACCACGCCCATGCCGATCAGGGCGGCGGTGAAGTCGCCGGTGGACTCGCCCCACTGGTCGACGATGATGGCCGGCAGCGCGTAGCCGCCCTCGAAGAGGTTCGCGGCGATCTGCACCGAGCTGCCGATGACCAGGGCGACCGCGATGGTCTCGCCCATCGCGCGGCCGAGGCCCAGGATGACCGCGCCGACCACGCCGCCGAAGCTGTGCGGCAGCACCGCACCCTTGATCATCTCCCAGCGGGTGGCGCCCAGCGCCCAGGCCGCCTGCTTGTCGGAGTCGGGCACGGTCGCGAAGACCTCGCGAGCGATCGACGTGATGATCGGGACGATCATGATGGCGAGGATCAGCCCCGCGGTCATGAAGCTGCGGCCGCTGCTGCGCGGCTCGCCGAACAGAGCGCCGAGCACCGGCACCCCGCCCAGCACCTCGTGCAGCCAGTTGTAGACCGGGGTCATGGCCGGCGCGACGACGAGGATGCCCCACAGGCCGAACACCACCGAGGGCACCGCCGCCAGCAGGTCGATGAGGGTGACGATGGCCGACCGGATGCGGCGCGGGGCCAGCTCGGTCAGGAAGAGCGCGATGCCGATCGAGACGGGGACCGCGACGATGACGGCGATGGCGGAGACCACGAGCGTGCCGTACAGGAAGGCGAGCGTGCCGTAGACCGGCTTGGCCGGGCCGTCGCCGTCGGGGTCGTTGGGGATCCAGGTCGAGCTGGTGAAGAACTCGGACGAGAAGGCCGGGTAGGCCTCCTTCACCATGGTGATCAGGATCAACGCCAGGATCACCAGCACCGCGAAGCCCGCGGAGACGCACAAGGCCCAGAAGACCCGGTCGGCGTGTCTGCCGCGGTCCTTCCGGGTCAGCTGAGCGGATTTGTCTAGGACTGTCATCTCTTCTCCGAGGGGTGGCCTGGCGAGGCCGGTGCGGCGGGTCCGGGGAGGACCCGCCGCACCGGGATGGTGCTCAGGTCAGATCAGCTTCAGCTGACCTTGTCCAGCTGGGCGAGGGCCTTGGCCTGCAGCTCCGCCGGCAGGACCGCGTAGTTCACCTCGGCCGCGATGGCCGCGCCGTCGGTCAGCAGGTACTTGACGAAGCCCTTGACCAGCTCGGCCTTCTTCGGGTCGTCGTACTTCGGCTTGACCAGCAGGTAGGTCGGCGCGGTGATCGGGTAGGCGGCCGCACCGGCCGCGTTCAGCGGGTTGAAGGTCAGGTCGTCCTTGATTTCGGCACCGGCGAGCGCGGCGGTGGCGCCCTCCAGCGTCGGGAGCACGAACTGGCCGTCCTTGTTCTTGATCGCGGCGAACGGCAGGCCCGAGTCCTTGGCGTCGCTCAGGTCGACGTAGCCGATACCGCCGTCGGCGGCCTTGATCAGCTGGGCCACACCGGTGTTCTTGGCACCGGCCTGGGTGTCGGCCGGCCACGCGACGGTGTCGCCGCTGCCCAGCTTCCAGGCGGCGCCCGCGGCGGCGACCAGGTACTTGGTGAAGTTGTTGGTGGTGCCCGAGCCGTCCGAGCGGTGCGCCACGGAGATGGCGGTGGCCGGCAGGGTCACGCCCGGGTTGTCGGCGGCGATCTCCGGCGCGTTCCAGGTCTTGATCTCACGCTGGAAGATCTTGGCCAGGGTGACCGGGCTGAGCTGCAGCTTGTCGACGCCCTTGAGGTTGTACGACACGGTGATCGGCGCGGCGACGGTCGGGATGTAGAGGTAGGAGCCGGCGGGCACGCCGTCGGTGTCCTTGACCGTGCTGTCGGTGCCGGCGAAGTCGACCAGGCCGGAGCCGAACTCCTTCTTGCCGGTGCCGGAACCCACCGAGTTGTAGGTCACCTTGAAGTTCGGAGCGGCATCCTTCAGGGAGAGGATGACCTCCTGGTAGTAGGTGTTCGGGAAGCTGGCGCCCGAGGCCTTCAGCTCACCGGAGAGGGCGGCCACGCCGCTGGCGGCGCTGGCGGAGGGGTCCGCGGTGGTGTCGCCCTTCGAGGAGCAACCGGCAAGAGCAAGCGCAGCGATCGCGACGCCCGCAAGCACGCGCCGAGAGAGCACGTTACGGTTCACTTCAGGGGTGCCTTCCTAGTCAGGGATAACGGCCGTCGCCGGCCTGACCCCGACATTGCACGGCCCAGGTAGACGGTTCTCCCGTCCCAGGTGAACGTAGGGTGAACAGGCAAAACAGGACCGGTGACGGCTCCCTCAGCAAGATGTGGCCGGGAAGTGAACGCGGTCACACCGCCCCGTCCAGGTCTGCCAGCGACAACGAGCCGTCCGAGGCCACCGTCGCCACCAGCGCGAGGCTCCCGTCGCGTACGTCCCACGCCAGGACCCGCTGGTTCACCCCTGGCGTCGCGCCCGATCCGCCGCCGCAGCTCAGCAGCACCCGCCGCCGGTCCAGCCAGCCCAGCAGCGTCACTCCGCCGGTCACGTCGGCGTCCGCTGCCAGCAGCCGCCGCACCCGGGCCGCGGCGGGATCCAGCACGGCCACCGCTTCGGCGGGCCGCCAGTCGGCGCGTACCGGCAGCCCCATCGGCTCGCACATCCGCGCGACCAGGTCTCCCCCGCCCGCGACCCCGAACCCGGGGCCGAGGAACTGACCCAGCCGCCCCGCACCCGGCCCGGTCACCGCGACCGTGCCCTCGCTGTGGTTGCGCCCGTCGAATTCCCAGTTGCGCACCCGCGGCGGAGCCGTGATCGGGTCCCCGGCCGAGAGCAGTTCCAGCACCGTCGACGGCGCGTCCGTCCCGGCCTTGCGGCGGGGCGCGATCGCGTCGCGCGCCCCCACGGGCACCGGCAGCAGCGCGCCGGTGCGGACGTCGAGCAACTGGTCGGCCGCGACCAGCAGGTGCCGCGGCCCGAGCCAGACGACGACGGGCGACTGCGGCGCGGCGTCGTGCTTCCGCGCCCGGCCGGTGGCCGACTCGACCACCCACAGCTCGTCTGCGGTGACCACCGCCATCCGGGTGCCGTCCGGGGCGAGCGCTCCCGGCGACAGCAGTGCGGCGGCCGCCGCCGGGAGCTTGTCGACCCGGCGCCAGCCGCCGTCCTCCCCCAGCACCAGCAGCGGGCCCGCCGCGCCCCCACCGGTCGCGGCGTCGAGCACCGCGAGGGCCCGCGGCGTCGGCCGTGCGCTCAACGTGGGCAGCCGGGCCGGATCACCGGGCGCGAGTTCTCTCGGCAGCTTCGCGACCAGCGCCACGGGCAGCGTGAGCTGACGCGCCACCGGCGGCAGCTCGTCCACCCCGTCGAGCGCGACCGGGCCCGTGGGCAGGGCGGGCAGCGGCAGCGGGCCCTCGTCGCGCCCGGTGACCAGTGCCCTGATCCCGGCCGCGCCCAGCGCCACCGCGCCGACCCCACCCGCGATCAGCAACCGGCGGCGCGTGGTGGACCGGCCGCGCCGCCACAGGGCGGCCGCCTCGTCCTCGGCGGTCGTGGGCAGCGCGCGGCCGGGACGGCGGGCGGGCGGGGTGCGGTCCAGGTCCAGCCGCACCCGGTGCTGCGGCATGGCATCGGCGGCTTCCCGGGCGAAGAGCCGCTGCAGGAGCCGGTCCGCGGCCGCGCCGGGCGGGGCGGGGTGCTCCGCGTCGTTGCCACGCAGGCGCGACCAGCGCATCGCGACCAGGCCGAGCAGTTCCCGGGCCAGCGCGGCGGCCTGCGCGTCGTCGCCGGTGAGCTGCCGCGCCGCGTGCTCCAGCGGCGGCAGGCGACGGGCCACCCAGTTCGTGAAGTCGGCGGGCGCGGCCGAGCCCGGGGCAGGATCGCCCTGTGACAGCACGTCGGGCGGCTCCTGCTCCACCCTTAGATGGTGATGGATCTCACAGGATTGCGGAAGGGGGTGTTCAGGCCCGCTGGAACAGCACGTCGGTGGACCAGCGGGCGAAGCCCAGCCGCTGGTAGAGCGCCGTCGCGGCGGTGTTCGACTCGTCGACGTACAGCATCACCTGGTCGAGTCCCTGGGCCCGCAGGTGGCGCAGCCCGGCCGCGGTCAGCGCGCGGCCGAGGCCGGAGCCGTGCGCCGACGGGTCGACGCCGAGCACGTACACCTCGCCGATCGGGTCGTGGTGGTGCGCGTCCTCGGCATCGCGGCGCACCTCGCCGTGCACCTTGGTCCAGTGGAACCCGGCCAGCACTCCGTCGCGCTCGGCCAGGAGGAAACCCGCCGGGTCGAACCACGGCTCGGCCATCCGCACGTGCAGGTCGCGCAGGGTCCACCGGCCCTGTTCCGGGTGCTCGGCGAACGCGCGCGCGTTGAGTGCCAGCCAGGCCTCGTCGTCCTCGCCCGGCCGGAACGGGCGCAGCACGATGCCTGCGGGCAGGTCGGGCTGGGGCACCTCGGCGAACAGCGAGCGCCGCATCTGCCACAGCACCCGGGCCCGGCGGAAGCCCAGCGACAGCGCCAGCGCGCCGGCCGACGGGTGGTCGCCGTGCGCCCACAGCCGCAGCCGGCCCGCCGGGTCGGCCTCGGCCGCCGCCTCGATGGCCGCCTTGACCAGGGCCCGGCCCAGGCCGTGCCGCCGGCGCAGCGGGTGCACGACCAGCTCCGCCGAGGGTCCGTCCACCGCGTCGGTGATGTCCACGTGGGCGTAGCCGGCGAGTTCGCCGTCGGGCGTGCGGGCGATGAGGTGCACCGCGGGGGCTTCGCCACCGTGCCGCAGGTGCAGCACGGTGTGTTCGGACAGCGGGTATGCGCCGTCGGTGTCCCCCGCCGCGCGTGCCAGCTCGACCACGGCGGCGACCTCGTCCGGTGTGAGCCGGTCGCGCCGCTCGGCATACCCGATCATGGCGTCAGCGTAGCCGGGAGCCGTCAAAACGCTTCACGCTCGTGCTGTGAATCGGGTCGCGCCCGCGCCGGGCAGCAGATCGCGCCCGTGGCGAGAGCCACGGGCGCGACATGTCGGAGCGGGTCAGATGGAGGGCAGATCGGCGAGCAGCTGCTCGGCCGCGTCGGTGAGCGGGCGCTCGGCCAGCTGCTGGCGCGAGGACGGCACCACGAACTTGTAGCCGACCTGGCGGACCGTGCCGATCATGGCTTCGTACTCCGAGCCGAGCTTGGCGCGCAGGCGCCGCACGTGCACGTCCACGGTGCGGGTGCCGCCGAAATAGTCGTAGCCCCACACCTCGCGCAGCAGCTGGTCGCGGGTGAAGACCCGGCCCGGGTGCTGCGCCAGGAACTTCAGCAGCTCGAACTCCTTGTACGTGAGGTCCAGCGGGCGACCCTTGAGCTTGGCCGCGTACGTGTCCGGGTCGATGGTCAGCTCGCCGCCGCGGATGAGGCCGCCGGCGGCGGCGGTCGCGGAGTTGAGCCGGCCGACCGACACCCGCAGCCGCGCCTCGACCTCGGCGGGACCCGCGGTGGCCAGGATGATGTCGTCCACACCCCAGTCGGCGTTCATCGCGACCAGGCCGGCCTCGGTGACCACCGCGAGCAGCGGCACGCCGAGACCGGTCGCGTGCAGCATGCGGCAGGTGGCCCGCGCCTCGGACAGTTCGGTGCGCGCGTCGACCAGCACCGCGTCAGGGCTGGGGGCCGACACCAGAGTGCGCACGTCGCGGGGTGCGGTGCGCACGGTGTGTGGGAGCAGGTCAAGCGCGGGAAGCACGACAGATGGTTCGCCGGCGCGTGCGGTCACCAGGAGCAGAATTTCCACGGATCGCCTCCGTCCTCGCGGCAAGGGCCGCGCGAGCAGCACATGGGGGGCGTGGCTGGCCTCACGTCGGTCCCGGCGTCGCTGACGGGCGGGTAAAGCATGAGCATAGTCGAGAACAATAGAAATACCAGCACCTCATGGCTTTGTCACTCACCGGGCGTGATCGCGGGGCAATGTTTCGGTCAGTTTTCGCGCGTGTTTCGCGCGCCGCGCCCGTGCCACGCAGGTTCCCACCCCGGTGAGGTGCGCTCTTGGGGGGTGAGGTGGCACGATCGTTGCGTGCTCGGTTCCCCTCCCGACGACAGCGTCCGTAATCGCAGGTCATCCGGCCCTCAGTTCGACGGGCCGCACCGGCCCGGCCCTGGCCCGGCCGGCCGTGGCCCTGCGCCCGTTCCCGTGCCCGCGAGCCGCGGCGCCGCCGAGCGGGGTGCCGAGCCCGGCGCGCGTTCGCGCCGGGACGAGGCGGTGAAGGCGAAGGACCGGCGGCGCGCCCGCGGTGACGACGCCGAACCCGAGGACGACGGCCAGGACGGCCCCGAGGTCGAGATCGTCCCGGTGCGGCGGCTGCTGTCGGCGGCCGTGGCCGGCTTCGCGCTGCTGCTCGGCGTGGGCCTGGTGATGGGCGCGCAGACCGCGGGCGTGGGCACGGGCCGCATCCCGTACGCCGTCGTGATCTTCGGTGCGCAGCTGCTCTACGTCTTCGCCACCACCATGGCGATCCGCCCGCCCGGCGTGAAGGTGGTCGCCACGGTCGGCGTGCTCGCGGCGCTCGCCGCCGACGTCGCCGCGATCGTGAGCGACGTGGCCTCGGTGGCTCCGCTCGGCCTCATCGCGGCAGGCGGCCTGGTCGCCGGCGTCGTGGGCCAGATGGTGCGGCCCGAGGGGCGGATGCACGTCTCGGAGTCGCTCGGCTCGACGGTGGTCATCGTGCTCGGCGTGGTCTCGTTCGCCACGCTCATTGTTTTGACCCGCCTTCCCGCGGGCACACAGGCCATTGTGGTCTGTCTCATCGCCAGCGGCATCGCCCTGGGCGTTGCCCGCCTGACCGACGTGTTCGCGCCGTACCCGCGCCTGGCCGACCAGGTGCCGCGCGGCTCCGCGGGCATCGTCATCGGCGCGATGCTGGGCACCGGCGTGGCCGCCGTGATCGGCCGCTACCTGGTGCCGTTCACGCCCAGCCAGGCGGCGATGATCGGCATGGCCGCGGCCGGGGCCGCCGTGCTGGCCGACCTCACCATCGGTTTCGCCGAGGCGGGGCGGGAGCAGTCCGGCGAGGCGCCGACCATGTGGCTGGCCCGGCACATGCAGGGCCCGCTGGCCGGCTTCGCGCTGGCCGCGCCGGTCGCGTACGTCATCAGCGTGTTCTTCCTGGTGCCCGCATGAAGAAGTTCCTCACGGTCACCGCGGTCCTGCTCGTCGTCCTGGGGGTGCTCGTCGCGGTAGCCGACCGGGCCGGCGCGCACTTCGCGGAACGTGAGATCGCCGCGCGGGTCTCCGCGCGGATGCAGGACCAGGGCATCACCTCGACCCCACCGGAGGTCGAGATCCAGGGCTTCCCGTTCCTGACCCAGGTCGCGGCGGGCCGGTACACCCAGATCGACATCACGATGCGCGACCTCAAGGGCGGCACGCTGCCCCTGCCGCTGCTCAACGTGGCGGCCCACGACGTCGAGGCGGAGCTGTCTCAGCTCATGGACGGCACCGCGCGGCCGGTGGCGGCCCGGGTCGACGGCGACGCCACGGTGTCGTACGCCAGCCTGGTCGAGGCCAGCGGCCTGACCGGGATCACCCTGACCTCGGCCGGCCCGAACGACGTCCGGGTCAGCGGCAAGGTGCCGCTCATCGGCGAGGTCACCGGCACCGCCGAGGTCACCGTCGTGGACGGCAGCCACGTGCGGCTGCGCGTCACCTCGCTCAAGGGCGCCGCCGGCTCGATCAGCCAGACGATCCTCAACACCTACAAGGACCGGCTCGCGGTGACGCTGACCCTGCCGAAGCTGCCCTTCAACCTGGAACTGACCGACGTCCAGACCGAGCCGACCGGCCTCGTCGTGTCCTTCACCGCCAAGGACGTCGAGCTGGCCTGACGGCCGAGTGGATCACCTTCCGCGATCCCGGAGGGTGATCCACCGGTCCCGGATGGTGGACGACACATTCCCGAAATCACAGCGCTGCTGGTAGGGTCACCAACTATGAGTCCGCTGCTTACCAAGCGGCGCGCGGTCGACCTGTGCCGCGTGGCCACGTGCCTGTGTTGCCCCGTCCTCTGACGGCGGCACAGTTTGCGCACCTCGATCGCGCTTCCGTGATCGTTTAGCAGCTCTGTCAACTGACTCGCATCGCCCGCTCATCGCAGAGCCGGCCGCCCCCGCAAGTCAGCCAGCCGCCGTCGCCCTGTACCCGGTGAACCCCCTGTGGACCCGTACGCGGCGACGTTTTTCTTTCTCCCGCTCGCGCTCCCGGTGGCGTCACCCGCACCAGACGTTCATCCACCAGCCACATCTCAAGGGAGAACTCCATGAGTCGCGAATCCGCCCTCGTCTCGGCCGACTGGGCCGAGAAGAACATCGCCGCACCCGGCATCGTGTTCGTCGAGGTCGACGAGGACACCACCGCCTACGACGGTGGCCACATCGCCGGCGCGATCAAGCTGGACTGGCGCCAGGACCTGCAGGACCCGGTGCGCCGTGACTTCGTCAACAAGGAGCAGTTCGAGGCGCTGCTGTCCTCGCGCGGCATCGCCAACGACGACACCGTCGTGCTGTACGGCGGCAACAACAACTGGTTCGCCGCGTACGCCTACTGGTACTTCAAGCTCTACGGCCACGGCGACGTGAAGCTGCTCGACGGCGGCCGCAAGAAGTGGGAGCTGGACGCCCGCCCGCTGTCCAAGGACGCGGTCTCGCGCCCCGCCACCCAGTACGTGGCCCAGGACCAGGACCTGAGCATCCGCGCCTTCCGCGACGACGTCGTCAAGGCGATCGGCGTGCAGAACCTCATCGACGTGCGCTCGCCCGACGAGTACGCGGGCCGCCTGCTCGCCCCCGCCCACCTGCCGCAGGAGCAGGCGCAGCGGGCCGGCCACATCCCGACCGCGCTCAGCGTGCCGTGGTCCAAGGCCGCGAACGAGGACGGCACCTTCAAGTCCGACGCCGAGCTGACCGAGCTGTACGCGGCCGCCGGCATCGACGACAGCCTGGACACCATCGCGTACTGCCGCATCGGCGAGCGCTCCTCGCACACCTGGTTCGTGCTGCAGGAGATCCTCGGCAAGGCGAACGTGAAGAACTACGACGGATCCTGGACCGAGTACGGCTCGCTGGTCGGCGTGCCGGTGGCACTGGGCGACGAGCCCGGGAAGGCGTGATCACCATGACCGCACAGACTGCTGCTTCCACTGTCGCGGCCGGTTGCGCCGCTCCCGACCAGGCCGCCCCGCTGCCGCTCAGCGTCGACCTGGAGAAGGAGACCGTCATCACCGGCGTCGTGCAGGCGTCCGGTGACCCGGTCGCCGGGGCGTACGTGCGCCTGCTCGACCGCAGCGGCGAGTTCACCGCTGAGGTCGTGACCTCGCCGGCGGGCCAGTTCCGCTTCTTCGCCGCGCCGGGCACCTGGCAGCTGCGCGCCCTGTCCCGCTTCGGCAACGGCGACGCCACCGTCGACGCCGCCCGCGGCGTCAACGAGGTCTCCCTCGCCGTCGCCTAGCTTTTGCTCGAAGGAAGGGCACCTTCTTAACGCTATGCGTTATGGAAGGTGCCCTTCTTAACGCCTGCCGCGGGCGGGGCGGCCCGGCGAGCAGGCAAGATCGCTGTTTGGGGACAGGAACTGCGGTCTGACCTCACCTTTTGCCCAGAAACAGCGATCTCGGGCCACCGCGACACGCCGGGCGGCGTACGCGTGGCAGCATGAACGGCGTGACCATCGACGCGCCCGCACCCGAGGCCGCCCCGCAGCCCCAGCCGAAGCCGGCGGCCCGCCGCCACCTGTGGACGGTCCTCGTCACCGGCTGGGCACTGCTGCTGCTGGTCCTCGCCGTCTGGTCCGCCCGCAACGACCCGCCGTCGCTGCGCGACCAGACCACCGCCGCCTCGGCCAAGGCCACCATCGAGGAGGTCGTCGGCCAGGTCACGGCACGCGTCCCGGCCGGGGCGACGATCCAGGACAAGGGGTACGCCGAGAAGGCCTGCAGCCTGTCCGCCGCCCGCGACGGCGTCTCGGTGGTCCGCACGCTGATCGTCTCCGGGCCCACCGGCGGCGAGTCCGCCATGATCGAGGCGCTCGCGTCGGCGCTGCCCGACGCCGTCACCCGGCCCGCTGACGGCCCCAAGGAGGGCTTCTTCTACGACGCGGGCAACTACGTGGCGGTCCGCGGCAAGGTCTCCGGCGAGGGCATCGTGACCGTCGACCTCAACTCCGGCTGCCGCGTCCCCTGACCGGCCCACGGGCTTTGGCCGTCCACGCAGCTCACCGGCAATGCACTGATGGGAAGGGCACCTTCTACAACGCATAGCGTCAAGAAGGTGCCCTTCCTTTGTCAGTAGACGAGGGCCTGGGTGTCTTCGGAGAGGGCTTCTTCGACGAAGACGGCGGCGCCGGCAATGCGGATGCCCGGGAGGACGTCGGCGGGGGTGATCTCGCGGCGGGCGGCGCACTGCGTGCACAGGGTGACGGTGCCGGCGGCCAGGATCGCGTCGAGCAGATCGGGCAGCGGTGCCGAGTGCGGCAGGTCGAACTCGGCGGCGCGGCCGGGCAGCGCGAACCAGCTCGCCTCGCCGGTCAGCCACAGCGACACCTGCGCACCGGCCGCCACAGCGGTCGCGGCCACGGTGAACGCCTGCGCGCACCGCTCCGGCGCGTCGGCTCCGGCGGTCGTCTTCACGATGAGTTTGCGTGCCACGTCCGACAGCTTATGCACGGCCGCCCGGCGCGCCTCATAGGATCTACCCGTGGTCACCGAGATCGGGTTCGTCAGCCTGCTGGTCGCCGGGTTCGGCGCGCTCGCCGGCGGCCTGGCCTATGTGGCCGTCAAAATCTCGCGCGGCCGCTGGTGAGAGCGCACCCAGGCCGGGGCCGGCGAGTTCCGTAGTCGTGAACGACGAAGAGGGTTGAACGGTGAGTACTGAAGAGAATCCGCTGCAGCCGCCGCCGTGGCTGAACGCGCCGCCGGTCGACCCGTACCCCTACGAGGAGACCCACGACCTGCGCACCGGACCGGACCTGCACCCGGACCTGCTGGACCTGCTGCCCTTCGTCGGGGTGTGGCGGGGCCGCGGCCGGGGCGGCTATCCGTCGATCGAGGACTTCGACTACGCGCAGGAGATCCGGATCAGCCATGACGGCCGGCCGTTCCTGTTCTACGAGTCGAAGGCCTGGATCCTCGACGCGGAGTCCAAGCCGGTGCGGCCGGGCGGGCGAGAGGTCGGCTGGTGGCGTCCGGCGGGCAAGGACGGCGACGAGCTCGAAGCGATCATGACGAACCCGACCGGGATCATGGAGCTGTACCTCGGCAAGGTCGAGGCGAATCCGCCCCGGATCGAGATGGTGACCGACTTCGTGGCGCGTACGTCCACGGCCAAGGAGGTCACCGCAGGGCACCGGCTCTACGGCGTCGTCGAGGGCGCGCTGCTGTACGCCCAGGACATGGCCGCGGTCGGCGAGGGCCTGACGCCGCACCTCAGCGCCCGCCTGATCCGCGTCGGCGGCTGAGCCGCAACACGCGGAGCCCGCTCCGCGGCCTTAACCGGTCGTCCATCCTGCGCCGCGCTCCGGGTGGACACCGGGCGGCCGCTCCGACGGGCTCCTTAACCGGTGTAGCTTCGGGTCGTGACTGATCAGATTCGTTGGGGCGTTCTCGCCACGGGCGGGATCGCCGCACGCTTCGCACGTGAGCTGGGCCAGGTGCCGGGCACGGAACTGGCGGCGGTGGGCTCGCGGACGGCGTCGTCCGCGCAGGCCTTCGCCGCCGAGCACGGCGCGGCCCGGTCCCACGGCTCGTGGGAGGCGCTGGCCGCCGACCCGGACGTGGACATCATCTACATCGCGACCCCGCACTCCCACCACCACGCGGCGGCTTCGCTGTGCCTGCGGGCCGGCAAGCCGCTGCTGGTGGAGAAGGCCTTCACGCTCGACCTCGCGTCGGCCCAGGACCTCGTCACCATCGCCCGGGAACGCGAGCTGTTCCTGATGGAGGCGTTCTGGACGCGTACCCTGCCGTCCACGCTGAAGATCCAGGAGCTGATCGCCGACGGCGCGATCGGTGAGCTGGTCGCGGTCCAGGCCGCGTTCGGCATCGGCCTGGACCCGGACCCCTCGCACCGCCTGCGCAACCCGGAGCTGGGCGGCGGCGCGCTGCTCGACCTGGGCGTCTACCCGATCGGCTTCGCACAGCTCCTGCTCGGCGAGCCGAACCAGGTCCGCGCCTGGGCGCACCTGTTCCCGGAGGGAACCGACGAGCGCACCAGCATCTCGCTGGGCTTCCCGTCGGGCGCGGTCGCGTCGCTGTACTGCGGTGTCAACGGCGACGTACGCAACGCCACGATCGTCGGCACCCGGGGCCGTATCGAACTCCCCTGGGGCTTCCACGCCGCCGAACGCTTCGTCCTGCACCGCCACGGCGCCGACCCGCAGGAGTTCGAGACCGCCCCGTCCGGCCTGCACTTCGAGGCCGCCGAGGCGACCCGCTGCCTGCGCGAGGGCAAGCTGGAATCCGACCTGATCCCCCTGTCCTCCACCCTCTCCGTCATGAGCACCCTGGACGCCGTCCGCGCCCAGATCGGCGTCACCTACTGACACCAAAAGCGACGATCTTGCGCGTACTGCGGGTACGACACGCCCTTTCCGGGCGTATCACCAACAGCTCGCGCAAGATCGTCGCGATCTTGGCTGGGAAACTCAGAAGATGGGGCGGACCAGGACGTAGGCGATGATGGCGGCCAGGGCCGCGCCGGGGAAGGTGAGGACCCAGGCCATCACGATGTTGCCGGCGACGCCCCAGCGGACGGCCGAGAACTTCTTGGTGGCGCCGACGCCCATGATCGCCGAGGTGATCGTGTGGGTGGTGGAGATGGGCAGGCCGTAGGCCGCGGCGGTGAAGAGCACACCGCTGGCGACGCTCTCGGCCGCGAAACCGGCCATCGGGTCCAGGTGGATGACCCGGCGGCCCAGGGTGCGGATGATGCGCCAGCCGCCCGCGTACGTGCCGAGCGCCAGCACGGTGGCCGAGGTCCAGAACACCCACTCGGGGATGTGCTCGTTCGAGCTCTGGAAGCCGCCCGTGTAGAGCGCCAGCACGATGATGCCCATGGTCTTCGCGGCGTCCTGCATGCCGTGGCCGACGGACATGGCGACCGCCGACAGCGACTGCATGATGCGGAAGAACCGGTTGAGCGGGGTGGGGTGGAAGAACCGCCCCGCCTTCTTCTTCGCGGTCGCCTTGGCCAGCAGGTACACCGCCCAGAGCAGGGCCAGCATCAGGAGCGCGCCGAGGATGAAGCCGGTGGCCGGGGACGCGATCATCGGGATGACGACCTTCTCCACGATGCCGCCCCAGAGCACCTCGCCCTGCACGCCGAACGCGATCGCGGCGAGCATCGCGCCGACCAGGCCGCCGATCAGAGCGTGGGAGGACGATGACGGGATGCCGAAATACCAGGTCAGCAAGTTCCAGGCGATGGCCCCGACGACCCCGGCGAACACAATGCCCAGACCGGCCTCACCCTCGGGCGGGGTGATGATGCCGCTGCCGACGGTCTTGGCCACCTGGGCGCCGAAGTGCGCGCCGACGAAGTTGCCCAGCGCGGCGATGCCCAGCGCGATCCGCGGGGTCAGCGCCCGGGTGGAGACGCTGGTGGCGATGGCGTTCGCGGCATCGTGGAAGCCGTTGGTGTAGTCGAACACCATGGCCGCGATGATGACCGCGAGCACCGGGATGAGGAGTTCGTTCACGTCAGGCTCCCCGGCCGGCGACGATGCCGCGCATCAGGACTCCTTGACGGCGATGGTCTCGACGGTGTTCGCCACGTGCTCGAAGGCGTCGCAGGCGGCCTCCAGCTCGTCGGCGACCTCCTTCATCTTCAGGACGGTCAGCGCGTCGTACTCGCCGCTGAACAGCCGGACCAGCAGCATGCGGTAGGTGCGGTCGCCGTCGTTCTCCAGGCGGTTGCACTCGACCCAGTAGTCCTTGAGGCCCTTCATCTGCTTGAGCCGCGGCATGGCCAGCGCGGTGACCTTGGCCTGCTGGTCCAGCACGTCGATCATCTCGATCATCTCGCGCGGCAGCGCCGGGAGCTTGGTCAGGCCGTACAGGTAGACCAGGTTGCCCACGGCCTCCAGGTGGTCCATGACGTCGTCGAGGCCGGAGCCGAGGCGGTAGATGTCCTCGCGGTCGAACGGCGTGATGAACGTCGAGTTGATCTTGTTGTACAGCTCGTGCGTGATCTTGTCGCTGTCGTGCTCGACCTCGGCCAGCCGCTCGCTGACCGACTGCACGTCGGCGCCGGGCAGCGCCAGCTCGGAGAGCAGCTCCGTGCCCCGCACCAGGTTCTGGGCGGCACGGGAGAACATCTCGTAGAAGGCGCCCTCTTGGGGGCGGAGTGAAAACTTCACCGCAAGCACCTTTGGTTTGGTGGTGTCATCCGGACGGTCTGGTCGGGGGAATGCTAAGCACTGTTACCCGGCGTTCGTGACCCGGTCACCCAGCGCCTTCTTCCCTTCATGGCCCGTTCACCTGCCGTTCACCTTCACCGCGCTGCCCGTTTCCTCACGTTCCAGCCGCTTCGTCTCGGCTCGCGGGTCGAAGTCGGCCGGTGGATAGCTCAGATCCAGGCGTTTCAGGGCATCGAGGATGAGGTGCGCCACTGCCCAGTCGCGGTACCACTTCCGGTCCGCCGGGACCACATGCCAGGGGGCGTGATCAGTCCCACACCGCTGGATCACGTCCTGATAAGCCTGCTGGTACGCGGGCCAGTAGGCGCGGTTGTCGACGTCGTCCGGGTTGTACTTCCAGTACTTCGTGGGGTCCCGCAGGCGTTCCAGCAACCGGCGGCGCTGCTCCTCGTACGAGATGTGCAGCATCACTTTGACCAGGGAGAATCCGCTGTCGACAAGCTCACGTTCGAAGCTGTTGATCTTCTCGTACCGGGGTTTCCACACCCGCGGCGGCGCCAGCTCGCGCACCCGCACCACCAGCACGTCCTCATAGTGCGAGCGGTTGAAGATGCCCAGGTACCCCGGCAGCGGCAGCGCCCGGCGGATCCGCCACAGGAAGTCGTGCTGCCGCTCCTCCGCCGTCGGCGGCCCGAACGCGGTGATCCGCAGACCCTCCGGGTTCATCGTGCCGGCCACCTTCTTCACGGTGCCGTCCTTGCCCCCGCAGTCCATCGCCTGCAGCACCAGCAGCACCCGCCGCTGGTCGGCCGGGTTGACCTTGGCGTTCGCGAACAGCATCTCCTGCTGACGCGCCAACTCCTGCCCCAGCGTCACCAGCTCGGCCCGCGCCCACCCCTTCGGATCCCGCCGCACACCCTTGCGATCAGGCAACCCAGGCGTCCCCGCCGGATCGATCGCCCCAAGGTCCACCCCCGACCCGACCTGCAGCAATCCGGACACATCCGCCACATCCCGATCATCGCCCAAAACCCACCCCCACACCGGCCATCCCCAACTTCCGCCCACCCCTACCCGTTGATCATGAACTTATGGCACGGCTCGGCGGCGTGTCGTGTCCACAACTTCATGATCATCTGAGGGGGCGGTCGCATGGCCCGGCGTTCGTCGGCACTTCCGGTGCCACCCGCCGCCCATGCGACCCTGCCGCCCTGTGGCCCGCCCCCCGCGGACCGGCCGCCCGGCGATCCGGCGATCCGGCGGTCCGGCGGTCCGGCGACACCGTTGGCGTGTGGCGTCGCGGGTCAATCGATCATGAGGTTAGGCGTGGGACACGCCGTCGAGCCGTGCCATAAGTTCATGATCAACGCGGGGAGGTGGGGGCGGGGTCAGGGGGAGACGTGGGCCAGCCAGCGGTGGAAGTGGGTGGTGAAGGGTTCCTGGTTGGTGCGGACGGCGTCGAGGAGCCACTGGGCGGCGGCGCGGGCCTGCTGGACCACCTCTTCGGGGTAGCCGAACTTGGTCTGGTGGGCGGCGAACTCGTCCTCGTCGACCAGTTGGACCTCACCGGTCAGGCGGATCTTGCGTACGTCGAGGTCGAGGTCGGTGACCGTGACGGTGTCGTCGTTCCAGGTGGCGGGGGTGGTGATGTCGCAGTAGACCGACGTGTTGCGGGGGGCGGCGTTGAACATGGCCGTCCACCAGCCGGTGTGCGGGACGAGCACCACGCCGGGGATCTCGTACACCTTGCCGGTGTCGCTCACCGTGCCGCTCGGGATGCCCAGCCACGTGCCGTGCTCGTCGCGGCCGAGCAGAGTCGCCGGGAAGGCCCGGTGCGCGCTGCCGTCGAACTTGCGGATCTCGACCCGTACGACGCCCATCGACTACCTCGTTTCACGGCGGTGGCGTACACCCTCGCACCACCGCGCAACGATGCGGGGGTGACGCGGGTCGCGCCCACAATGCGCCATAGTCCCAAATCCGGCGGCGCGGTGGAAGACCGTCGGTGCCAGCCGGTACGGTCATCCGGTGCCGCCGAAGAAGAAGCGAACACGTGACCACAGCGCCCTCGACCTGCTAGAGGCCGCTGTAGGCGCGGTGCCCGGCGGCTCGGCGCGGCCCGGCCAGCAGGCCATGACCGCGGCCATCAGCACGGCCATCGAGTCCGGCGACCACCTGCTGGTGCAGGCCGGGACCGGCACCGGAAAGTCGCTGGCCTACCTCGCCCCGGCGCTGACGGTGGACGGACCTGTCGTCATCTCGACGGCCACGCTCGCGCTCCAGTCGCAGCTGGTCGAGAAGGATCTGCCGCGCATCGGCAAGGCGATCTCCCCGCTGCTCGGCCGTGAGCCGACGTTCGCCCTGCTCAAGGGCCGTCACCACTACGTGTGCCTGGCGAAGCTGGAGCACTCCGACGAGCAGGACCCGCAGGACTCGCTGTTCGACGCGGGCAGCAGCGGCAGCGGCGTGAAGTGGCTCGGCGAGTCCGGCCGGCTGGGCAAGCAGATCGAGCGCATCCGCGACTGGGCGATGGAGAGCGACACCGGCGACCGCGACGAGCTCGACCCGGGCGTCGACGACACCGCCTGGCGCATGGTGTCGACCCCGGCGCGCGAGTGCGTCGGCGCGGCTCGCTGCCCGTACGGGCCGGACTGCTTCGCGGAGCTGTCGCGCGCCCGCGCCCGCGAGGCCGACGTGGTGGTCACCAACCACTCGCTGCTCTCGGTCGACATGATGGCCGGGCGGCACATCGTGCCCGAGCACAAGCTGCTGATCATCGACGAGGCGCATGAGCTCGCCGACCGGGTGTCCAGCGCGGCCCAGGCCGAGCTGACCCCGGACGCGGTGGACCGCACCGCCCGCGCCGCCCGCCCGTTCGTGGAGGGCGAGGAGTACCAGTCCCTCGTCGAGGCGGCCGACGCGCTGACCGTCGGGCTGGCCGAGACCCAGGCCGGGCGCATCACCGGCAAGCTGCCGGCGGGCATCGTCGAGGCGTGCACGCTGCTCGACGGCGCGACCCGCCGCGGCCTGAGCCGGATCGGCGAGATCAAGGCCGAGGACCCCGATCCGGTACGCAAACAGCAGGCCAAAGCACTGCTCGACGAGGTGTCCAAGACCGCGCAGCGGCTGCTGGAGGACAACGAGCACGACGTCGTCTGGGTGGAGCACGAGCCGCGCCGGGCCCTGGTGGTCGCGCCGCTGTCGGTCGCCGGGCTGCTCGGCGAGAAGCTCTACGAGGACCGCACCGTCGTCGCCACCTCGGCCACGCTGACCCTCGGCGGCAACTTCGACACCCTCGCCCGCTCGCTGGGCCTGCCGGTGAGCACCAAGGCTCCCGCCAAGCCGGGCACGCAGCCGGAGCCCGCGTCCGGGCCCGGCTGGAAGTCGCTCGACGTCGGCTCCCCGTTCGACTACCCGAAGCAGGGCATCCTCTACGTCGCGGCGCACCTGCCCCGGCCCGCCGCGTCCGGCCTGCCGGATGCCGCCGCGGCGGAGCTGCTGGCGCTGGTCGAGGCGCTCGGCGGGCGTACCCTCGGGCTCTTCTCCTCCCGCAAGGCCGCGCAGCAGGCCGCGGAGTTGCTGCGCGCCAAGACGAACCTGACCGTGCTGCTGCAGGGCGATGAGGCGCTGCCGCTGCTGGTCCGCAAGTTCCGCGAGGACCGCAACAGTTGCCTGCTCGGTGTCATGTCGCTGTGGCAGGGCGTGGACGTGCCCGGTGACGCGTGCCAGCTGGTCGTCATCGACCGGCTGCCGTTCCCCCGCCCTGACGAGCCCCTGGCCTCGGCCCGCTCGGCGGCGGTCGACGCGGGCGGCGGCTCGGGCTTCGCCGCGGTGAGCGTGCCGATCGCGGCCATCCGGCTGGCCCAGGGCGTGGGCCGGCTGATCCGGTCCACCTCGGACAAGGGCGTGGTCGCCGTGCTCGACTCCCGCCTGGAGACCGCCCGCGGCTACGGCTCGTTCCTGCGCGCCAGCCTCCCGCCCTTCTGGTACACCACCAAGCAGGAAGTCGTCCTCAAGTCCCTGAAACGCCTCAGCGAGAGCTGAGCCGCCGCGCCCCGTCGCGTCAAGATCGCTCGACTTGCCTGGCACCTGTGCGAATCGCTGCTCAAGATACGCACAAGTGCCGGGCAAGTCCGATGATCAAGGCGCGGTGGGCGACCGGGAAGGGTCGGCGTCAGCAGTCGCAGCTGCAGTCACAGCAGTCGCAGTGCTTGCAGATCTTGCAGCAGTTGCAGACGTCGCAGCAGCTCCCGCAGTCGCTGCCGCAGTCGCAGTTGGTGCACCAGCCCTCGTGGGGCAGGCCGCTCCACGGGCCCGGGTAGGGGTCGCGGCAGCAGACCTGGCAGGTGCAGCACATCCAGCTCGCGACGGCGCAGCCGAAGATCGGCCCACGGGTGACCGGCGGCAGCTCCACCTGCGGCCACCAGCACGAGCCGCTACCCGAGGGCTTGGGTGCCTTCGGCTGGCGGCCCTTCTTGCCCGGCTGGACGACCGGCGGGTAATAGTCCGGGTCGGAGCCGGCGAAGGTGCGCTCGATGGCGTGCTCGACCTCGTGCACCAGCAGCCGGTGCACCAGCTTGCGGTCGTCGAAGGCCACCTCGTCCAGGGCCAGCCGGATGCCCGCCGCGGCGTCCCGGGCCAGGGCCCCGGCCTGTGCGAACGACGACCCGGTGGCGAGCAGCGGGTTCCATGCCCCGGTAGCCCGGTCGGCGGCGAGGTCCTCGACCGCGTCGAGCAGGTGCGCGATCCGGCCGAAGAAGCGGCCCGCCTCGGCCAGCGGCTCGGCGTTGCCGGGCCGACCCGCCAGCACCGCGGTGTGCGCGAACGCGGCGGCGGTGGCGAGTTCGGTCGGCTCGGTGACGGCGAGCAGGGATCCGCCCAGGGTGATCGCCCGCTCCACCTCGCGCTGGCCGTGCACGGCGGTCAGCAGCACACCGGTGTCCAGGCCGAGGTCCAGGCCGGACCGGTGTGCCCGGGCGGCCCAGCGCCGCGCGAGCAGGCGGGCTCCGGCGGCTACCGGGCGGCGGGCGTACGCGCCGTCGCCGTCGGCGGCGTGGTCGGACAGTTTGGCCGACGCCAGCACCAGGGAGACCGTCGCGGCCAGCCGCGCGCCCACGCCTTGCGCCACCGGTGCGGTGCGCATGCCGCGCAGCGGGCACGGCCCGGCGGTACGCCGGTGCACGGTCGCCTGCTGCGCCTGGGTCAGCACGGAGATGATCAGGCCGTCGTAGTTGGTGACGATGCGGGCCGCCTGGCCGTGCTCGTCTCGCAGGGCAAGGCACAGCCCGCACAGGTGGCCGAGCCACTCACTGTGCAGCCGCTCGGACAGGCTGTGCGCGCAGGGTCTGATGATGCCGAACACGCGCGGCAGCCTAGATCACGCTGTCATCCCGTGCCCGGGTCGTGTCGCCGAGCCGACCGATCCCGTCCGGCCGCCACCGGCGGCCGCTTGACGGCACGCCGGCGCTTCGGCGGGGGCGAGGGCGGGCTGGGTCAACCGGGCAGGCCACCACCGCGTGGCGCGACAGCGAGGCGGCGGCGCGGCTGGGTCAGTCGCACGCGAGGGTCAGAGGTAAAGGCCTGTGGCGTCCGGCTCGACGCGGGAGGCGGCGACCGCGTGCACGTCGCGCTCGCGCAGCAGCACGTACGCCTCGCCGTGCAGCTCCACCTCGGATCGCTCGTCGGGATCGAACAGCACCCGGTCGCCGACCTGGATCGCGCGCACATGCGGGCCGACGCCGACGGCGGTGGCCCAGGACAGCCGCGTCCCGACCGAGGCGGTGGCTGGGATCACCAGGCCCGCGGACGAGCGCCGCTCCCCCTCGGACGCCTCCTGCTTGACCAGCACCCGGTCGTGCAATAGGCGGATCGGCAGGCCGGTCTCGGCGGTGTCTGCGTTCAGTGTCACGCCGGTCAGGGTACTTCCCCGATGGTGCGGTGGCCGCAGGCGACTAACGTGGTGGCGTTGCCTGTCCACGGGAGGACACCAGTGGGTCGTTTGGACAACTTCAAGGCGAATGTGCGGCGGGCCTACGAGGCCAGCCGTGCCAGCGCCCGCGCCAAGCGTGAGCAGGAGGAACGCGAGCGCCGGGAGGCCGAGCAGCCGATGCCCGAGGTGGCCGAGCCGGAGCTGGCCCACCACTCGACCAGCAGCCGCGACGACATGGACGTGCCGTACGCGCTGCGCATCGGCGGGGCCTGGGCCTGGCGCATCATCGTGCTCGGCTTCGTGCTCGTCTACCTGCTGCAGTTCCTCGGGAAGATCAGCATCGTCATCGTGCCGGTGCTGATCGCGATGCTGCTCGCCGCGCTGCTGGCGCCCGCGGTGCGCTGGCTGAATCGCATCCACGTGCACCGCTCATTGGCGACCGCGATCGTCGTGGTGACGGGTCTGGCCGGGGTCGCCGGCACGCTGACCCTGGTGATCAACCAGTTCGTCAACGGGCTGCCCGACCTGACCAAGAACGCCGCCGAGGGCGTGCAGCAGATCCAGGCCTGGCTCAAGAACGGCCCGCTGCACCTGACCGACGCGCAGATGGGCAGCGCGATCGACTCGGTCACCAAGACCATCACCACCAACAAGGAAGCCCTCACCACCGGCGCGATCACCACCGCGACGACCGTGTTCGAGGTGCTCAGCGGCCTGTTCCTGGTGATCTTCACGCTCTTCTTCTTCCTGCGTGACGGCCGCGTCATCTGGCGCTTCCTGCTGCGCCTGGTGCCGAACCAGGCCCGCGAGCCGCTCGACCGGGCCGGGCTGGCCGCCTGGGCCTCGCTGGGGGCGTATGTGCGGGCCACCGTGCTGGTCGCGTTCATCGACGCGGTCGGCATCGGGATCGCGCTGGCGGCCCTGCGGGTGCCGTTCGCGCTGCCGCTGGCCGCGCTGGTGTTCCTCGGCGCGTTCATCCCGATCGTCGGCGCCACCCTGTCCGGCGCGGTCGCGGTGCTGGTCGCCCTGGTCACCAACGGCCCGCTGACGGCGCTGCTGGTGCTGGCCGCGGTCATCGCCATCCAGCAGATCGAGGGCCACCTGCTCCAGCCGCTGATCATGGGGCGGGCGGTGGCCATCCACCCGCTCGCCGTGATCCTCGGCATCGCCGCGGGCGTGGTGCTGGCCGGGATCGTGGGCGCGCTGATCGCCGTACCGCTGATCGCGGTGCTCAACACGGCGATCCGGCAGCTGGCCGGACGCCCGCAACCGGAACCGGACTCGGTGATCGTCAAAGCGCCGCCGGCCCCCGCCGCCTGACTTTCCAAACGGAAAAAGGGCTCCGCCGGTCGCACCGGCGGAGCCCTTTCTGTTACGGCGGCGTCAGGACGCCTGCGGCGGGTAGTACGGCTGTGGCGGGTACGGGTACCCCGGCTGCGCGGGATACGCCGGGTACGCGGGTGCGGGCGGAGGCAGCAGCACCGGCACCGGCACCACCGGCTCGGCCGGCATGGGCACCGTGCGGGTCACCCCGTCCGGGAACGCCATCCGGTACGCGGTCCCGTCGAAGAAGGACGGCGGCACCTGCGGATCGCGGCCCACGAACACCGCCCGCGTGGTGCTGAGCACCTGCAGCAGGTCACGCTCCTCGGTCGCGCTGCGAGCCCGATCGGCGTCGTACTCGTCGAGGCCGCGGTTCATGCCGTCGCGTACCAGCGCCAGCCGCGTGGCGGCGAACTGGAACTCCTTCATCGCCCGGCGGCCCGGCTCCCCGGCGACCCGCTTCGCCCAGACCCGGGCGGCGTGCCGGCGGGCGAGCGTGCCCATCGCCGCCACCTCGGGCGGGGTGAGCCAGCCTGCCGTGGCGTACGCGGGCAGCACCTGCAACGCCAGCCGGCCCTCGCGGGCGCGCACCCACAGCGCGACGCCAATCATGGACAGGAACACCGGCACCATGACGGCGATGTAGCCGTACAGGAAGAAGTAGGGGCTGATCGAGGCGGACAGCGTGGCCATCAGGTTCCACGAGCCGTGCAGGATCATCGCCAGCAGCAGCCCGCCCACCGGCGCGCACCAGCGCACCCAGCTGCTGGCCGAGCGTGCGGCGATGCCGATGCCGATGCCCGTCATCGAGGTGAACAGCGGGTGGGCGAACCCGGAGATCAGGATGCGGCCCAGGAACATGCCGAAGACCAGCTGCGCCCCGGAGTACGGCCCCCACTGCTCGTTGCCCGCGTAGAAGCCGTGCCCGCCCAGGTAGAGGATGTTCTCCACCATCGCGAAGCCGACCCCGGACAGGCCGCAGTAGACGATGCCGTCGGTGATGCCCGACAGCTCGCGGCGACGCCGCCACAGGATCCACAGCGGGAACGCCGCCTTGCCCAGCTCCTCGATGAACGGCGCGACGACCGTGGCCACCACCGCGTCGGGCAGGGTGACCACGTTCAGCCAGCCGGTGAAGAACGAGTTGACGCCCAGCGCCAGCAGCGTCGCCGGGAACGCGCCCCACAGGAAGCTGATCACCAGCAGTCGCGGCGGTTCCGGCTCGTACCGGTCGAGCCAGAGGAACGCGGCGACGAGCACCGGCACCGGCAGCAGCGCAGCGGACAGGCCGACCGCGAACGCCAGCGGCCCGATCCGCCAGCCCAGGTAGCCGAGCATGGCCAGGGCCGAGCCGCCGACGACGACGATCGCGAGCAGCAGCGGCAGCCAGCGCCGGGGGCGCTTGAGCGGCAGCGACGGCTCCGGCAGCGCGGGCGGCAGGCCGAGCTCGGCCGTGCCCACCGGCAAGGGCTGGGCCGGCGCGGGCGGCGGCGCGCTGTAGGGGCCGGCGTCGGCCCTGCCGGGTTCGGTCCCAGGAGTCGGGAGGTCGGACATGGGCGCAGCCTACCTCCGCTATGCTCGGCGAAAGGTCACGAGTGTCAGCCGCTCTCACATTCGCCTGCGCAGGTAGGCGAAAGTGTCGAAAGATGGAGCAAAGCCCCGGCTTGCTGACCGGCAACCCTCTGTAGTTCGCGGTGGGGTGCCCCGGGTGATGACCGGGCCCAGCCCGTTGTCGTGCTGGGCAAGCGCGGACCTTTGCCTCCGCTTGTGGCTCGTCCCGACGACCCGCCTGAACGGCGGCTCCGAGGACTCCCACCAGCGGTCCAGGGGTCCCCTGACCCCGGAGGTGCCCCATGACCGCAATCGCCCAACGACCCTGTAGCGCCGTCGAGACCGCCGACGTGACACCCGTCCGCGTGGCCGAGGCCGAGCTGTCCGTGCTCGGCGTGCCCGGCCAGATCAATCTGGACTACGCGGCCACCGCGCCCTGCCTGAAGGCCGCCGCCGACGCGGTCACCGCCCTGCTGCCCTGGTACGGCTCGGTGCATCGGGGCGCGGGCGCGCTGTCGCAGCGCTGCACCCTGGAGTACGAGCGCGCCCGGCAGACCGTCGGCGACTTCGTCGGCGCACGCGAGGGCGACCACGTGGTGTTCACCCGCAACACCACCGACGCGCTGAACCTGCTGGCGCACGCGCTGCCGGCGGGCACCACGGTGATCACGTACGCCGGGGAGCACCACGCCAACCTGCTGCCCTGGCCCAACGCGGTGCGCCTGCCGGTGCCGGGTTCGCCCGACGCCGCGGTGCGCTACCTGGCCGCCGCGCTGGCCGAGGTGCGCCGGGGCAACACCGACGGCGAGGTCCTCGTCGCCGTCACCGGCGCGAGCAACGTCACCGGCGAGCTGTGGCCGGTCGCGCAGCTCGCGCTGATCGCGCACCGGTTCAACGCGCGGGTCGTGCTCGACGCCGCGCAGCTGGCCCCGCACGTGCCGGTCGACGTGTCCACCCTCGACGTCGACTACGTGGCGCTGTCCGGGCACAAGCTGTACGCCCCGTTCGGTGCGGGCGTGCTCGTCGGCCGGGGCGACTGGCTCGACGCCGCGCGGCCGTACCTGGCGGGCGGCGGGGCGACGAGCGGGGTCGGCGACGCCACCCACGACGTACGGTGGACCACCGGTCCGGCCCGGCACGAGGCGGGCACGCCCAACCTGCTCGGCGCGGTGGCGCTGGCGGCGGTGTGCGCCTCCCTGGAGGCCGCCGACCGGTATGCGTTGCACGCCGAGGAGCAGCGCCTGCTGGCGAAGCTGCGGGCGGGGCTGGCGGAACTGCCCGACGTCGCCGAGCTGCGCACCTTCGACGCGGACGCGGCCCGCATCGGCGTGGTGTCCTTCGCCGTACGCGGCCGCGACTCCGCCGAGATCGCCCAGCGGCTCGCCCGGGAGCACCACATCGGCGTACGCGACGGCCTGTTCTGTGCCCACCCGCTGGCCCGCCGCCTGCTCGGTGAGGCGTCGGTGCGGGCGGGCTGGGACGGCGTGCCGGCCACCGCGCTGCGCGCCAGCATCGGCATCGGCTCCACGGACAGCGACGTGGACACGTTCCTCGGCGCGCTGCGCGCCGTCGTCTGAGCCCGCGAGCGACGACAGCGGCCGGTGACCCCCGACGGGTCACCGGCCGCTGCGCGCTACCTCGGCGATCAGGCCTGGGCGTCGTCTCCGACGACCTTGCGACGGCGCGTCACCAGGAACAGCACCGCCCCGAGGACCACGACGCCGCCGCCGATGCCGGCGATCAGGCCGACGTTGGCACCGGTCACGGGCAGGCCGCCGCCGTTGCCGCCGTTGCCACCGCCGGCCGGCGGAGTTCCGATCTTGATGACGACCTTGGCGATGTCGTTCTTGGGGTTGGTGTCCTTGCCCACCGACGTGGTCGTCTGTGCCCTGCCGTCGCTGCCGATGGGCGCGGAATCGATGTGCACCAGCAGCTCACGGGTCAGTGATCGGCCCGGCTGCAACTCCGATTCGAATCCGCAGCCGATCTCGGTCTCGCCGGTGTAGTACGCGGGGATCTGCCCCTTGCCCTCGCACCAGCCGACGGACGGCAGCGAGTCGGGCGCGACAAAGGAGGTGCCGGAGGGCGCCTTGATCGAGAAGCCCGGTCCGGTGCTCGCCTTGCCGACGTTGCTGACCGAGACCTTGATTTTCACTGTGTCGCCGACCTTGCCATATGCCGTGGTCACGCTGATGGCCTGGTCGACCGCGACCGGAGCGGCCACGTGCACGGCGAACGAGGCGTCATCGTCGGCCGGGTCGACGTCGCCGGCCTCGCCCGCATTCGACACCGCATCCTTCAGCAGGCCTTCGACGAGCTGCTCGAATTGCTCCTCGGTCACCTTGTCTGCGACCTCGAACCCCTCGACCTTCGTCACGACCCGCCCGGCAGGCTCCTGGGCGGACGTCTTGATGGCCTTGGCGCTCACCAGGCCGCCGGGCAGCGCCCGCGGTCCGTCGACGAGGCCCGGCAGGACATAGAGGTAAGCGAGGGACGTGGGCGTGAAAGCGCCGCCGGGCGGGATCACCAGGTCGGGAGCCGAGCATTTGATCACGGACAGGTCCTGCTCGACACCGCACCACCCAGGGAAGTCCCCGCCGCCGTCGTAGATGACGTGGGGTGGCAGCGTGATGCTGAATTCCAGGCCGTGCACGTACTGGTCGCCGTTGTTGTGGATGCCCCACGCCAATGGCGCGTTCTCGCCGGGCTTCACGGGGATGACCTTGCCGGCGGCGGTGTAACCCGCGACCACGTCGAACGCGAAGGACATCAGGTCCGCGCCGCTGTCGACGACCTGCACCGGCACGGTGACGCTGTTGTTGGCGGTGTCGACATCGCCGGCTGCGGTGAACGACACCGAGAACGAGCCTGCGGCGCCCGCCGTCTTGCCGACGTTACGCAGGTAAACCGCATCGATGTAGGACTCACCGGGAGCGAAGCCGTAGAGCTGGCACTTCGCGATCTTCCCTGTGATGTCGCAACCCGACTCCTCCAGGAAGGAAAGGTCGGCGGCGACGAGGGAGCTGGTCAGACCACTGAAGTCGTAGGTCAGCAAGGCGTCACCGGACGCAGCGGTGCCGACGTTGGACAGGTCGACTCGGAAGCCCTTGCCCTCGGCCTCGACAGCGATCTTGCTGGCGGGGACGTTCACGGCCAGGTCGATTCCGGCGGCCGCGTGGGCCGGTGTGCCCAGCACAGCGGAGAGCCCGCCGGCGAACAGCAGCGAGGCACCCGCCGCCAGGGCGGTGCGGATCTTCATTTGTGTTGCCCCCGTGGATGGATGAGGAGTCGATCAACGGGGGGACGCTACCCAGCTTGTTCCGAGCTTCCACCAGCCGAACGGGTGGAACCCGATTGGTCGATCCGGCCAACCGCGCGCCTGACCTGCCGTTCTGCCTCTTCACGGGACAAGCCGGCCGCCCGCAGCAGGTCCGTCGCCGTCGAGCGCACCTGCGCGAACACCACCCCGCCGGAGAAGTCCAGGCCTGCCTGGTGCGCCTGGCGGGCCTCGCGCACCGCCCGCGCGGCGGCCTCCACCGCCTGCTCCGGCTCGACCGCGTCGGCCAGCTCCCGGCGCAGCGACGACACCGACTGCGCCAGCGCGTGCACGGCCTCGACCAGGGAGGCGGGCACCGTTTCGCGGTCGCGGATCATCGATACGATGCGGCGTACCAGCACCCGGCTGTTGCGCAGCGAGCGCGCCAGATGGTCCGCGGCCTCGATGTAGGCCTGCAGCAGGCCGTGCTTGCCCCAGTGCAGCGGGGCGATCGTCGCCAGCTCCTTGCTCGCCTTCAGCGACTCGCCGAACGCCCGCAGGTGCGACTCCGCCTCGCGCAGACGGTCCAGCGCGTCCTGGGCCGCCGTCGCGTCACCGTGCGCCAGCGCGTCGGCCGCGTGGTTCAGCCCGTCGGCGAGCGAGTCCATCAGCGGCCCGACCGCCCGCTTCACCTCGGTCAGCGGGTTCAGCGGCAGCAGCAGCGCCATCACCAGCAGCGCGATACCGCCGCCGACGACCGCGTCGACGAAGCGGCTCAGGTAGTAGTCGCTGGTGATCGGCAGCAGCGTGGCGACCAGGATGCCGGACGAGGCCGCCTGGGTCACCAGCGAGGCCGAGCCGCCGATGAAGATGGCCAGGTTGATGGCGAGCAGCACCACCAGCGACACCTGCCAGGCGCCCCGGCCGATGACCAGGATGAGCAGCTCGCCGAGCAGGATGCCGACCGCGTTACCGGCCACGATCTCCGCCGCGCGCCGCATCCGCTGCCCCACCGAGATCGCCAACGTGACCACTGCCGCGATGGGCGCGAAGAAAGGCTGGTAGTGGCCGAGCAGGACGTGCGCCACGTACCAGGCGAGCCCCGCCGCGACCGATGCCTGCACGGACAGGATGAGGCTGCCCCGCACCCGCCGCACCCGGTCGCGCAGCGTGATCCGCGTGCGTCGGCCCAGCTCGGCGGCGTCCACCACCTAACTGTGGCGCACCCGGCACCGCGCGCCCGACGGATGCGCCAAGATTTGGCCATGACCAGTCTGCTCACCACCGACCGGTTCGCCGCCGCCGCGCGGGCCGCCGGAGCCACCGCCCCGGACAGCGTGCTGACCGAGGTCGGCACCGAGCTGATCAGCCGCTGGTCCGAGCCGCAGCGGTACTACCACACGGTGGAGCACCTGGCGGCCTGCTTGGAACTGGTCGGCGACGAGCCGGTGGTCGCGCTGGCGGTCTGGGGCCACGACGCGGTCTACGATCCGACGGCAGCCGACAACGAGGAACGCAGCGCCGTGCTGACCGCCGAACTGCTGACCGAATGCGAGGTGCCGGTCGCGGTCATCGAGGAGGTCAGCCGCCTGATCCGCCTCACCGCCGGCCACGCCGTCGCCCCCGGCGACCGCAACGGCGCCCTGCTGGCCGACGCCGACCTCGCCATCCTCGCCGCCCCCTGGCCCGACTACGTCCGCTACGTGGCCGCCGTCCGAGCCGAGTACTCCCACGTCCCCGACGACCTCTGGCGCATCGGCCGCAGCACCGTCCTCCAGTCCCTGCTCGCCCTCCCCACCCTCTACCACCACACCCCCGCCCTCGAATCCCCAGCCCGCACCAACCTCCACCGCGAACTCTCCTCCCTCACCCCCACTCCACCCCCACCAACGGGTTGATCATGAACTTATGGCACGGGTCGCCGGCATGTCATGGGCACAACCTCATGATCACCCATCCGACCGGCGAGGCGGCGGCAGGCGCGAGGGACTCGCTTTGATCATGAAGTTGAGGCAAGGACACGCCGTCGAGCCGTGCCATAAGTTCATGATCAACCCGTTGGTGGGGCGGGGCGGTGGGGCGAGTCAGTGGGGGCGGGTGAGGTGTTTGGGGATGCGGAGGCCGGCGGCGCGGAGCAGGCGGGCTATGTCGCGGGAGGTCGCGTAGTGGGCGCCTAGCCAGAGGGCAACCGGGACGCGCTCGGCGGGGATGTCGTAGTGGTCGCGGTCGAAGCCGCGGCGGGGCGCGCCGAGCAGTTCGGCGAACGCGTGCAGCTCCGCGAGGGACACGTCGCTGACCAGATGCGCCCACAGCCGGCCGTGCGCGGGCCAGACCGGGCTGTCGACATGGATCACGCGTCCACGCTAGCGTGCGAACGTGACCTTCCTCGACGAGCTGACGGCTGCTCTGGGCCCCGACCGCGTGATCACCGATCACGACCTGCTGATCTCGTACCGGCGTGACGAGGCCGACCTCTGCGAGGCGGGTACGCCGCTGGCGGTCGTACGCCCGGAGGAGACCGCGCACGTCGCCGCCGCGGTCGCGATCGCCGCGCGGCACGGGGTGCCGGTGGTGCCGCAGGGCGCGCGGACCGGGCTCGCCGGCGGCGCGAACGCGATCGACGGCTGCCTGGTCGTGTCGATGCTGGCCATGAACCGCATCGTCGACCTCGACACCGCCAACCGGATCGCCACCGTCCAACCGGGAGTCGTCAACGCGGTGCTGGCCCGCGCCGCGCTCGCCGAAGGCCTGCGCTACCCGCCGGATCCGGGCTCGTGGGAGTCGAGCACCATCGGCGGCAACGTCGCCACCAACGCGGGCGGCATGTGCTGCGTGAAGTACGGCGTCACCACCGAGTACGTGCTCGGCCTGGAGGTCGTGCTCGCCGACGGCCGGGTGCTGCGCACCGGTCGCCGCACCCCGAAGGGGGTCGCCGGATACGACCTGACCAGGCTTTTCGTCGGCTCCGAGGGCACCCTCGGGATCATCACCGAGATCACCGTGGCGCTGCGCCCGGCCGCCGAGGAGTCGCTCACCATGGTCGCGGTCTTCCCGACCACGGCCGCCGCCGGCGACGCGGTGAACCGGATCTTCGCGGCGGGGCTCGCCCCGAGCCTGCTGGAGCTGCTGGACCGGGTGCACCTGGAGGCGCTGGAGGCGTACCGGCCGATGGGGCTGGACACCACCGCCGCCGCGCTGCTGCTGGCCGCGGTGGACACCGGGTCGCGGGCCGTCGCCGACCTGGAGGCGATCGCCGAGCTGGCCCGGCAGGCCGGTGCGGGCGAGGTGTGGCAGGCCACGGACGCGATGGAGGCCGCCGAGCTGCTGCAGGCGCGGCGGCTCGCGCACCCGGCGATGGAGCACCTGGCCCTTTCGCTGTACGAGCACGGCGGGCTGATCATCGACGACATCGCGGTGCCGCGTACCCGGCTGGCGGAGCTGCTCGACGACATCGTGGAGATCGCCGCCAAGCACGACGTGCCGGTCGGCGTCGTCGGCCACGCGGGCGACGGCAACCTGCACCCGAACATCGTCGTCGACCGCGCCGACCCGGCCAGTGTCGCGGCGGGCCAGCGGGTATTCGACGAGATCATGGAACGCGGCCTGGCCCTGGGCGGCACCTGCACCGGCGAGCACGGCGTCGGCCTGCTCAAACGCGACTGGCTCGCCACCGAGCTGGGCGAGGTCGGTGTCGACGTCCAGCGTGCCGTCAAGTCCGCCCTGGACCCCGCCAACCTCCTGAACCCAGGCAAGGTCCTGCGCTGACCCAGAACACCTGCCCGCGGGTCCCGTGTTCAGATCGCGATCCGCGGCCCGGCGTGCCATGATCGCCGTTTCCGGTCAGAAGCCGCGGTCCCACCGCAGATCATGACCAGAAACAGTGATCATGGCCCGCTGTCGCCCCGCGGCCGTGCGGCGCTCCTACGCACCGCAGCTCGCGGCCGTGCCACGTTAAGAAGGTGCCCTTCCTCTACCCAGAGCGATGGGAAGGTGCCCTTCCTTCGCCTCAGACGGCGGTGAGGCGGGTGGTGTTGGCGGCGGCGTCGTCGGGCATGCGCTGGGATTCGCGTTCGGCGTCCACGCGGGCCAGGTAGGTGGTGATCTCGGCTTCGGTGGTGGCGGGGGACCAGCCGAGGGCGGGGGCCATGAGTTCGGCGGTACGCCGGGCGGTCTGGACGCCGCGGTGGGCGGTCTCGATGGAGATGCGGGTACGCCGGGCGAGCACGTCCACGACGTGCCGGGCGCCCTCGTGGCGGGCCGCGTAGACGACCTCGGCCGACAGGTGCTCGGGCGCGCCGGGCAGCGGGTCGGCCAGCGACCGGTCCGCGTCGATCAGGGCGAGCAGCTCGGTGGTGAGCGTGCCGTAGCGCTCCAGCAGGTGCTCCACCGCGCCGACGCTCAGCTCGTGGCGGCGGGCCAGGTCGGCGCGGTCGCGCCACATCGCCTCGTAGCCGTCCGCGCCGAGCAGCGGCAGGTCGGCGGTGCCGCTGTGCCGCACGTCGCCGAGCCGCCGCACCGCCTTGTCGATCACGTCCTGGGCCATCACCCGGTACGTGGTGAACTTGCCGCCCGCGACGAGCAGCAGCCCGAGCAGCGGCTCGACCACGGCGTGCTCGCGGGACAGCGCCGACGTCGAGTCGGACTCGCCCCGCAGCAGCGGGCGCAGTCCCGCGTACACGCCCTCGATGTCGCCGCGCGCCAGCGGCCGGTCGAGCACCTCGTTGACGTGCGACAGCAGGTAGTCGATGTCCTTTGCCGACGCGGCGGGGTGGGCGCGGTCCAGTTCCCAGTCGGTGTCGGTGGTGCCGATGATCCAGTGCCCGCCCCACGGGATGACGAACAGCACGCTGGACGCGGTACGCAGGATCAGGCCGACCTCACCGGTGATCGCCGAGCGCGGCACCACCAGGTGCACGCCCTTGGAGGCCCGCACCCGGAAGCCGACCCGCGCGTCGGGCAGCCACGACGACACGTCGTCGCTCCACACGCCGGTCGCGGCGACGACGGTCTTCGCGCGTACGTCGAACTCCTCGCCGTCGGCGCTGACCCGTACACCCGTCACCTGGCGCGCCTGCCGCAGCAGGCCGACGGCCTTGGCCCCGGTCACCACGGCCGCGCCGAGGCTGGCCGCGGTGCGGGCCACCGTCACCACGAACCGGGCGTCGTCGACCTGCCCGTCGTAGTAGCGGATCGCCCCGGCCAGGCCTTCCTCGCGCAGCGACGGGAACAGCCGGCGCGCGCCGTGCTGGGTCAGGTGCTTGTGCAGCGGCATGCCCCGCCCGCCCCCGACCAGGCCCGCGAAGGCGTCGTACAGCGCCACGCCGGCCCCGTAGTAGAGCCGGTGCCAGGCCCGCTTGGCCACCCCGGCGACGCCGCGCGTCTCGGCCGGCAGCGGCACCAGGAACGGCACCGGCCGCACCAGGTGCGGGGCCAGCCGGGTGGCGAGCAGGCCGCGTTCCCGCAGCGCCTCGTGCACCAACGGGAACTCCAGCTGCTCCAGGTAGCGCAGGCCACCGTGGATGAGCTTGGACGAGCGCGAGGACGTGCCCGCGGCGAGGTCGCTCGCCTCGATCAGGGCCACGCGCAGGCCGCGCGAGGCGGCGTCCAGCGCCGCGCCGACGCCGGTCACCCCGCCCCCGACGACCAGGACATCGAACTCTTCGTCGCGAAGCCTGCGCAGGTCGGCTGCGCGGCGCTCCGGGGACAGAGCACCTGCGGCGAAGCGGGACACGCTGCGGTCACGCATTCCACCAAGGTACCGTGCGGCTGTGCTCCCACACGGTGACAGCCAGGGTGTTCCACCTCATGTTCCGACCGTGCCCCCGTCCGCGCACGCGGATGCCGCACCGCGCTCGCCGGTCGGCGCGATCGTCGCTGCCGTCCTGGTCGGAGTGTGGGCGGTCGTCGTCGCCGTGCTCTCCCAGTACGGCCTCGTGCTCGCCGCGCAGGTGCTGCTCCAGCTCGGTATGCAGCTGCCCGGCTTCCTCTGGCCGCTGGCGGGTCTCGTCGTCGCGCTGCTGGTCGGCCTGCCTGCGCTGCTGCTGGCCCTGCTGCCCAAACACGAGCCGGTACGGGCGACCGGCCGCGCCTTCTTCCTGGGCGCGCTGGCGCTCGGCGGGGGCAGCGCGCTGCGCCTGATCCCGGCCACCGCCAACGAGCTCTACCTGCTGTCGTACGCGGTGCTCGCCGGCGCGGCCGCGTTCCTGCTCTACCGCCGCGCCACCCGCCCAGCCGCACCCACCGCCGCACCCGACGCCGTGGCAGACGCCTCGGCCGGCGAGGACGACCCCAGCGAGGAGAGCCCCCGCGAGGACAGCCCCGGCACGGACCGCCCCGGTGGCGCGGCACCCGCGGCGGGCGACCCCGCGGCGCTCGGCTGGGCGGTGCTCGCCGGTGTGCTGGTACTGGTGCCGTACCTGTGGGCGGGAGCGCTGGGCGGGTTCACCGAGTCCATCGCCGCCGCGCTGGCGGCGCTCGCCACGGGCGCGCTGGCCATGGCGATCCTGGGACCGGGCCTGTGGCGGCACTTCACCGACCGCGGGCGGCCGACCCTGGTGCTGTCCGGCGGCCTGGTGGCCGGGGTGGTGCTGGCGCTGCTCGCGGGCGGTGCCGGAGCGGCCGGGGCGCAGGTGCTGCTCCTGCTGGTGCTGCCGCCGCTCGGGTTCGCGATCGCCGCGCTCGTGCCCGGCTCGCCGCGCGGCTGGACCACGCTGATCATGGTCGCGCTCGCCGCGTTCGGGCCGCTGGGCTACGTCGACCCCGACGAGATGAACCTCGGCCTGATCGGCCGCGACGTGCCGTACTACGCCGTGCTGGCCGCCCTGATCGCCTGGCTGGTCGCGCTGGCGCTCGGCGTCGCGTACGGCGTCGGCCTGCTGCGCACCGTGCGCGACCCGGCCGCCGCGCCGGAGACACTCGGCCCGCCGAACCAGTGGCCCGGCGCCCGGCCGGCCGGGACCACCTGGCCCGGTGCGCAGCAGCCGTGGCCGGGCACTCCCGCCCCGGTTGTCCGCGAGCGCGCGCAGGTCGTGCCGCGTACCGGCGGAAGGGCGCTGGCGGCTGGGCTGGCCGCCGCGGTCGCCCTCGGCGCGGGGGTCTACTACCTGACCGCGGGTCAGCCGGGCTTCTTCGGCGACCAGCTGTTCGTGGTGATGAAGGAGCAGGCCCCGCTGGCCGGGCTGCCCACCACGACCGGCCTCGGCACCGGGCGCGATCAGCGGGTGGACGCCGTCTACCGGCGGCTCGTCGAGCACGCCGACCGCACCCAGGGCGCGCTGCGCACCGAGCTGGACCGCTGGAACCTGTCCTACCAGCCGTACTACCTGGTCAACGCGATCCTGGTGAACGGCGGCCCGGAGGCGCGGGTCTGGCTGGAGTCCCGGTCCGACGTGGACCGGGTGCTGACCGACCAGCGGCTGCGCCCGCTGCCCGCCGAGATCCCCATCCAGCGCGGCCCCGTGCGCCAGGCGCCGACCACCGCGCAGTGGAACCTGAAGATGGTCGGCGCGCCGGACCTGTGGCAGCGCGGCGTGACGGGCAAGGGCATCGTCGTCGGGTCTTCCGATTCCGGGGTGGACGGCTCGCATCCCGCGCTGGCGGCGAACTTCCGCAGCGGCGACGACTCCTGGCTGGATCCCTGGTCGGGCAGCCGCACGCCGATCGACCACAACGGCCACGGCACGCACACCACCGCCACCGCGGTGGGGCGCGACCTGGTCGGCGTGGCCCCGGACGCCCAGTGGATCGGCTGCGTCAACCTGGAACGCAACATGAGCAGTCCGTCCCTCTACCTGGACTGCATGCAGTTCATGCTCGCGCCGTACCCGCACGGCGGGAACCCGTTCACCGACGGCCGCCCGGCCCGCGCCCCGCACGTGCTCAGCAACTCCTGGAGCTGCCCGCCGCTGGAGGGCTGCGACGCCACGGTGCTGCAGCCCGCGACGTCCGCCCTGGCCGCGGCCGGGATCGCGTTCGTCGCGGCGGCCGGCAACACCGGGCCGCAGTGCGGTTCGCTGGACACCCCGCCGGCCACGGACCCGGCGGCGATCACCATCGCCGCGGTGGACCGGACCCGCCGGATCACCTCGTTCTCCAGCCGGGGACCGGTCGGCCCGAAACCGGACCTGGCCGGGCCCGGCGAGGCGGTGCTGTCGGCGATGCCCGGCGACACGTACGCCGAGCTCAGCGGTACCTCGATGGCGACACCGCACGTCGCCGGGGTGATCGCGCTGCTGTGGTCGGCCCGGCCCGAGCTGGTCGGCGACCTGGCCCGCACCCAGCAGCTGCTGCGCGACACCGCGCAGCCCGCGCTGCTGGCCAACGCCGCGCCCGCCTGCGCCACCGAGGCCGCCCAAGCGGGGGCGGGCATCGTCAACGCGGCGGAGGCGGTCGTCGCCTCCGCCAGGTAGGCTTCCCCTCCATGATCACCCCTTACGAGCCGCTGCACCGGGCCGCCGTGGTCGATCTTCTCGACCGGTCGCTGCTGCCCGAGGACGCGGCCGAGGCGGCCGACATCGTCGAATTGCTGAGCGGCTCGGCGGGCTTCGTCGCAATCGACGGCGACGCGATCGACGGCGACGTCGTGGGGGTGGCGCTGGCGTCGACGGGCCGCAAGGACCCGGCGGTCGGCCACCTGGACCTGCTGGTCGTGGACCCCGCGTTCCGGCGGCAGGGCCTGGCCCGCGAGCTGGTCGGCGCCGTCGAGGGGCAGCTGCGGGCGCGTGGGCTCACTGCGGTACGGGTCGCCGGCAACCCGCCCACGCACGCGTGGCCCGGCGTGGACGTGCGGTACACCCCGGCCGTGTGCGCGCTGACGGCGCTCGGGTACGCCCACGACCGTACGGCCTGGAACATGACCGTGGACCTGGCCGAGGGCTCGCCGGCGCTGCGGGAGACCCGGACCGCGCAGGAACGGCTCGCCGCCGCGCACGTCGTCGTACGCGCGGCGACGACCGACGACCTGCGGGAGCTGCGGCCGCTGATCGCCGCCGAGTGGGGCCCGGCCTGGGTCGCCGAGGTGGAACGGGCCGTCGGCGGGACCGGTGGCTGCCACATCGCCATCCGCGACGGGCAGCCGATCGCGTTCGCCGCGTGGGGCGGCTGCCGCCCGAGCTGGTTCGGCCCGATGGGCACCCTGCCCGCCGCGGCGGGCCTGGGCATCGGCGGCGTCCTGCTGCGACGGTGCCTGCGCGACCAGGCCGACCGCGGCATCACCCGGGCGCAGATCGGCTGGGTGGGACCGGTCCCGTTCTACTCGGGAGCGGCCGCAGCCGTTATCGAGCGGGTCTTCTTCCTCTTTCACAAACCGCTATGAGTTGGGCTTTTTTCGCATTTCAGATTAGAACTGGTGGTTTCGGGGCACCATGAGGATGTGGCAGCCCCGACCAGCCCCATAGCCGAACCCCATGAGACCAAGGGCGCGGCGATCATGGTCGCCGCCGCGGCGGCGGTGGGCGGTTTCCTCTTCGGGTACGACACCGCGGTCATCAACGGCACCGTCGACGCTCTGCGCAACACCTTCCACCTGGGCTCGGTGGCGCTCGGCTTCGTCGTGTCGGCGGCTCTGCTGGGCTGTGCCGTCGGCGCCTGGTTCGCCGGCCCCCTGGCCGACCGGCTCGGCCGGGTGCGGGTGATGCTGATCGCCGCGGCGCTCTTCATCGCCAGCTCGATCGGCTCCGGCCTCGCCTTCAGCCCCGTCGACCTGACGTTCTGGCGGATCGTCGGCGGTCTCGGCGTTGGCGCGGCCAGCGTCATCGCGCCCGCGTACATCGCCGAGGTCTCGCCCGCGCACATCCGCGGCCGGCTCGGCTCGCTGCAACAGCTCGCCATCGTCAGCGGCATCTTCGTCGCCCTGCTGGTCGACTACCTGCTGGCCGACGTGGCGGGCGGTGCGATGGAGGCGGTGCCGTGGGGCGGCGCGGCCTGGCGCTGGATGTTCGCCTCGGCCGCCGTGCCCGCGGTGATCTACGGGGTGCTGGCGCTGCAGATTCCGGAGTCACCCCGCTACCTGGTACGCCGCGGCCGCCTGGCCGAGGCCCGCGACGTGATCAAGCGGCTGATCGGCGGCGACGTCGAGAAACGCATCACCGACATCAAGCGCACGGTGGCGGGCACCACCGAAAAGGTCCATCTGAACGTGCTCAAGGGCCCCAAGTTCGGGCTGCTGCCCATCGTCTGGGTCGGCATCCTGCTCTCGGTGTTCCAGCAGTTCGTCGGCATCAACGTGATCTTCTACTACTCGTCGGCGCTGTGGGCGTCGGTGGGTTTCAGCGAGTCCGACGCACTGCTGATCACGGTCATCACCAGCATCACCAACATCGTCACCACGCTCATCGCGATCGCCCTGGTCGACAAGGTCGGCCGCAAGCCGCTGCTGCTCGTCGGCGCGGCCGGCATGGTGCTCACCCTCGGCACGATGGCCTGGTGCTTCTCCACCGCCGCCCAGACGGTCGGGCCCAACGGCGAGACGCTGACCACGCTCAGCCCCGCGATCGGCAAGGTCGCCCTCGTCGCCGCCAACCTGTACGTGGTCGCCTTCGGCATGAGCTGGGGCCCGGTGGTCTGGGTCCTGCTGGGCGAGATGTTCAACAACAAGATCCGCGCCACCGCGCTGGCCGTCGCCGCCGCCGCGCAGTGGATCGCGAACTGGCTGATCAGCACCACGTTCCCGGCCCTGTCGAACATCGGCCTGACCTTCGCCTACGGCCTGTACGCCCTGTTCGCCCTGCTCGCCTTCGTCTTCGTCTGGAAGGCCGTCCGCGAAACCAAGGGCCGCGAACTCGAAGCCATGTGACCCGCCCACGGCCGGCGCGGCCGGTTCGGTCCGCCCACTCACCATGATCGTTCGACTTGCCTGGCACCTGTGCGTATCTTGAGCCCGCTTTCGCCCACCTGCCTGGCAAGTTGAACGATCATGGCGGCGCGGCACAGCGCGGCACAGCGCGGCACAGCGCGTGGGAGGGCGCGGCACAGCGCGGCGGCGGGGCTGGGCGCGGGGCGGGGCGGGGCGGGGCGAGACGGGAAGGCCCCCGAGCCGGAGCTCGGGGGCCTTCGTCGTGTTCAGGTGTTGCGGTGGATCTGATCCGGACGGATCAGCCCTGATACCGCTTCTGATCCTGACGGATCAGAAGTCCATCTCGCCACCGCCGGGGCCGGCCGGCGCAGCGGCGGCCTTCTCCGGCTTGTCGGCCACGACGGCCTCGGTGGTGAGGAACAGGGCCGCGATCGAGGCCGCGTTCTGCAGCGCCGAACGGGTCACCTTGGCGGGGTCGAGGATGCCGGCCTTCAGCAGGTCGACGTACTCGCCGGTCGCAGCGTTGAGGCCCCAGCCGGGCTCCAGGTTGCGCACCTTCTCCACCACGACGCCACCCTCGAGGCCCGCGTTGACGGCGATCTGCCGCAGCGGGGCGTCGAGCGCGACCTTGACGATGTTGGCACCGGTGGCCTCGTCGCCCGAGAGGTCCAGCTTCTCGAACGCGGTCTTGCCGGCCTGCACGAGCGCGACGCCGCCACCGGCGACGATGCCCTCCTCGACGGCCGCCTTCGCGTTGCGAACGGCGTCCTCGATGCGGTGCTTGCGCTCCTTGAGCTCGACCTCGGTGGCCGCGCCGACCTTGATGACCGCGACACCGCCGGCCAGCTTGGCCAGGCGCTCCTGCAGCTTCTCACGGTCGTAGTCGGAGTCCGACTTCTCGATCTCGGCACGGATCTGGTTCACCCGGCCGTTGATCTGGTCGGCGTCACCGGAGCCGTCGACGATCGTGGTCTCGTCCTTGGTGACCACGACCTTGCGGGCGCGGCCCAGCATGTCGAGACCGGTGCTGTCGAGCTTGAGGCCGACCTCCTCGGACACGACCTGGCCACCGGTCAGGATCGCGATGTCCTGCAGCATGGCCTTGCGGCGGTCGCCGAAGCCCGGCGCCTTGACGGCGACGGACTTGAAGGTGCCACGGATCTTGTTGACGATCAGGGTCGCCAGGGCCTCGCCCTCGACGTCCTCGGCGATGATCAGCAGCGGCTTGCCGCTCTGCATGACCTTCTCGAGGATCGGCAGCATGTCCTTGACGTTGCTGATCTTGCCGTTGACGATGAGCAGGTAGGGGTCCTCCAGGACCGCCTCCATGCGCTCAGGGTCGGTGATGAAGTAGGCCGAGTTGAAGCCCTTGTCGAAGCGCATACCCTCGGTGAGCTCCAGCTCCAGCCCGAAGGTGTTGCTCTCCTCGACGGTGATGACGCCTTCCTTGCCGACCTTGTCCATCGCCTCGGCGATGATCTCGCCGACGGTCGGGTCAGCGGCGGAGATCGAGGCGGTGGAGGCGATCTGCTCCTTCGTCTCGACGTCCTTGGCCAGCTTGGAGAGCTCCTCCGCCACCGACGCGACGGCGGCCTCGATGCCCCGCTTCAGGGCCATCGGGTTCGCACCGGCGGCAACGTTGCGCAGGCCCTCGCGAACCAGCGCCTGGGCCAGGACGGTCGCCGTCGTCGTGCCGTCACCGGCGACGTCGTCGGTCTTCTTGGCGACCTCCTTGACCAGCTCAGCGCCGATCTTCTCGTACGGGTCCTCGAGCTCGATCTCCTTGGCGATGCTCACACCATCGTTGGTGATGGTGGGGGCACCCCACTTCTTCTCGAGCACGACGTTGCGGCCCTTGGGGCCGAGCGTCACCTTTACGGCGTCAGCGAGGACGTTCATTCCCCGCTCGAGGCCGCGGCGAGCCTCCTCGTCGAACGCGATAATCTTGGCCATAACGGCGTTGTCCTCCTGGACAATCCGAGGTCGGAGAGCTGGCCCGCGACGACCGGCTGCCACCATTCGGCAGCCCCGCAACTCCGACTTCTGGTCTCGTATTGGCACTCACACGAGGAGAGTGCCAATCACCTGTTTAGCACTCTCGCCCCCCGAGTGCAAGCGAACACGGGATGATCACAGATGGTTCACCAGGTGCGGCCGAGTTCGATGACCACCGGCTCGGCGCCGTCCGGCGCGGGATCGGCCGACGGCCCGCCGGGCATGCCGGGCACGGCCACCCGGTGCAGGTAGGCGACCGTGAGCGCGGTCATCGTCACGGCCGACGTCAGCACGCCGAGAACCGAATTCGTCGTCAGCTGCAGGCTCCACGGCAACGCGTACAGCACGTCGGCCTGGAGCGCCTGCGTCAGCACGAGGTCGGCCAGTTCGTCGGCGGCCCAACCGAACGCCAGCACCGCCACGATCTGCCCGATCGTGGCCGCGCGGCTGTGCGCCAGCAGCCATGCCCGCATTGGCCCACGCCGTTCGAAAAGCACGACCAGCGGCAGCAGCGCGGTGGCGAAGGACAGATACCAGCCGCCGACGGTCATCACGGTGGAAAGGGTCTCGACCGACGAGATCGAGTACGGGTAGTCCGTGAACCCGTAGAAAACGTAGAAGCTGGCCGCGGCACGGATCAGGCCGACTCCGGCCAGCCACAGAGCCAGTCGGCCGCCCCGCCGCACCCCCAGTCCCAGCGCCACGCCGACCCGCACCCGGCGGCCCTCGCCGGCCCCGCGGAGCACCTCGACCCCCGCCGCCCACGCCCAGGCGGTGCACACACCCGACAGCACGGCGGGCAGCACGTAGACGCCGACGATATAGACGGGTTCGTCAAGACCCAGCCCCGGGCTGGGTCCGAAGGTGCCGGACAGCAGCAGCCCGCCGACGGCGAGCAGGGCGACCCCCTCGGTGACCACGCTGATCGCGAGCACTCGCCACCAGCAGGCCCGCAGCAGGGCCAGCGTCTCGCGAAGCCAGGAAGGCCGGGCCGGGGTCTGCTCGATCACCGCGCGGCCAGCTCGTCGACCAGGCGTCGGGTGGAGACGGTGTCCTCTGCGCCGCGACGCTCGGCGTACGTGATGAGGATGCCACTGAACAGCACCATCGTCAGCGGGATCTCGATGACGGCGGCGAGCAGGGTGACGCCGCCGGTCACCGCGACGGCCACGGCGGTGTCGCCCGGAGGCACGACCGCGGTGCCGATCGCGCTGAGCATCCGCTCGATGACAGAGCCGGCGAACAGGGTGAGGCCGAGCAGTAGCAGCCGTCCGGTGGTCGGCCAGAACGCGTTGTGCAGCAGCGTGCTGGACCGGCGCAGCGGGCTGCCGCGCTCGAACAGGAACGCCGGGCCGAGCAGTGCGATCACCAGCATCAGGTATCCGCCGACGAGCAGCACCGGGATCACCCCGATCAGCGAGGCGATCTGGACGCAGCACGCGGCGACGGCGACGACGCCGAGGCCGACGAGCAGGTAGGCCAGCACGTGCCAGAGGGTGAGGCCGAGCATCCGGCGCAGCCCGTAGCGCATCGCCTCGCCGACCGTCACCGGCAGCCCGGCCGCCTGCCGGACGGCCAGGTGGGTGGCCGCGGCGTAGCCGAGCATCTGCAGCAGCAGCACGACCACCACGTACGCCGCCACGGTCGCCAGCAGCGTGGCGATCAGCTCCTCGGCCATGTCCGAGCGGCCGAGGATGCTCAGGTCGAAGCCGCCGCCCGCGATCACACCGGCGACCAGCAGCACGCCGAACACGACGGTCGGCAGCAGGTGGGTCAGCGCGAAGATGACGAGCAGCTGCGACCACCCGCGCCGCAGCACGCCGCCCACCCGGTAGGTCCACCCGCTGAACCCCTGCACGGCCGGGTTGACCAGCGGGTCGTGCTCCGGACCGAAGTCCGGCGTCGCCGCGCGGTATGCCTCGTCGGGCGGCCGGAAACCCTGCTCGGACGGCAGCGGCTCGCCGGCGTCGTAGGGGTTCGGGGTGGGCTCGGACATGTGCTGCTCCAGGTCGGAGGGAGGGGCCGCCCAGTGTGGCACGCCCGCGCCCACGCCGCTGTCCCCTGCGGCCCGACGCCGTATCCGGAAAAGCTGGAAGGGCCCCGATCCTGTGGGATCAGAGCCCTTTCCGTATTACTCAAGCTTTGATGGCCAAGCGGTCAGGCGATGACCCGGACCTTCTCAGCCTGGGGGCCCTTCTGGCCCTGGGCGATTTCGAACTCAACGCGCTGACCGTCGTCGAGCGCCTTGTAGCCGTCCATCTCGATCGCGGAGAAGTGGACGAATACGTCCTGCCCTCCGTCGACCGCGATGAAGCCGTAGCCCTTCTCGCTGTTGAACCACTTGACGGTGCCCTGTGCCACGGTGCACTTCCTCACTTCTGTAAAGCTGGGCGGTCCTGTAGCGGGCCACCCCCGGCTGGTGTTGTCAGCCGTCCTCGCACGCTACACGAGCACCGGTACCCTCGCACAGCCCCAAAACGGACCTGTAATGCTCCCATTACAGTTCGACAGTCGGCAATCTGACCATGAGCGCGCTCTATCGCGTGACCGGGCGGGCCACCCGGGGGTTGGGTGGAACGTGGACAACCGCCGCCGCATCCGTTCGCGCCGCATTCCGGCCGCCTTCATGCCCGTCATCGCCACCTCCTTGTGCGCCGTCGCCTTACTCGTCACGGGTGCGGTCATGCAATGGGCACTGCACTACGGAACGAACGCGGCGCCGCGTCCGGGAGCCTCCCGCGACCGCGAATCAGCGTCACCCGCCCGGCTGGAACTTCCCCCCGTACGGCTGGACACCGAGGGCTTCGCCAGTTGGGCGATGCTGGACCGGCGCACCGGCGAGATCGCGGGCTCCTCCAACCTGGACGCCCCGAGCGACACCATGTCCCTGGTGAAGGTCTGGCTCGCCGCCGACTTCCTGCGCCGCACCGACTACCCGGACGAGCGCAGCCTGAACCGGCTGATCATCATGATCCGCGACTCGGACAACAAGGCCGCGTACGAGTTCTACGAGCGCAACGGCGGCCGGGCGGGCATCGAGCGCATGGTGCAGATCTGCGGGCTGACCGAGTCGAAGCCGTACAAGATCGACGGCTACTGGTCGAACACCGAGGTGTCCGCGCGCGACGTGGCGCGGCTCGGGGTCTGCCTGGCCGACGGCCGAGCCGCGGGGCCGCACTGGACGGACTGGCTGCTCACCCAGATGCGCCTGGTGCGCGGGGTCGGTGACTTCGGGCCGCGGGCCGCGTTCCCGCCGGAGGTCGCGGCCACCATCGCCATCAAGAACGGCTGGCTGCTGCGCACCGAGGACAAGCTGTGGCACATGGCCTGCCTGGCGGTCACCGACCACTGGAGCATGAGCGTGCTGCTGCGCTACCCGGCCCGCTACGGCTTCGACCACGGCCGCGACCTCTGCGCGTCCGTCGCCGAACAGCTCAAACCCGCCCTCCCCTGAGAGTGAAAGGAAGGGCACCTTCACAACGCTCCGCGTTGTAGAAGGTGCCCTTCTTAACTGTCCAGCGCGCTGAGCTGCGCGTCCGGCGCGCTAGGCCGCGGCGACCGGGCGGCGGGACTGCACGATGCGGAAGCGGCTCGCCACGAACGCGCCGTCGGTCAGCGCCGCGTTGGCGGCCGGGTTCGCGCCGGAGGCGTGGAAGTCGGAGAACGCCGCCGACTGGTTGACGAAGATGCCGCCGGTCAGGTTCGCCGACAGGTGCACGCCCACCTCCATCGCCGCCTGCTCGACCGCGTCGAGCACGGACTCGTCGGTGCTGTACACCGCCGCGGTGATGGCGCCCTTCTCGCCGACGGTCTCCCGGAAGATGTCGATGCTCTGCGCGGTCGACTCGGTCGGCACCGCGAAGGTCACCGGGCCGAAGCACTCGCTGCCGTAACCGTCGGTCACCTTCACGATCATCGGCGTGCGGACCACCGCGTCGGCGTACGCCGGGTGGGCCAGCTCGGCCGAGTCGAGCACCACGTCGCCCATCTTGCGGGCGGCCGCGATGCGGTCCACCACGTCGTCGTTGACGATCGCGCCGGTGAACTCGACGGCCTTGGCCGGGTCGGCGGTGATCGCGCGGACCGCGCCGGCGATGCCGTCGACGACCTCGTCGAAGCTCTTGTGCCCGGCCTCGGTCTCGATCCCGCCGGCCGGGATGAGGAGGTTCTGCGGGGTGGTGCACATCTGACCGCTGTAGAGGGTGAGCGAGAAGCCCAGGTTGCGGCACATGCCGGCGAAGTCGTCGGTCGAGTCGACGACGACGGTGTTCACACCGGCCTTCTCGGTGTACACCTGCGCCTGCCGGGCGTTGGCCTCCAGCCAGTCGCCGAAGGCGGTGGAGCCGGTGAAGTCGATGAGCCGGATCTCGGGCCGCAGGGCCAGGTCCTTGGCGATCGGCGCCTCGCGGGTGTCGACGGCGAGCTGCACCGTGTTCGGGTCGAGCCCGGCCTCGGCGAGCACCTCGCGGGCGACCTGCACGGTGATGGCCAGCGGCAGCACCGCGCCCGGGTGCGGCTTGACCAGCACCGGGTTGCCGGTGATCAGCGAGGCGAACAGGCCCGGCCAGGAGTTCCAGGTCGGGAAGGTGTTGCAGCCGATGACCAGGCCGATGCCGCGCGGCACCAGGTGGTAAGTCTTGGCCAGCGTGTCGGCCTTCTTGGTCCACACCACGGACCCGACCTGCCGGGTCTGCTCGGCGTAGCCGTAGGCGACCGCCTCCAGCGCGCGGTCGAGCGCGTGCGGGCCGCCGGCCTGGAAGGCCATCACGAACGCCTGGCCGGTGGTCGCGTGCACCGCGTTGGCCAGCTCGAACACGCGCTTGTGCAGCCGGGCGAGGATCTCCAGGCACACCCCGGCGCGCACGCGCGGCCCGGCGTCGCGCCACGAGGGCAGCGCGGCCTTGGCGGCGGCGATGAGGGCGTCCGGGCCGGTGCGGGGGTATCGCACCCCGAGCGGGATGCCGAACGGCGAGCGCTCCGGGCTGACCCACTCGTCGGCGGGCTGGTCCAGCGGGAAGTCCTTGCCCAGCAGGGCGGTGAAGGCGGCCTTGCCGTCGGCGGCGGCGGTCTCGCCGTACACCTTGGGGCTCGGCGACTCCGGGTACGCCGACCAGTAGCCGCGCTCGGTGATCGCCCGCAGCGCGCTGTTCAGCAGCTCCTCATGGGTGGCGAAGAGGTCCGTGATGGTGACAGTCATGCCCCTCATCATGCCCGACGGGGTGAGCGGAGCCACAGTTGAACACGTTCAAGTCTTGTGTCAGCATGAGGAAGTCCGAAAGTTGAACACGTTCAAATCGGAGTTGGGACATGGACCCGAAGCTGGCCGTATACCTGGCCTACGCGGTCGTCACCCTCGCGCTGACCCTCTGGGTCGGCCACACCCTGCAGCGGCACGGGCAGGCGTTCCTGCGCGACGTGCTGCCCACCGGGGAGCTCGCCGCCGCCGTCACGAAGTTCCTGGTCGTCGGCTTCTACCTGCTCAACCTCGGCTACATGGCGATCGCCATGAAGACCTACGACGAGGTGACCGGCCCCGTCGACGCGGTCGAGACGCTCGCCACCAAAATCGGCATCATCACCCTCGCCCTGGTACTGGTGCACCTCGGCACCGTGCTGCTGCTCGGCCGACTGCGCCGGCCGATGCAAGGGCAACCGACCAGGGTGTACGCCGTACCCGCCGCCGCGCTGACCCGGCAGCCCGCCGACACCCCGGCGGACCGGCAGGCCGACCCGCGCCATCTGACCCCCGCCGCCTGAGCCGCCGCTAGCGTGGGCAGCGTGACGCACACCGACAACGGCTCGTCCCCCGCCGCTCCGGCGGCCCGGGGACGGGCCGCTGACACGTCCCGGGGCGAGCAGACCCGCCAGGCCATCGTGACCAGCGCGATCCGCCTGTTCGGCGAGGCCGGGTACGAGAAGACGACCATGCGGGCGATCGCCGCCGACGCCGGGGTCTCGGTCGGCAACGCCTACTACTACTTCCCCGCCAAGGAGGCCCTGGTCTCCGAGTTCTACCTGGAGCTCCAACGCGAGCACCTGGCCCGGGTCGAACCGATCCTGAGCAGCGGCACCTCGTTCGGCGACCGGCTGGCCGCCATCCTGCGCGAGGGCATCGAGGTCTGGGCTCCGCACCACGCGTTCGCGGGCCGGTTCATCGGCATCGCGGCGGTGCCCGGTTCGCCGGTGAGCCCGTTCAGCGAGGAGTCGACGCGGGCCCGCGAGCTGGCGACCAGCATCTTCCACCGGCTGGTCGACAGCACGGAGACGAAGATGGACCCGCAGCTGCGGGCGCGGCTGCCGCAACTGCTGTGGCTGGCCCAGCTCGGCCTGGTCGTGTACTGGGTGCACGACACCACGCCGGGCCAGCGCCGCACCCGGGCCGTGGTGGACCTGGCCGTGCCCTACCTGGAGTACCTGGTCGGCGCGTCCCGTATGAAGATCTTCAAGCCGCTGACCACCCGCGGCCTGGCCCTGTTGGAGACCCTCTGGCCGCACGCCGCCCGCTGAGGCTTCAGCACTTGCGCGGCTTGGCCCCGTCGAGCAGCCGGACGTACGCGTGGGACAGGTAGATGCCGTCGCCGACCCGGTTCCACAGGTCGGTGGTGCGTACCGTCCCCTTGACCTTGTCGCCCTTGACCTGGCACCGGATCGGCACCTGGGCGTATTCGCCCGCACCGCCGCGCAGAGCGGCCTTGACCTTCGGCGCCGAGCGCACGCGCAGCCACTCGCCGTCGTCGGTGTCGACGACGCCCCGGTCGCCCTCGCCCGTCCACAGGAAGGTGACGTGCACCCAGTCGTTGTCGTCGAGGTCGAGGCCGTCCCAGAACGCGCCGTCGGCGATGTCGATGCCGGCCGGGTTGAGCACCTCGCGGCCGAACTCGTCCTCGCCGTCGTTGTGGTCGTCCTGGTACGCCGCCTGCGCCTGGGGCTTGCCGCGCGGCAGCTTCTCCCACATGTGCCGGTCGTCGTCCCAGTAGTCGTCCTTGGTGTTCCACGGGCCGACGTCCCACACCGGCAGGAACACGCACCGGTCGTTGCCGTCGTGGCAGACCCGTACGCTCTTGTCGCCCTCGCCGCGGTCGGACAGCCCGCGCCACGAGGGCAGTGCCGCGAACCAGTCCCGCTTGGTGATTTTGTGGCCGTTGGCGGTCTTCCAACCGACCAGGCCCTCCCGGGTCGCGAAGACCTTCGCGGTGAGGGTGCCGCCGCCCGGCGGAGCGAGCGCCACGGCGGGGGTGGCGACCAGGGTCGCCGGCACGATGGTGAGGGCTGCGATCAGGGACACGAGCAATCGGGGCCTCATGTCCCTGATCAACGATCACGACACCCCCGGGGTGCCGGGCATACGGCCAGTCCGTTTTAGGCAAATGGCCCGTTTTAGGCTGCCGGTTCGGCCGAGCCCTCCAGCTCACGCTGCCAGTTCTGGAAAGCGGCGATCCGCCGGAAGCCCATCTGCTCGTTGATGGAGATCATGAAACTGTTCTCCGCCGCGTTGAACGTGTCGATGACGGTCACCTCGGGCTCCGCGGCCCGGAAGTGGCGCAGGTTCGCCACCTTCACCAGCGCGCCCAGCCGGTGCCCCCGGTGCTTCGGGTCCACGATGGTGATCTGCTGCCAGGCGTGCCCCGGCGTCTCCGTCCCCGTGGAGATGGTGGTCCACGCGACCAGGTCGCCGGTGTCCTCGTGCACCGCCCCGGTGTGGTACAGCCGCCGCCCGCGCCCCGCGAGCACCGCCTCGATCTGGCGCATCCGCGCCACGTCCGGCTGCTCCGGCTCGACCTGCATGTCACCCATCGGCGCGTCGGATATCAGCCGCGAGTCGAGATAGGCGACCCGCTCGGCCAACTCCGCCGGAGCGCCGTCCCGCCACTGCACCACCCGGTATCCGGCCGCCTTGCCCCGCGCCGCCGCCGCCATGCCCGTCAGCACGTCCTCGTCGACATTCGCGACCACCAGCCGCCGCTGCACCTCCGGCAACGTGCTCGCGAACCCGAGCGCCGCCGCGAACCCCGCCGGTGCCTCATCCGGCGCGGGCAGCCCGTCCTTCGACAGCGAACTCCCGGTCAGCAGCACCGTGCGCCCCTGCTCCGCCGCACACTCCAGCACCCTGCCGTACAGCGCCCGCCCCACGCCCCGCCGGCGAAAACGCGGCACGACCTCCAACGTGAAGAACAGAACCTTGAGGTTCTCCTCCGTCATCCACGACGTCTCCAGCCGCGCCACCGGCTCCCCGTCCAGCCACGCCACGTGATGCTCGATCCCCCGCGCCGGGAACGGGTGCCGCAGCATCGCCTCCCCCGCTCGCCGCGTCACCCGCGGAAAATGCGCGAACTCGTGCACCCGCACCTCGTCCATCACCCGCACCCACGCATCGACGGACGCAGGATCGTCAACGCTGACGGGACCGATATGCAGACTCATCCCGCCAGCGTCCCCCTCCCCCACCCCCTCCCGCACCCCCTTTTTTCCGAAGGAAGGGCACCTTCACATCGTTATCGGTAGAGGAAGGGCACCTTCTTAACACGACACTTGGCGTGGCCTGCGCAAACGTGAACGCGGCCGGGCGCCGGGCGTGGCGGCGAACGCGAAAAGGCGCCCCAGCCGCGTGAGCAGCAGGGGCGCCTTGACGGAGAGTCGGGGATCAGCCCAGCAGACCGGCCTCACGGGCGGCCTTCAGCGACGGCTTCACCCGGTACGTCGGGCCGACCAGTTCGGCGACCGCGTCCAGCGTCTTCAGGCCCTCGCCGGTGTTGAAGACGACCGTCTCCAGGTCCGGGTCGAGCTTGCCGGAGGCGACCAGCTTCGCGGTCACCGCGGTGGTCACGCCGCCCGCGGTCTCGGCGAAGACGCCGGTGGTACGCGCCAGCAGCCGGATCGCGTCACGGATCTCGTCGTCGGAGGCGTAGTCCATCCAGCCGCCGGTACGGCGCACCGCCTCCAGCGCGTACAGGCCGGCGGCCGGGTCGCCGATGTTCAGCGACTTCGCGATGCCGGTCGGCTTCACGGGGGTGATCACGTCGGTGCCCGCGTGCAGCGCGGTCGCGATCGGGTTGCAGCCCAGCGACTGCGCGCCGAACACCTTCCAGCCGCCCTCGGGAGCGACGGCCAGGCCCGCCGAGACCAGCTCCTCGAACGCCTTGTCGACCTTGGTGAGCAGCTCGCCGGAGGCCATCGGGATGACCACCTGGGCCGGGATGCGCCAGCCGAGCTGCTCGGCGACCTCGTATCCCAGCGTCTTGGAGCCCTCGGCGTAGAACGGCCGCACGTTGACGTTGACGAACGCCGTGTCCTCGAACTCGTCGGTCTCCACCAGCTCCGAGCACAGCCGGTTGACGTCGTCATAGGAGCCCTCGATGGCGACGAGGTCACCGCCGTACACCGCGGTGGTGATGATCTTGCCCGGCTCCAGGTCGTGCGGGATGAACACGATCGAGGGCACACCGGCGCGGGCGGCGTGCGCGGCGACCGAGTTGGCCAGGTTTCCGGTGGAGGCGCAGGCGTAGCGGGTGAAGCCGAGCGCCTTCGCGGCGGTCAGCGCCACCGACACCACGCGGTCCTTGAACGAGTGCGTGGGGTTGGCCGAGTCGTCCTTCACCCACAGCGGAGCCCGCAGGCCGATCTCGGCGGCGAGCGCGTCGGCGCGTACCAGCGGGGTCAGGCCCGGGTTCAGGGTGACCCGGTCGGCGGCCTGCTGGCCGACCGGCAGCAGCCCGGCGTATCGCCAGATGTTCTGCGGGCCCGCCTCGATCTGGGCGCGGGTGACCTTGGCCAGCGAGTCCGCGTCGTACCAGACCTCAAGCGGGCCGAAACACTCGTAACAGGCGTGCTGGGCGGCGAGCGGGAAGCGGGCGCCACAGCCGCGGCACTCCAGGCCGCGAGCGGGGGAATCGACACCGAGGGGCGCGATGACGGCAGACGTCATGAGATGTTTCCTCTCATCTTCCCGGCGTCACCGATCTGGCCCGCCGGACGGAGTTGGCACCTGCCATCGATGGTGGTTGCCGGAGCGTCGTCGGGCCGTGTCCCTCAGCTCCTCTGGATGAGGTATTCAGTTGTCCTTGCAGTTAAGCAGAACCGAGATCGCCGTTTCCAGCGTTCCCAGCGGATGAGATGCACGCCTCACACCCCCTCGCCGCCGAGACGCCGCGGGCCCGAGCCGGTGGGGAGACCGGTCCGGGCCCGCGGAAGTCCAGCTCACCGCCTTCCGGCGGTTAAGAAGGTGCCCTTCCTCTACGTATGGCGATGGGAAGGTGCCCTTCCTTCGTTCTAGGGCTGGAGGAGGGTGCGGAGGGATTTGGCGTCTGCTACGGCGGCGCGTAGGTGGGTGCGGGCCGTGCGGACGTCGGCGCGGGCGGCGGCGGTCTTGGCCTTGATGGCGGCGGCGTCGGGGCCGGGCTGGACGGCGAGCAGGTCGTCGGCGAGGCCGGACAGGGCGGACTCCGTCGCGTCGAGCTCGGACTTCAGGTGAGCCAGCTTCGCCTCGGCGTCGCCGACGTCCTTGCCCGCGGACTTGGCCGCCGCGACGGCCTGGGCGAGCTTGTCGTGCAGGGTACGCAGGCGGGCCAGCGCGGCCGATTCCACGTCGGCCGCGACGGTCAGGTGGACCTGGGGGCGCACCAGCAGGTACACGCGGTAGTCCTCGACCATGCTGCGCGCGTCGGCGCGAACGGCCTCGGTCGTCGTCTCGGCAGCGACCTTGGCGCGCAGTTCGGTGAGACCGGCGATGTCCGCGTCGATGGTCTTCTGCAGCGCCGCCTGGTGGGCGTCGGTCAGGCGCGCCGCGTTGCGGATCGCGACCCCCTCGGCGCGCAGCAGGGCGAGCCGGCCGTCGATGCGCACGGTCGTCAGCTTCTTCGCGTTGGCCAGGTTCGCGGCCTGGTCCGCCGCCTGCACGGCAACCCCGGCGACGGCAGGCGCGCCCTGCGCGGGCACCCCTGCGGCGGCGGCGAGCGCGGCGGCGGTCAGGGTGGTGGCGGCGAACAGCAGGCCGCGTCGGATCAGCATGTCAGTCCTCATCGTTCGGGCTCTCCTCTGCCTTCTTCAGCTGCCCGTCCAGTTCCGCCAGCAACGTGTCGAGTTCCGCCAGGTCCTTGTCGGCCTGGTTCACGGCGGCGGCCGCGTCCACCGGGGCGGCGGTCTTCGGCGCGGGCGCGGGGGTGGTGGCGACGGTGCTGCTCCCGGTGTCCGTCCCGGCCGGCGGCAGCGCGTCCCGGTTGCCGCCCCCGCGGCACCCGGTCAGCGCCACCCCGAGGGCGACCGCAAGGGCCGTCATGGCGATGGCACGTCTCATGAGGGGCACTCTGCCCACGCCACGTCAGACCGGCGCACCCGCCATGTAAGCGCAACGTCAGGATCCGTCCGCGCAGGCCGCGCCACGCGCGCCACGCGTCCCGCCCGAACCCCTTGCTCAATGGACGTTGGCCTATCACATCGACTCCGGCGCACGGATTTTCGATGAGATAGGCCAACGTCTATGACAAATCGACGTGCCCCGTCCCGCGAGCCGCCCTGCGGCACGGGCAGGGCGACGCGCGGAGCCGGTCTAGGAGACCACGTCCTTGCGGGAGAAGCGGTAGAAGGCCAGGGCGCAGAAGGCGGTGAAGTAGCAGACCGCCGAGATGGTGCCCTTGATGATGTCGTCGAACTGCATCGGTGTGGTGAGCAGGCCCAGATATGCCTGGGCGAAGTGCGTCGGCAGGAAGTTGCGCAGCTCGCCCAGGGCGGTGATCTGGTCCAGGATCGAGGAGACGATGTACAGGAGGACCGCGCCGCCGACGGCGCCGAGCGGGGCGTCGGTGAGGACCGAGAGCAGGAAGGCCAGGCCGGCTACGACCAGCATGTTGATGCCGAGGAAGCCGGCGGTGGCGAGCAGGCGCAGGATGCCCTCGCCGGGCGGGATCTCGGCGGCGATGCCCGACTGGAGCGGGTGCCAGCCGTAGCGCAGCGTGCCCAGCAGCAGGGCCGTGCCGAGCAGGGTCAGGATCGCCAGCGCCGAGTAGCTCAGCGCGACCGCCAGCTTGATGCCGAGCAGGCGGGCTCGTGGCACCGGCACCGCCAGCAGGTAGCGCAGGCTGCCCCAGCTCGCCTCGGCAGCGACCGTGTCACCGTGGAACAGCGCCACGACCACGACCAGCAGGAAGCTCGCCGAGACGAACAGCGCGAACATGGCGAAGTTCAACCCGCCGGAGATCGCCGCGTCGGACAGCTGCGAGAACTGTCCCCGGCCCGAGCGGCCGTCGTCGTCGGACCCGCCCAGCTCGAACGCGACCAGCAGGATGATCGGCAGCACCACCATGAAACCCAGCGCGAGCTGCGTGCGCTTGCGCCGCCACTGCCGCGCGAACTCGGTGGCATAGGTCAGCGTGCGACCCGCGCGGTATCCCGCAGCCGCCCCGTCGGCCTGTGCCGCACCCCGCTCCACGACTTCCGTACTCATGCCTTCTCCTCGCTACGCTCGTCGGCGGCACGGGTCTCGAACTCGCTCATCGGTCACCACTTCCCGCTGTCGAGTCGCCGACCAGGGCCAGGAACGCGTCCTCCAGGCGTCGCCGGGGGGTGACCCGGTCGATGCCGACCCCGGCCCGGACCAGCGCGGACACCGCATCGGTGCGGCTGACGTCGCCGAGGTCGACGATGAGGGTGCGCTCGCCGTCGACCGCGTACCCGGTGACGCCGTCGATGCGGTCGAGGGTCTTGCTGGCCAGGTCGATGTCAGTCACGTCGAGCAGCGTCGTCGGGCTGTCCCCGACGATCTCGTCGACCCGGCCGGAGGCAACGACCCGTCCCTTGTGCACCACGACCGCGTGGGTGCAGGTCTGCTCCACCTCGGCGAGCAGGTGGCTGGAGACCAGCACCGCCCGGCCGTCGGAGGCGTATCGCTGCAGCACCCGGCGCATCTCGGCGATCTGCGGCGGGTCGAGCCCGTCCGTGGGCTCGTCGAGCACCAGCAGTTCCGGCAGACCGAGCATGGCCTGGGCGACGGCGAGGCGCTGCTTCATACCGTGGCTGTAGTTCTTGACCTTGCGCTTGACCGCGTCGCCGAGACCCGCGATGGCCAGCGCCTCCTCGAACCGGGCCTCCTCCCACGGCCGCCCGGTGGCCCGCCAGTACGCGGCGAGGTTCTGCTCGCCGGACAGGTGCGGCAGGAAGCCGGGGCCCTCGACGAGCGCGCCGATCCGGGACAGCACCGGCGCGCCCGGGGCCAGCCGGTGCCCGAAGATCAGCACCTCGCCCGCGGTGGCCTGGGTGAGCCCCATCAGCACGCGCAGGCTGGTGGTCTTGCCCGCGCCGTTCGGGCCGAGCAGACCGACCACCTGCCCGCGCTCGACGGTGAAGTCGATGCTGTCGACGGCCACGAAGTCGCCGTACGTCTTGCGCAGGCCGCGCACCCAGAGCGGGGTGTCAGCGTGCTCTGCGGAGACCGAGTGGTCCACCTTCCGGTGCCGCCGCCGGGCCACGAAGATCACGATCGCCAGGCCGACGGCCAGCAGCCCGAGCAGGCCGAGCAGCACGTACAGCCAGAGCGCGTCGGCGGTCGCGATGGGGGTGCCGGGAACCGTGGGCAGGGTGACCGCCCCGCCGCCGGAAGCCGGTCCGACGGCCACCGTGTAGTCCATCGGCGCGGCCAGGCCCAGGTAGGACTGGTCGGCGGTGGCGATGGTGACGCGCACGCGGTGCCCGGCCTCGAACTCGCGCACGATGCCCGGCAGGGTCACCTGCACCGGCTGCGCCTGGTCGATGCTCTTGGGCAGCCCGGTGAGCCGCACCGGCGCGATCAGCCCCATGCTCAGCGCCGCGGAGCCGTTCGGGTCGACGTCGTACAGCTTGACGAACAGCACCGCCTCGCCCGTCGGCGACGCCGCCCGGATGGTGACGGTCGGCGTGCCGACCACGCTCACCGACTGCTCCAGGGGCGCGGAGTCGAAGCGCGCGTGCTGGCCGGGCAGGTCGCTGACCACGCCGTTGACGAAGCTCGACAGCGCGCCCGAACCCGTGCCGGGTAGTGAGGACAGCGCGGCCGGGGTGCCGTTGGGCGGGTTCGCGACGGTACGCGGACCGCCGCTCACCGGCACCTGCACGGTGCCGCCGCCGGTCAGCCCCGGGTAGTCGGTGACCTGGTAGCCGGTGGCCATGGTGCCCCGGTCGACCGCGTCGAGCCCGGTGATCCGCGAGTACGTGAAGCTGTTCGCCGGGGCCGCGCCGTTTCCCTTGAGGTAGTGGTCGAACCACTGCGCGGTCAGGAACTTCAGCCGGTCGGAGTCGGACTGCGGGCCGTCGCCGCCGTCGTGGCCGCCGGTGAACCAGGCGACGCGGACCGGCGTGCCGTTCGCGGCGATGCCGCGCGCGTTGGCGTCGGCCTCGCTCAGCGGGAACAGCGAGTCGGCCAGGCCCTGGATGAGCAGCGTCGGAGCCTTGATCTGGTTGAGCACGCCGGCGGGGCTGCGCTGGGCGAGCTGCTCGCGCGACGCCGCGTCGAGCCGCCCGGCCGCGGCCACCCGCAGGTAGGTCTCGCAGATGTCGGCGGCCCAGCGGCCGCACTGCGGGTTGACGTTCGCCGGTGCACCCGCGCCGTCGCCCTGCGCTCCGCCGCCCGCGCCGAGCGACTCCAGGTCAAGGGCGCCGGCGCCACCGCCGCCGCGGCCGCCGGACAGGCCGGAGCTGAAGAAGACACCGGCCCACGCCTGCTTGAACACGCCGTCGTCGGTGGTCGCCGCTGACTGCGCGAACAGCGACTTGCCGAGGTCGTTCCACGTGATCATCGGGACGATCGCGTCGACCCGCTTGTCCTGGGCCGCGAGCAGCAGCGACAGCGCGCCGCCGTACGAGCCGCCGAGCACGCCGACCCGCGGGTCGCCGGCGGCGTCGAGTTGGATGTCGTCGCGCTTGGCGAGGTGGTCCAGCAGCCGCTGGGCGTCGCGGACCTCGTAGTCCGGGGAGTTCAGGTGGATCTGCCCGGTGCTCGCGCCGAAGCCCTGCGCGGTCCAGGTGAGCACCGCGTACCCGAGCCCGGCCAGGTCCTGCGCGTCGAGGGCGACGCTCTCCTTGGTCCCGCCGAACCCGTGGGCCAGCAGCAGTGCCGGCACCTTCTTCCCGGCGGACGCGCCGTCGGGCAGGTAGAGCCGGGTGTCGAGGGTGACGTCGGAGTCGCCGAGCGGGCCGGTACGCACCGCCACCCGCTCGTCGACCGTGCGATAGGCGGGGTCGGCGGGCGACACCGCCCAGGCCGCCAGCCCGGCGAGCACCACCAGGCCGACGCCTCCGGCGATCCACCGTCTGTTGAGCTTTGCCCGTACCCGGGCCGCGAGCGCGCGCATGACCGCCACAGTACGACGAGTCACCCGGGGACCCATCGGGGACAACCCCCACACAAGCTGAGAGTTCTTTCAGCCGGCGTGCGGGTGGCGTTCAGCCTTCTACCGTGTGCTGCGGGTGCGGGCCCGGCTGCCGCGCAGCCGCCGCAGGCGGCCGACGAGCACCGGGTCGTGCGCCAGCGCGGCCGGGTTGTCGAGCAGCGCGTTCAGCAGCTGGTAGTAACGCGTCGCGGAGACCTCGAACTGGTCGCGGATCGCCTGCTCCTTGGCCCCGGCGTGCCGCCACCACCGCTGCTCGAAGGCGAGGATGTGCCGCTCGCGCTCGGAGAGCGCCTCCTCCTCGGTGACCAGGGCCGCCGCGGGCAGGTCGGAGTCGATCTCGTCGTCGCGCTCGGCGGGCGAGGTGAGGTCGACGGACGGGTCGCGCCGGGGAATCGGGATGAGGGGCAGTTCTTCGAGGTCGCTGCCGTCGGCTCGCGAACGCTGTCTGATCTGCTCCATTTTGTCCCCTCCCCGCGGGCCACGTCCCACGAGTCTAGGTGCGCTGTCGAGATCAACGAAAGATCTGTGATCAGGGTTGCTGTGCCACAAAAGTGACCGGGCGGCTGGGGTGTCGATACCCCGGCCGCCCGGCCGTATGCCTCGTTCCGCGGGTCAGCTGATGTCGCGGCGGCGCATCTGCCAGAAGGCGAGCAGCAGCACCACCACGACCAGGCCCAGCGCGATCGAACCGCTGTCCTGCCAGGTGATCAGCAGCTCCGGCGGGTTGCAGTTGCCCGCGTTGTCGCAGACGGTCTCCGGCGAACTGAAGTCCGTCAGCTTCACCTCTTTGCTCATCCACGCGAAGATGTGCACCGGCACCAGGTACTGCTCCCAGAACGGCACCCGGACCATCTGGAACAGGATGCTCAGACCGACCTGTCCGACGATCACCACGGCCAGCGCCGCGCCCAGCGCGAGACCGGTGTGCCGGCCGATCGAGGCCAGCCCGAAGCCGAGCGCCGCGAACGCCAGGATCATGCCCATTCCGCGCAGTGCGGTCAGGCCGAACGACTGCCAGACCCCCGGGGTCAGACCCTCCGTGGTGCCGCGCAGTTCACCGGCCGCCCACAGGATGCCGGTCCAGACGCCCAGCGCCAGGATGGACAGCGCGGTCACCGACAGCAGCATCACGCCCAGCTTGGTGCCGAGCACCTTCATCCGTTTCGGCTGCCAGGTGAGCAGGTTCATCATCGAGCCGGACGCCCACTCCGCCCCGACGAACGACGCCCCCAGCAGGAACGCGATCATCGCCATGATGGCGGCCCAGACCAGGAACAGCTCGCCGTACATCGCCTTGAAGTCGAACGACGGCGGCATGAAGTCCTCGGCCCGGAAGTCGGACCGCTGCGGTCCGGCCCAGCCGTCGTCGGGGCACTTCTCGCCGCACTGGCTCTTGTACTGCTCGTAGTGGCCCACTTGCTCCTGGTACATCGCCTCGGCCGCCGCCTCGCCCTTGGCGCGGGCCTCGGCGGTCGGCTTGGAGTGGAACGCGAACAGGATCGACGCGATCGTCACCAGCAGCAGCAGGCCGATCGGGAACACCCAGCGGGTCAGCCGGCGCTTGAAGAACCGCCGCCGCTCAGCACGTACCAGGCTCATGCCTTCTCCTCGCTGCGCTCGTCGGCGGCATCGCCGAGCCCACTGATTCGCTCGCGGAGCTCGCTCATGCCCCCACCCCGTTCTGCGGCGTGAGCTCCGGCCGCACGCTCTGATCGACCGAGCGGACCTGGCCGGGCACCGGGGCGGTGCCGGTCAGCTCCAGGAACACGCTTTCGAGGTCCGCGGTGACCGGGGTCAGCTCGCTGACGTACAGCTGGCGCTCCGCCAGCAGCCGTGCGATCAGGGCCGGCTTGTCCACCCCGGACAGGGTGAGGTGGTCCGCGTTCGCCTGCAGCTGGAAGCCCGCCGCGATCAGCACCTGGGCGGCCGCGGACAGGTCCGCGGGCGTCTCCAGGGCGACCTTCACCTGACCGGACGAGTGCGCCTGCAGCACCTCGGCAACCGGGCCCGCCGCGACCCGGCGGCCCAGCGAGATGATGGTGACGCTGTCGCAGATCAGCTGGATCTCGCCGAGGATGTGGCTGGACAGCACCACGGTCATGCCACCGGCCGACAGTGTGGCCATCATGTCGCGCATCTCGCGGATGCCGCCCGGGTCCAGGCCGTTGGCGGGCTCGTCGAGGATCAGCAGCTTCGGCTGCTTGAGCAGCGCCGACGCGACGGCCAGCCGCTGCTTCATACCCAGCGAGTACGTCTTGACGCGCTCCTTGGCCCGCTCGCGCAGGCCGACCAGCTCCAGCGCCCAGTCGACGCGCTCCTTGGGCAGGCCGCCCGCGTCGGCCAGCAGGGAGAGCGTGTCGCGCGCGGTGAAGTGGGCGAAGAACTGCGGGCTCTCCACGATCGCGCCGACCTGGCCGACCACGCTCGGCAGGTGCCGCGGCAGCTCGTGACCGAGGATGCGCATCTCGCCGCTGTCCGGCTTGATCAGCCCGAGCAGCGTGCGCAGGGTGGTGGTCTTGCCGGAGCCGTTAGGCCCCAGGAAGCCGTGTACCTGTCCGGCCTCCACATACATCTCGAAGCCGTCCAGCGCCCGACGGGGACCACCCCGGGCTCGGTACGTCTTGCGCAGGCCTTGGATCTCCAAGACAGCGGTCACGGGCGACCTCCTAGGTATTCAGTGACCCCCGCACCCTACGGCGTATGCACCCCCCACGCAGCCCTGATCTCCCCCGATTCTTCACAACCCCACCCCGTGCCGCGACGGTCACCGAAGGTCCTCCGATTTGCCTGGCACATGGGCGAATGCGGCCTCAAGATACGCACACCTGCCAGGCAAGTCCGACGATCAACGGGGCGCGGCGGGCGGGCGGGAGGGTCAGGCGACGATGACGTTGAGGCCGGCGTCGCGGAAGGCGGAGACGGCGGCCGGGTCGGCGTTGGAGTCGGTGACCAGGGTTTCGATGCGCTCGACCGGGCAGATGCGGGCGAACGCGTGGCTGCCCAGCTTGGACGAGTCTGCGATGATCGCTACGCGCTTGGCGCGGGCCACCATCAGCGAGTTCATCGCCGCCTCGCCCTCGTGGTGGGCGGCCGCGCCGAGGGTCACGTCGATCGCGTTGACGCCGAGCAGCACCAGGTCGAGGGTGACCTCGCGCAGGATGCCGCCGCCGAGCGGGCCGACCAGCTCGAACGACTGCGGACGGACCACACCCCCCGTCACCACGATCTTCATGCGGGAGCGGACCAGCAGCTCGTTGGCGATGTTGAGCGCGTTGGTGACGACGGTGAGCTGCGCGCCCTCGGAGACCGAGTTCAACTCGGGGCGCACGGCCAGGGCACGGGCGACCTCGGTGGTGGTCGTGCCGCCGTTGAGGCCGACGACCATGCCTGGCTGCACCAGCGAGGCCGCGGCGGCGCCGATGCGCTGCTTCTCGGCCGAGTGCTTGGCGGTCTTGTAGCGCAGCGGCAGGTCGTAGGATACGCCGCTGGCGACGGCCCCGCCCCGGGTACGCGTGATCATCTGCTGCTGGGCGAGCTGGTCGAAGTCGCGGCGGATGGTGGCCTGGGAGACGTCGAGCCGCTCGGCGGCCTCCTCGACGGTCACCCGGCCGGAATCGGTGAGCAGTTCCAGCAGCGCGTTCCAGCGGGCGTACCGGTCCACCGATCCTCCGTTTGCGCGATTTCTGAGCGGATGCGTGCACACTAGTGCGCGAAACCCGCCCATGCAACGCGATGTGCTGCGCGTATGTGACGCTTGAGTTGCCATCGTCCGAGGCGTCGCGCAGAATAGCGCGCGAAAACCCTTACTTTCGAGCCGTTACGCGCACGCCTGCTTGGAGGGCCCACCCCATGACGTACGTCGCCGAAGAGATCGACAGCCAGCCTGAGCTCTGGCGACGGGCCGCGGCACAGGCCGCCGAGGCGACCGGGGCACTGCCCCGGCCGGGCGAGCGCGTCGCCGTCGTCGGCTGCGGCACCTCCTGGTTCATGGCGATGGCGTACGCCGCGCTGCGCGAGGCCGCCGGACAGGGCGAGACCGACGCCTTCGCGGGCAGCGAGTTCCCGGCAACTCGGTTGGCCGGGAACCGGAATGGCAGTCCGATCGACCGGCCGTACGACCGGATCATCGCGATCACCCGGTCCGGCACCACCACCGAGGTCCTCGACATCCTGCGCAAGGCCGGCGACCGGTCCACGGTGCTGGTCGGCGACGTGGACACTCCGGCGGTAGGCCTGGCCCGCGACGTGATCGCCCTGCCCTGGGCCGACGAGCGCTCCGTGGTGCAGACCCGCTTCGCGACCAGCGCGCTCACCCTGCTGCGCGCGTCGCTCGGCGAGGATCTCGCCAAGGCCGCCGACGACGCGCAGCGCGCGCTCGAACTGCCGCTGCCGCTCGACCCGGCGACCATCGAGCAGGTCACCTTCGTCGGCCGGGGCTGGACCAACGGCCTGGCCCAGGAGGCCGCACTCAAGTGCCGCGAGGCGGCGACGTTCTGGACCGAGGCGTACCCGGCGATGGACTTCCGGCACGGCCCCATCTCGATCAGCACCACCGGTCGCGCGGTCTGGGCCTTCGGCGAGGTCCCGCCCGGCCTGCGCGAGGACGTCGAGGCGACCGGCGCGACCTTCGTGCACGACCCGGCGATCGACCCGGTCGCGCACCTGATCGTCGCTCAGCGCTTCGCCGTCGCCCTGGCCGAGCACAAGGGCCTCAACCCCGACACCCCGCGCCACCTGACCCGCTCGGTAGTGCTGTCATGAGCGGGCGTCCGGACTCCGGGGGTAAGGCATGAGCGAGCTTGCGAGCGAATCAGCAGGCATCGGCGATGCCGCCGACGAGCGCAGCGAGGAGAAGGCATGAGCGAGCTTGCGAGCGAATCAGCGGGCATCGGCGATGCCGCCGACGAGCGCAGCGAGGAGAAGGCATGACCGCGCACCAGCCTGACGACGTCGTCGTCTCCATCGACGTGGGCGGCACGGGCATGAAGTGCGCCCTGGTCGACGTCGCCCACCGGGTACGCCACACCGAGCGCCACGCCACCGGCCGCGAGCGCGGGCCGCAGGCGGTGCTCGGCACCATCCTCGACGTCGCCGCGGGACTGGCCGCGACCGCCGCCGAGCGCGGCTGGCGGCCCGTCGGCGCGGGCGTGGTCGTGCCGGGCATCATCGACGAGGCCAACGGCATCGCGACCTACTCGTCGAACATCGGCTTCCGGGACGTGCCGCTGCGCCGTGAGATCGCCGATCGGACCGGTTTGCCCACCGCGGTCGGCCACGACGTGCGGGCCAGCGGCCTGGCCGAGGCCCGGCTGGGCGCGGGCCGTGGTCGCCGGCACGTGCTGGTGGTGCCGATCGGCACCGGCATCGCCGCCGCGCACGTGGTCGACGGCACGGTCATGGCGGGCGCGCACGGCGCGGCCGGGGAGATCGGCCACATCGTGGTACGCCCCGGCGGCCCGCTGTGCGGCTGCGGCCTGCGCGGCTGCCTGGAGGCGCTCGCCTCGGCCAGCGCCGTCGAGCGCCGCTACACCGAACTCGCCGGCAGCCCCGCCACCGCGGCGCAGGTCGCCGCGCGGCTGACCACCGACCCCCACGCCGACCAGGTATGGGCGGAGACCGTCGACGCGCTGGCCGACGGGCTGCTCACCGGCCAGGCCCTGTATGACCCGGAACTGGTCGTCATCGGCGGCGGCCTGGCCGAGTCCGGCGAGGCCCTGCTGGCCCCGCTGCGCGACGCCCTGGGCAAGAAGGTCACCTTCCACCGCGTGCCGGAGATCGTGCGCGCCGAACTGGGCGACGAGTCCGGCTGCCTCGGCGCGGGCCTGATCGCCCTGGACCTGATCGAGCGCACCGAGGAGAAACCGTGATCAACGGACGGATCGTCACCCCCGAGGGTGTCGTCGAGGGCGCCCTCCACCTGGACGGAGATCGCATCGCTTCCATCGAGGCCGGCACACCCGCCGCGGACCGGTGGATCCTGCCCGGGTTCGTGGACATCCACAACCACGGCGGCGGCGGGTTCACCTTCACCACCGGCGACGCCGCGGCGGCCCGGAAGGCGGCCGCGTTCCACCTGGGCCATGGCACGACCACGCTGCTGGCGAGCCTGGTCTCGTCGCCGTTCGAGCTGATGCGCGACGCGGTTCTCGCGTACGCGCCGCTGGTGGCCGAGGGCGTACTGGCCGGCGTGCACTTCGAGGGGCCGTACCTGTCGCACGCGCGCTGCGGCGCGCAGAACCCCGAGTTCCTGCGCGACCCGTCGCTCGACGAGCTGACCGAGATCATCAAGCTCGCCGACGGCGTGCTGCGCATGGTCACCATCGCACCGGAGCGGCCGGGCGCGCTCGACGCGATCCGGCTGCTGGCCGAGCACGGCGTGGTCGCCGCGGTCGGGCACACCGACGGGTCGTACGCCGAGGTCATGGCCGCGGTCGAGGCCGGCGCGACGGTCGGCACGCACCTGTTCAACGGCATGCGCCCGGTGCACCACCGCGAGCCGGGCCCGATCGTGGCGCTGCTGGACTCCCCCACGGTCGTCTGCGAACTGGTCGCCGACGGCGTACACCTGCACGACGGCACCCTGGCCTTCGCCGCGCACAGCGCGGGCAGCACGCGGGCCGCGCTGATCACCGACGCGATGACCGCGGCGGGTATGCCCGACGGCGAGTACGACCTTGGCGGCCTGGCCGTGACCGTCGCCGAGCGGGTGGCCCGGCTGGCCAACGGCAGCATCGCCGGCAGCACGCTGACCATGGACGCCGCGGTGCGCCAGGCGCTCGGCGCGGGCCTGCCCATCACGGATGTGGCGGCGATGGCCGCGACCACCCCGGCCCGGGTCCTCGGCCTGGCCGGCGAGCTGGGCGCACTGCGTCCCGGCCTGCGCGCCGACCTGGTCGAACTGGACGCCGACCTGCGCGTGGTCCGCGTCATGAAGTCGGGAGCGTGGAGCTGATGGCCCTGGTCCCCACCGGGAAGCTGGTCGCCGAGGTGGCCGTCGGCGGCACCGGTGTCGCCGCGTTCAACGTCATCACCCTGGAGCACGCCGAGGCGATCACCGCCGGGGCGGCCGCCGCGGGCCGGCCGGTGATCCTGCAGATCAGCGAGAACGCGGTGAAGTTCCACGGCGGGCAGCTCGGCCCGATCACCGCCGCCGCGCGCGCGGTCGCCGAGCTGGCCTCGGTCGACGTGGCGCTGCATCTGGACCACGTGGAGTCGGTGGCGCTGCTGAAGCAGGCGCCCGAGCACGGCTTCTCGTCGGTCATGTTCGACGCCTCGACCCTGCCGTACGCGGAGAACGTGGCCGCTACCAGGGCCGCGGCGGAGTTCTGCCACGAGCACGGACTGTGGCTGGAGAGCGAACTCGGCACCGTCGGCGGCAAGGACGGCGCACCGCCGCTGGGCGCGCACGCTCCCGGCGCGCGCACCGATCCCGCCGAGGCGGCCGCCTACGTCGCCGAGACCGGGGTGGACGCGCTGGCCGTCGCGGTGGGCTCCTCCCACGCGATGACCAGCCGGGACGCCGCCCTCGACCACGACCTGATCGCTGCCCTGAAGAACGCCGTCACGGTCCCCCTGGTGCTGCACGGCTCGTCCGGCGTCGGCGACGCCGAACTGCGCCGCGCGGTCACCGGCGGCCTCGTGAAAATCAACATCGGCACGGCCCTCAACATCGCCGCGACCAGCGCCGTCCGCGAAGTCCTCGCCACCGACCCGAAACTCGTCGACCCGCGCAAGTACCTCCGCCCCGCCCGCGACGCCATGTCCGCCACCGTCCAGCACTTCCTCACCCTGCTCTGACCCCCTCCAGGCGACGATCTTGCTCGGATGTCCCCACGACAGGATGAATCAGTCACGGAAGGGGCCGCTCGTGCAAGATCGTCGCGGTGGGGTGGCCGTGGAGGAGCTGCGCGACGAGCGGCTCGGGCGGGTCGGGGTGACCTTGCTGTTGGTTCGCGACGATCTGGTCGACCTGGAGCTGCCGGGCAACAAGGCGCGGAAGCTGAAGTACAACCTGGTGGAGGCGCGGGGGCACGGCTTCGGCACGTTGTTGACGTTCGGCGGGGCGTACTCGAACCATTTGCGCGCGGTCGCCGTGGCCGGTCGCCGCCACGGGTTCCGGACCATCGGCATCGTGCGCGGTGAGGAGCACCTGCCGCTCAACCCGTCCCTGGCGTACGCCGCCGCGCAGGGCATGACCCTGGCCTACCTGGACCGGGAAACGTACCGCCGCAAGCACACCGACACCGTGCTCGCCGAGCTGAAGCGGGCCTGGGGCGAGTGCTACGTGATCCCCGAAGGAGGCAGCAACGCCCTCGCCGTACGCGGCTGCGCCGAACTGCCCGCCGAGATCGACGTCGAGTACGACGTACTCTGCTGCCCGGTCGGCACCGGCGGCACCCTGGCCGGCCTAGCGGGCGGCCTGACCGGCGACCGGCGGGCACTCGGGGTCGCCGTGCTCAAGGGCGCGGGCTTCCTCGTCGACGAGGTCACCGAGCTGCAGCGCCAGACGTTCGGCACGGCCACGGCCAACTGGCGGATCGACCTGGACCACCACTTCGGCGGGTACGCCAAGCGCACCCCGCAGCTCGACGCGTTCGTCGCCGACTTCCACCGCCGCCACGGCCTCGTCCTGGACCCGGTCTACACCGGCAAGCTGCTCGCCGCCCTCTTCGACCTCGCCGAGCAGGGCGCGTTCGCACCGGGCACCCGCCTGGCTGCGGTGATCACGGGCTCCGGTTGACGCTCCACCTGGTGGTGCACCGTCAGCCCTTGCGGCGCGCGACCGCGTACGCGAGCACGCCGAGGGCGAGCATGCCCGCCCCGGCCAGCACCGTCGGCTCGGGCAGGGTCATCGCGAGCACGATGCAGCCGATCAGCCCGAGCGCCGCCACCGCGCGCAGGTGTCTCGGCCCGCCCAGGCTCCACGCGGCCGCGTTGGTGATCGCGTAGTAGGTCAGCACCGCCACGCTGGAGAAGCCGATCGCGCCGCGCACGTCCGCCGCCAGCACCACCGCGATGATCACCGCGGCGACGGCCAGCTCGGCCAGCCACGGGGTGGCGTACCGGGCGTGCACCGCGGACAGGCGCGACGGCAGGTCGCTGCGCCGGGCCATGGCCAGGATCGTCCGGCCGACCCCGGCCAGCAGGCTGAGCAGCACCCCGCACACCGCGACGCCCGCCCCGATCCGCACGACCGGCACCAGGCCGGGCGCACCGGCGGCGGCGACGACATCGGCCAGCGGTGCGGTGGACCTGGCCAGCGCGGGCATGCCGAGCACGGACAGGCAGACCAGCGCGACGGCGAGGTAGACGAGCAGCACCACCCCGAGCGCCACGGGCACGGCCCGCGGGATGGTGCGCTCCGGGTCGCGGACCTCCTCGCCGAGCGTGGCGATCCGGGCGTACCCGGCGAACGCGAAGAACAGCAGCCCCGCCGCCTCGAACGGCCCCGCCGGACCGGCCGCGCCGGCTTCGGCCGCCCCGCCGCCCCACAGCCCGACCCCCACGGCCGTGATCAGCACGAGGAGAGTGATCGCGACGAGCACCCGGGTGGCGACGGCCGTCTTCGTGACGCCCCGGATGTTGATCAGAGTCAGCACGACGACGGCCGCGACCGCGACCGGCCGGGCGTACGCGGGCCACAGGTAGTACCCGATCGTCAGCGCCATCGCCGCGCAGCTCGCCGTCTTGCCGATGACGAACGCCCAGCCCGCCAGGAACCCGGTGAACGCCCCGAGCTGCTCGCGGCCGTACACGTAGGTGCCGCCCGACTCCGGATACCGCGCGGCCAGCCGCGCCGACCCGGTCGCGTTGCACGCCGCCACCACCGCCGCGATCAGCAGCGCCAGCATCAGCGCCCCACCGGTCCCCGCGGCGGCGGCCGCCGGCCCCCACACCACGAACACACCGGCGCCGAGCATCGCCCCCAGCCCGATGACGACGGCGTCGCCGAACCCCAGCCGCCGCGCCAACGTCGAGATCACGCCCGCAGGCTAGCCCGCCCGAGTTGAGGAAAGGAAGGGCACCTTCTTAACGCTATATGTATAGGAAGGGCACCTTGTTAACCTTCGACCTGCGGAGCACCAGGTCAGCGGCGGTTTCCGGAGCTCGGCACGCGGATGGACCGGGTCAGCGGGCGGGCCAGGCGCGGGCGGCCGGGTCAGCGGGCCGGCGGCAGGATCGCGTCCCAGTCGATCCGGTGGATGATCCGGTCGAGCAGCAGACCCAGCGCCAGCGCGGCGAGCCCGTCGGTGACCCAGTGGTGCGACAAGTACGTCGTCGTGCACAGCACGATCACCGGCGGTGCGACCCGCATCCAGCGCACCAGCGTCGGCGGCAGCCGCCACAACCGCGAGGCCAGGATCACGATGATGCCCCACCACACGATCGCGTTGACGACGTGCCCGGACGGGTACGAGTTCGAGTACGTCACCGCCAGCGGGTTGAACAGCTCCACGGCGTTGGGCAGCGCGCTGCTCGGCGCGTCCCGGTGCGTCCACAACTTCAGCGGCCCGATGGTGAGGTACGTGAGCAGGAAACCCGTGACCCCCGGCAGCAGCACCCGCCAGTCCCGGTAACGCACCAGCAGCGTCACCGTCAGCCCACCCGTGATGATCCACATCACCAGCCAGCCCTGCCCGAGGTAGTTCAGCACCCGCGCGACCGCGTGCGCCCAGCCCGGCTGGTGGCTCTGCACCCAGTCGCGTACGCCCAGGTCCAGCCCTTCGGTCGCGCCACGCGCCGCCAGCACCGTGATCAGCGCCAGCACCGCCACCAGGGCGACGTCCCACCACCAGCTGTCGAACCGGCTCAGCCGCCGCGTCGGAATCCGCACCGGCCCACTATGCCTGACCGGCCCCGCGACCCGGCATTCCTGCACCGCCCCACCACACGGCCTTCACCCCGAAATCACCCCAGGTGATCATGAAGTTGTGGCAACGACTCGCCGACGACCCGTGCCACAAGTTCATGATCAACCTACGAAAGCAGCGGTCAGAGCAGCGCGCCGAGCTTTTTGGCGACGAGTTCCATGCGGACGCCGGAGTTGGGGCAGCCGCCGAAGTGGTGCAGGGCGATGACCTTGTTCGTGCGGCGGGACAGCACCGGGGAGCCGGACGAGCCGCCCTCGGTGTCGCAGTAGTAGGAGATGTCGGTGTCGTCGGCGTAGCCGTCGTAGTCGTTGCTCTCCACCGCGCAGTTGCCGGCCCGGTCGCGGTCGCTGCTGATCGCCACCATCGCCGGCGCGCCCGCGGGGTGCTGCGGGATGTAGAGCTCCTCGCCCTTGGCCGGGCGGCGCAGGTCCAGCTCCAGGTAGCCGAACTTCTCCACCAACGGGAAGTCGGTCACCGAGAACAGGCTGAAGTCCAGCGTCTTGTCCGTGGTGATCAGCTCGCTCAGCCACACCTTGGTCGGCCGGAACACGTCGTACCCGCCGCACTCGGCGCACTGGTAGTTGAACCACACCTCGACGTCACTGGTCTCGCTCTTGTCGGCGACGCAGTGGTTGTTGGTCAGCAGCAGGTTGCGCGGCCCGACCCGCCAGGCGGTGCACAGCTCCACGCCGCCGATCAGCATCCGGGCCACGGCCTTGGCGCGCCGGTAGACCACCGGCTCGGTGGTGCGGTAGCAGACCGCGTCGGCCTTCTGGTCGGAACCGCAGATGGTCTCCTCCCGGCCCGTGCGTGCCTGCGCCCGCTTCGCCTTCTGGTACGACGCGGACGCCGCGGCCCGCTCCGGCTCGGTGTGCCCGCGGCTCACCTTGTCGATCACCACCCCGAGCTTGGCGACGGTGGCGCCCAGCCCGAGCAGGTCGAGGTCCGAGCTGTGCAGCTCGACCAGGGCGGTGTCCCCGGTCACGGACATCGCCCAGCGGCCCGCGTTGCCCAGCACCGAGCCGACCGCGTCGCCGTCGATGCGGTGCACCTCGGTGCGCTTCGGGTCGCTGACCGTCAGATAGTCGCCGGGCAGCAGCAGCAACTGCGAGAAATGCACCTTCACGTACTCGGCCCCGGGGTAGCGCAGCGTCGTGCTGCGGTCCGCGTCGAGGTAGCCGAGCACCGCGTGCGCGGACTCGACCCGGCCGGCCTCGGCCCGGCCGGTCCGGTGCGGGCTCGCGTCCTCGCCGCCCATCGCGGTGACCGGGGCGACGGCCCCGGCCCCGGCACCGGCCGTCGGCGCGGCCACCTGCTCGGCGTCCTGCACCGCGGTGATCATCGATCGGGTGTCCTCCGGCCGGGCGGCGGGCGGGGCTCCTCCACCGAGCACCGCGGCCCCTGCGGCCGAGGTGAGCGCCAACACGGCAGAGATTCCCATCACCAGCGCGACCGTACGGCGCATGCGACCAGCCTCCTGAACGACTCCGGACAAGCTCCCTACGTGCAACGACGCAGCACTGTGGCCGGTGCCTCGGCCGAAAAGAGGATTCGCGGCAGCTGTACGTGAATCCGTAGGCTGTTCGGGTGCGGATCACCTCGGCCCTCGTCGACCCAGCCCTGATCGATCTACCCTGGTCAACCCCACTGGAGGAGTGGCCGGCCGACCACCTGGTCGCGCTGCCCCAGGGCATCTCCCGGCACGTGGTCCGCTTCGTCAAACTGCAGGGCACGGTGTACGCGGTGAAGGAGACCCGCGAGAAGATCGCCGAGCGGGAGTACGACCTGCTGCGCGCACTGGAGCGGATCAGCGCCCCGTCCGTCGAAGCGGTCGCGATCGTGGCCGACCGGGTCGCCGCCGACGGCGAGCACCTGGAGCCGGTGCTGGTCACCCGCCACCTCAAGTTCTCCCTGCCGTACCGGGCGCTGTTCTCGCACACGCTGCGCCCCGACACCATGAACCGGCTGCTGGACGCGCTCGCCGCGCTGCTGGTGCGCATGCACCTGCTCGGCTTCTTCTGGGGCGACTGCTCGCTGTCCAACACCCTGTTCCGCCGCGACGCGGGCGCGTTCGCCGCGTACCTCGTCGACGCCGAGACGGGCCAGCTGCACCTGCGGCTGTCCCCCGGCCAGCGCGGCGAGGACCTGGAGATCGCCCGGACCAACATCTTCGGCGAGGCGCTGGACCTGCAGGCCGCGGGCCTGCTGCACGAGGGCATCGATCCGGAGCACGTCTCCGACGAGGTGGTGCGCCGCTACGAGACGCTCTGGCACGAGCTGACCCACGAGCAGGCAGTCGAGACCGACACCCGCCGCCAGATGGACAAGCGCATCCGCCGCCTCAACGAACTCGGCTTCGACGTCGAGGAGGTGGCGATGTCCGTCGTCGAGGAGGGCGGGCACCGCAGCATCATGCTGCGCCCGAAGGTCGTCGACGCCGGCCACCACACCCGCCGCCTGCTCCGCCTGACCGGCCTGGACGCCGAGGAGAACCAGGCCCGCGCGCTGCTCAACGACCTCGACGCGTACCGGGCCGAGTCCGAGGACCTGCCCGACGAGGCCCAGGCGGCGCACCGCTGGCTGACCGAGGTGTTCGAGCCGGTGATCCGCGCGGTGCCGCCGCACCTGCGCGGCAAGCTGGAGCCGCCGGAGCTGTTCGTGCAGATCATCGAGCACCGCTGGACGCTGAGCGAGAACGCGGGCCGCGACGTCGGCCTCGCCCCCGCGGTGCAGTCGTTCCTCAACAACGTGCTGGTGCACCGCCCGGACGAGCAGGCCGTGCTCGGCTACGACCCCGACGAGGAGCCCGACCCCGACCTCATCCCCGACGACGACATCGCCGAGGACGACGACCTGGCCGCCCGCTGACCGTTTCACGTCGACGACGTCCACCCGTTCGCCGACCCGCCAGCCATCGACGTCGGCCTATCACATCGAATCCGGGTCACGGATTTCCGATGCGATCGACCAGCGCCGATTTAACTCGGGTGGGTGACGAGGTTGGGCGATCAGCAAAACCGCAGGTAGCGTGGCTGCCCGGTCCGGACGCGCCGCTCTGCCGAGCGGCGTGGCAACCCGTCGGGCCGAGCACAGCGAAAGGGTCGCGACGATGCGATCACGGCCGCGCCTGGCCGCCCTCGCCAGGCTCTCCGCCGAGCGGGCCGGACCCGACGGCCGGAGCCACCTGCCGTCCGCCGGGCGGCGACCGCTGCCAGGCTGGCTGCGTTCGCTGCTGGTGCTCGGCGTCGGCATCGCCGCGGCACTGACCGTCGCGACACCCGGCAACGCGCAGGCCGGCGCGGACGCCGCCGCGACCCACATGATCCACGCCCTGCCCGCCGGTGATCTCGCCGCCGTGCCGGAGGACTTCCCGCAGGTCATGCACTACACCCCGGGCACCGCCCGGCTGGCCGACGGCTCGCTCCGCGTGATCAACCCGACCGGCTCGTGCTCGGTCCCCGGTGAGGGCCGCCCATTCGACTTCGCCACGGCCTGCAAGGCCCACGACTTCGGCTACGACCTGCTGCGGTACGCGCAGCGCCGGGGCGCACCCCTGGACCCGACCGCCCGCGCCGACATCGACCTGCTGCTCGACCACGACCTGCGGGTGCAGTGCGTCGCCGACTCGACCCCGGCCAGCTGCGACGCGACGGTCGCCCTGTTCGCCGCGGGAGTCGGCTTCAACTCCTGGCGTCAGGTCTCCGGGCCGCCCGTCGACACGTCCGGGCTGCCGCGCACGGCGGGCCTGGTGCTGCTGGCCCTGGCCGGTGGCGGCTGCCTGGTCACGGCGCGCTCGCGCCTGCTCCCTGCGCGATCGGGTCCGCGTCGTCGTCCGCGCCGTTTCCGGCGGCCTGGCGCATCAGCCGGCTGAGCCCGTCGCGGCTGGCGACCACGGTGATCCGGTCGCGCGCCTGGAGCACCCGGTTGGGCGCGGGCCGCCACAGCGGGCGGGGCTCGCCGAACTCGGCCAGCGCGATCACGCGTACCGCTCCGGCCAGGTCCGCGACGGCCACCCGCTGCCCGGCGAGCTGCGAGCCAGCGCCCACCACGACCTCCGCGACGAGCAGCACCCGGCGTTCGACCGAGATGGTGCCGATGACCTCGCGTTCCATCAGCGCCTCGGCGAAGGCCGGTGCGGCCAGGTAGGAGACGCTTCGGGTGAACCTGATGCTGAACGTCTTGCGTACCCGCGCGGCGAGGTCGCCGTCGAACAGCCGGACCAGCACCCGCAGCTGCGGCTGGAGGTTGCGGCCGTGCAGCGCCGCCTCCAGGTTGATGACATCGTTGCTGGCCAGCGTCATCAGCGCCCGGCAGTTCTGTACGTGTGCGGAGCGCAGCGTGCTCTCCCGGCTCGCGTCGCCGATGATCAGCGGCACGCCGAGCTCTCTTGCCAACGGCACGCCGCGCGCCTGCTCCTTGATGTCGATCGCGACCACCGGGATGTCCCGGTCGTAGAGCAACCGCAACACCCGGGTGCCGACGTTGCCCAGCCCGACCAGCACGACGTGGCCGTCCTCGGGCAGCCGCAGCCGCCCCTGCGCCACGGCGAGCCGGGCGTTGACGGCGCCCTCGACGACCATCGCGGTGATCAGCGGCACCAGCGCGAGCCCGGCCAGCGCGACGAGCAGTTGCAGCACCTGCTGCCAGCCGGGGATGTCCGCGTCGAGCTGCGGGCCGCCGAGCGCGTTGACCAGCGTGACGTACACGCCGTCCCAGAACGAGGCGACCTCCGGCCGGGTGCGCGCGAACGCGAACCCGGCGCCGATCAGGATCAGCAGCACCACCGCGACCGCGATGCGGAACTGCCGCGAGATCAGCGTCTTCGCCGTGTCGACGACCGCGGGCAGCCGCCAGCGGCGGGCATTGCGGCGCACGGTGCGCGCGACGGTGGTCACCGTGTCGGCGACGCTGTCGGCCACCCCGCTGCTCACCCGCGCCTCGGCCAGCACCAGGTCGGCCCGGCCCGGGTCGGCGGGCAGCAGGTCCGGCGCGGTGCCGCCGGTGGTCGTGTCCACCAGCCCGCAGACCACGTCGTCGGGCGCCACCTCGGCCCGCCGGGCGACCACGAGGGTACGGCCGCCGACCGGCAGCGGCACCGCGTTGACCTCGTCGAGCGCGATCGCGACCAGGGCCGGTGACGCGATCTCGGCGTCGGACAGCACCCGGGCGTTGCCGAGCAGCTCCTCGATGCCGCGGCCGAGGTGGGAGTTGTACATCCGGACCACCAGCCGCAGCCCCGGCACCAGGTCACGAGCCTGCAGCGCGACGTGGATGTTGCCGACGTCGTCCTGCACCGTCAGCGCCAGCCCGATCGCCGTGGCGACGTCGGCCTTGACCAGGGCGCGCTCGTCCACCCGATCGACCACGACCACGCGCACCCGCGGCAGCTCACCGAAGTCGCGCGCGTCGCGCCTCTGATCGGGAGTCATCAGCACCACCACGTCCACGCCGTAGCGTGTGGTCAGCTGCTCGGCGAGGCGGTAGGCCAGGCCGTCCGAGCCGTTGATCACGAAGTGGTTGTTGCGGGCACGACGGAGGTTTGCCACGACCGAGGAGGGGGTCAGCACGCCCGGATGCTATCGACCGAGCACCACCCGTACCACCCCTGAGGGATCGCCGAACATGCCTTTCCCGCGACGATATGCCCCTTTTGGTCGTTGCTCCATCAGACGAATGCACCAAGCAGCACCCTGCCGTTCGGGGTGCACCGGTCAGCAATCGAATGGATGGACATGAACAAGTGGTTCTACCGTGCCGTCGGCGCCGTGGGCGTGGCGGGCGGCGTCATGCTTCTCGGCAGTGGCGTCGCGCACGCTGAAACGGTCACCGAGGCCCAGCCGACCGCCGATCTTCAGGCCATGCGAGGGCTGGTCGCCGATCTCCTCTCCCCGACGGGCGGCCTGAACAACCTCGGCCTGTCGATCGACATGCCCGACACGAGGCTGAACGCAGGGCTGCTCGCAGACGGCCCGCTCTCGATCACCCGCGGCACCGGCGAAGTCGGCGTCACCGCGTACGCCCCCGGGGTGCAGGACATCTCGCTCACCGGCAAGGCGCCGGCCCTGACCCGCGCGCTGCCGAGCACCGACCTGCTCAACAGCACCGGCCTGCTCAACGGCGCCGGCAAGGAGGAAGCGCTGCCCGGCCTGGACAGCGTCACCGGCATGCTCTCCGGCGGACCGCTCGGCGGCCTGCTCGGCGCCCAGCCCGGCGGCAGCCCCATCGGCGGCCTCTCCAACGGGCCGCTCGGCGGCATCGCCACCGGCCTCATGGGCGGCCCCGACGGCGGCGGCACCCTCGGCGGCCTGCTCGGCGGAGACGGCGGCCCGCTGGGCAGCCTCACCGGCGGCGGCGGCGGCCCGCTCGGCGGACTCACCGGCGGCGACGGGCCGCTCGGCGGCATCACCGGCAGCCTGGGCGACCTGACCGGCGGACTCAGCGGCGGCCTCAACGGCAGCGCCAAGGCCGCCGATCCGCTCGCGAGCCTCACCGGCGCGCTCGGCGGCGACGCCCTGGGCGGTCTCACCGGCGAGCGCAACGACCTGTCCGGGCTGCAGCCCGCACCGCTGCCCGCCCCAGCCGGCCCGGCCGTCGGCACTCCCCAGGACAGCTTCGGCGAATGGCTCGGCGAGACGCCCACCGGTATGCCGTCCGGCATGCTCGCGCGCCAGATCGACCCGCTCATCGACACCGACGCGCTCGACCCGTCCGACGCCCAGGGCATCACGCTCGAACCGGCGCTGTCCCAGCAGGTCGCCGACGCGACCTCGCAGATCGTGCCGGCCCTCATCGCCGACGCGATGGGCCAGCCGAGCGCCGACGACCTGCTCGCGACCGAAGGCATGCCCACCGCCGAAGGCCTGCCGTTCGTCGACAAGCTGCCCATCCTCAACGGCGTGCTCGGCAACGGCGGTCCGCTGGACAGCATCCTGGTCGTCGGCGACATCGCCAAGCAGGTCCCCGGCGTACGCGACCTCGCCAGCGGCAAGCTCAGCCTGGACACCGTGACCAAGCTCCCCGTCGTCGGCGGCATGCTCACCGGCGGCATCGTGCAGGGCGGCAAGCCCGGCACCGCACTGCCCGTCGTCGGCTCGCTGCCGATCGTCGGCGACGCGCTCGGCAAGATCACCGGCGGGCTGTCCGGCATGAGCCCCGGCCGCGGCGCCAACCTGCTGAACCCCGAGCCGACCCTCGACACCCAGCTGCCCGTCGGCCAGCAGGTCTCCGCCCCGGCCGCCCAGCCCCAGCACGTCGGCCGGCACCGGGCCACCGAGCGCCCGATCGCGGGCGAGGACGCCGAGTACGCGGAGTCGGCCACCACCGAGGCCGCGCTGCCCGGCCTGCCCAGCCTGCCCGGCCTGGGCGAGCTGCCGCTGCTGGGCAGCCTGACCGGCGGCGCCGGCGCGGGCGGCCTCGGCGTGGGCAGCCTGCTGGGTCAGCTGCCGCTCGTCAACGACCTGCCGATCCTGGGCAACATGGCCACCTCCATGGAGGTGCTGCGCGCCCTGCCGGTCGTCGGCACCGCCGCGGGCCTGCTGCCGCTGGAGAGCGACACGCTCATCTGACAGGCGTATGTGGCGAGGGGGCGGATGCGAAACACATCCGCCCCCTTACTTGTCGCACGGGCTTCGGCGTGTCAGAGCCGTCTCGTGGTGAACAGGGTGGTTCCGCGAACCGGGTCCACTTCCGTCCGCTCGGTCTCGGTGAACCCGAGCTTGGTCAGGACCCAGCGAGAAGCGGTGTTCCAGTCCCAGACCGTGGCCCACAGGCACTCGTAGCCGGACGATCTCGCCCAGTCCAGCACCGCCAGCGCGGCCTCGGTGGCGTACCCCTGGCCCCATACCCGGCGCAGCAGCTCGAACGCCAGTTCCGGTTCGCCCTCCAGTCCTCGTCCGTCGACCAGCCCGCAGTAGCCGATTACGTCGCCCTCCGCCTTGCGCTCGACCGCGAGCAACCTGGTCGACCACAGCTCGTCGGTGCGGATCGAATCCTTAAGCTCCGCGAGGGTGGGGTGCCCGGCCGCGTCGATCCGGCGGTGCGGCGGCACTCGGGGATCACGTTCGGTCCACAGCTCACGCTGGACTGCGGCCTCGGCCACCCGCCAAGGTCTGAGCAGCAGGCGATCCGACTCGATTACCACCTCGCGGCCCGGAGTCACTGAAGCTGCCATGACGGCAACTCTTCCACGGGCGACGTCTTGTCATGCCCTTGAGCTGAGCTCAGGCGGTGAGGCCGGCCAGGGGACTTGGACCTTTGAGCTTCCGGTCAAGCGGTGCGTCCGCGCACGAACATCGAGCGATCAGTCCAGGCACTGGACGTGCACCACGATGTTGTGCAGTTGCCTGCCACCGAAGTCGCGGTGTATCACGGTCAGCTTGACGCGATGATGATCAAGCGAGATGGGGTCGTCGTTCTCGCTCTTGAGGCAGGCCGGGTAGCCGTCACGTACCGCGCCGGTGCTGTCCTGCCACTTGGCTTCGAGCACGTCGTAGAGGGTGGGGTCGCCTTCCGGATCGGGAGCCGCCCCGTCGGCTTCGAACTGGATCTCGCGGCTCGTCTCGTTCGACGCGGTGACCGTTCCAGTGAGCATATGCGCTGTCGCCGTATGCGGGTCCATAGTCAGTCGAGCCAGCCCGAGCCCGGCGGCGATGCCGCAGGCGGCTGCGATGACCACGGCGAGGAATACCCGGTTTCCGCCGCGTGAGTCGGCACGGGGAGCTGTCACCCCGGTGATGGTAGGCGAGCGGAACGTGCTTTCACATAGGCGATCGCCAGTGGATCGGACCGGACGAGCCCGGTTCAGTGCCTTCTGAACTGCGACGGTGGAGCCGACCAGGGGACTTGAACCCCTAACCTTCCGATTACAAGTCGGGTGCGCTACCAATTGCGCCAGGCCGGCATGCACGGCTCAGGAGCGGCCGTACCCAGCGATGGTACGCGCCGTACGTATCAGGTCCGCTACCGGATTCCCCGGAGTTTCGTACCGATCATCACCATAGCGTCCGTTTTGCCTGGCAGACGCGTTCCACATGATGATCCACGGGCTTGTTTACAAGCCGTTACGCGGCTACTTTGGCGAACGCCGGGTTCGTGAAAACGTGGCCGGCACTTCACTTTCACTCGGATCGTCCGGCACGTTCCTGCCGGTGGAAGGACACACCCCCGTGGCTACCGTCACCTATGCCAAGGCGTCCCGGATCTACCCGGGCACCGACCGCCCCGCCGTCGACCAGCTCGACCTCCAGATCAACGACGGCGAGTTCCTCGTCCTCGTCGGCCCGTCCGGCTGTGGCAAGTCCACCAGCCTGCGGATGCTGGCCGGTCTCGAGGACGTCGACCAGGGCGCGATCTACATCAACGACAAGGACGTCACGAACCTCCCGCCGAAGTCGCGGGACATCGCGATGGTCTTCCAGAACTACGCCCTCTACCCGCACATGACGGTGTACGAGAACATGGCGTTCGCGCTCAAGCTGCGCAAGACCCCGAAGTCGGAGATCGACGTCCGGGTCAAGAAGGCCGCGCAGATGCTGCAGCTGGAGGAGTACCTCAACCGCAAGCCGAAGGCGCTCTCCGGCGGTCAGCGCCAGCGTGTCGCCATGGGCCGCGCCATCGTGCGTGAGCCGCAGGTCTTCCTCATGGACGAGCCGCTGTCGAACCTCGACGCCAAGCTGCGCGTGCAGACCCGTTCGCAGATCGCCACGCTGCAGTCGCAGCTGGGCATCACCACGGTGTACGTCACGCACGACCAGGTCGAGGCCATGACCATGGGTCACCGGGTGGCCGTGCTGCTCGACGGTGTGCTGCAGCAGTGCGACACCCCGCGTGCCCTGTACGACCGGCCGTCGAACGTGTTCGTCGCGGGCTTCATCGGCTCGCCGGCCATGAACATCAAGACCGTGCAGCTGACCGACGCCGGCGCGGTGTTCGGCCAGATGGTGCTCCCGCTCACCCGTGAGCAGGTCGCCGCGGCGCAGGCCGAGGGCGGCAACGGCCAGGTCACCGTGGGCTTCCGCCCCGAGGACTCGGACCTGGTGGGCGCCAGCGAGGGCGGCATGCCGATCGTCGTCGACCTGGTCGAGGACCTGGGCGCCAACGCCAACGTGTACGGCCACGCCGCGATCAACGGTGGCGAGGAGCGGTTCGTGGTCACCACGACCCGTCAGGCGATGCCGAGCCTCGGCGACACCGTGTTCGTCAAGCCGGTGGTCGGTAGCCACCACGCGTTCCACGCCGCCTCCGGCGTGCGCATCTGACGCAGGCAGTAAGCAGGAGGGGCGGGACCGGAAACGGTCCCGCCCTTTTGTGATGTGCGTGCCGATCTTCGGTTACCCGTACTCCAGGGGGTAAGCATGGAGCCATGACGGAGTATCGAGTCGAGCACGACACGATGGGCGAGGTGCGGGTGCCCGCCGACGCCCTGTGGGGCGCGCAGACCCAGCGGGCGATCGAGAACTTCCCGGTGTCGGGGACGGTCCTGCCGTACCCCCTGATCATCGCTCTTGCCCAGATCAAGGCGGCGGCGGCCGAAGCCAACGCGGCCACCGGCGACCTGGACGCGCAGACCGCGGGCGCGATCGCCTCGGCCGCCCGGGAGATCGTCGAGGGCGACTTCGCGGAGCACTTCCCGCTCGACGTGTACCAGACCGGTTCGGGCACCTCGACCAACATGAACATGAACGAGGTGCTGGCCCGCCTGGCCGGGCAGCGGCTGGGCCGCACTGTGCACCCGAACGACCAGGTGAACGCCTCGCAGTCCAGCAACGACGTATTCCCGTCGGCGATCCACCTGGCCGCGCTGCGGCTGGTGGCGTACGAGCTGCGCCCCGCGCTGCTGGAGCTGGAGCAGGCGCTGTCGCGCAAGGCGCGGGAGTTCGCGCACGTGGTGAAGTCGGGTCGCACCCACCTGATGGACGCCACGCCGGTGACCCTGGGCCAGGAGTTCTCCGGCTACGCCCAGCAGGTGCACCGCGCCGCCGAGCGGGTCGCGTCGACCCTGCCGCACGTCGCCGAGCTGCCGCTGGGCGGCACCGCCGTCGGCACGGGCGTGAACGCGAGCGCCGAGTTCCGCCGCGAGGTGTACCGCCGGCTGGCCGCCGACACGGGCCTGCCGGTCAAGGAGGCCGAGAACCACTTCGAGGCGCACGGCGCCCGGGACGCCCTGGTGGAGCTGTCGGGTCAGCTCCGCACGGCGGCCGTCAGCCTTTACAAGATCGCCAACGACATCCGGTGGATGGGTTCCGGACCCCGGGCGGGCCTCAGTGAGCTGCGCATCCCCGACCTGCAGCCCGGTTCGTCGATCATGCCGGGCAAGGTGAACCCGGTCATCTGCGAGTCCGTGCGCCAGGTTTGTGCGCAGGTCATCGGCAATGACGCCGCGGTCGCCTTCAGCGGCTCGCAGGGCGACTTCGAGCTGAACGTCATGCTCCCCGTGATGGCCCGCAACCTGCTGGAGTCCATCACGCTGCTGGCCAACGCGAGCCGCCTGCTGGCCGTCAAGTGCGTCGCGGGGCTGCAGGCCAACGAGGAGGTGGCCCGGCTGTACGCCGAGGGCTCTCCGTCGATCGTGACGCCACTCAACCGCCACATCGGGTACGAGGAGGCGGCGGCCGTCGCCAAGCAGGCCCTGGCGGAGAACAAGACCATCCGCCAGGTCGTCGTGGAACGGGGCCACGTGGAGGCCGGCAAGCTCACCGAGGAGCAGCTCGACGCGGCCCTCGACGTGCTCGCCATGACCCGCCAGCCCGACTGACCGGCGGCCTGGGCCGCTCACCCGGCCGACGGCTCGGCCGACGCGCCGCCGCGCCCCCGTTCACCAATAGACACTGGCCTATCACATCGCCTCCGAGTCGCGGAAACTCGATGTGATAGGCCAGTGTCTATAAACGCGCCGCGCGAACGCGGCCCCGGTCACGCCGCCCGGCGTCGGGCGACCTCGGCCAGGGCCACGGCCGCTGCCACGGACGCGTTGAGCGACTCGACCTCGGACACGATCGGGATGCTCACCCGCATGTCGCACGTCTGCCCGACGAGCCGGCCGAGACCGCGCCCCTCCGACCCGACCACCACGACCAGCGGCCCGACCGCGGCCTCCAGCTGGTAGAGGTCCGTCTCCCCGTCGGCGTCCAGCCCGACGACCACGAAGCCCTCCGACTGCGCCTGCTTGAGCGCCCGGGTCATGTTGGTCACCTGCGCCACCGGCAGCCGCGCCGCCGCGCCCGCGCTGGTGCGCCAGGCGGTCGCGGTGATGCCCGCGGCCCGCCGCTCGGGCACGAAGATGCCCTGCGCGCCGAACGCCGCCGCGGAGCGGATCACCGCGCCGAGGTTGCGCGGGTCGGTGACCCCGTCCAGCGCCACCAGCAGCGGCTCCGGGTGCTCGATCGAGGCGGCGAGCATGTCGTCGAAGGTCTCGTACGCATACGGCGGCACCTGGATGCCGATGCCCTGGTGCAGCACGCCGCCGGTGAGCCGGTCGAGCTCGGCGCGGCTGACCTCCAGGATCGGGATGCCCCGGTCGCCCGCGGTGCGCACGACCTCGCTGACGCGCTCGTCGATGTCGATACCCTGGGCCACGTAGAGGGCGGTCGCGGGCACGTGCGCGCGCAGCGCCTCGTTCACCGGGTTGCGGCCGACGAGCAGCTCCGGCGCGTCCTTCGGGGTCAGCGACTTGCGGCCGGGCGCGACCCGCGGGCCGCTGCGGGTCGGAGCGCCGCCCCGGCCGGCGGGGGTGCGCTTGGTCGGCGTGCCCTTGCCGCCGCTGCCGCGGCCCCAGGTGGTGTCCTTGGTGCCGGGCTTGCCGATCTTCGGGGCACGCCCCTCGGCGGCGGCGGCCTTGCGCTCCTTGTCCTGCTTCCAGGCGGTCTTCGAAGGCAGCTTCTCGGTGCCCGAGTAACCCTTGTGCCACGGACGCTCGTCAGCGGGCAGCGTCTTGCCCCGACCCTTCAGGGTGTCCTTGCCCTTGCCACCCGTCCCCTTGACGGCGGTCTTCTTGCTGACCTGGCGTATGTTCCGGCGTTGCGAGTTGCCCGGCATTACAGTTCACTTCCGATCGTCCAGCGTGGACCGTGCGGGGTGTCCTCCACCACGACTCCGGCCTGTTTGAGCTGATCCCGCACGGCGTCCGCGGCGGCCCAGTCCTTGCGTCCTCGTGCGGCCGTGCGCTGCTCCAGGGCGAGCGCGACCAGCGCGTCGACCGTGCTGCGCAGCCCGCTGCCGCCCTTGCTCTCGGCCCAGGCTACGTCGAGCGGGTCGATGCCGAGCACGCCGAGCATGGCCCGGACGCTGCCCAGCGCGCCCGCGGCGGCCTTGTCGTTCCCGGCGGCCAGGGCGGTGTTGCCCTCGCGCACCACTTCGTGCAGGGCCGCGAGCGCGGCCGAGGTGTTGAGGTCGTCATCCATCGCGGCGGTGAAGTCGGCGCACAGCATCGTCGGCTCGACGACCCCGACCAGTTCCACGGCCCGCTGCACGAAGCCCTCGATGCGGCGGTACGCCGTGGCGGCCTCCTCCAGCGCGCCCCAGCTGAAGTCGATCCGGGCCCGGTAGTGCGGGGAAAGCATGTAGTAGCGCAGGTCGACAGGGCGGATGCCGCGCTCGACGACCGCGTCGAGGTCGATGACGTTGCCCAGCGACTTGCTCATCTTGGCCTCGCCGAGGTTGAGCAGGCCGTGGTGCACCCAGAACCGGGCGAACGCCAGCCCCGCCGCGCGCGACTGGGCCTGCTCGTTCTCGTGGTGCGGGAAGACCAGGTCGAGGCCGCCGCCGTGGATGTCGAACTCCGCGCCCAGGTAGCGCTTGGCCATCGCGGAGCACTCGATGTGCCAGCCGGGCCGACCGCGGCCCCAGGGCGAGGGCCACTCGGCGTCGTCGGGCTCCTCGGTCTTCGCGCCCTTCCACAGCGCGAAGTCGCGGGGGTCGCGCTTGGCCCGCTCCGGGCCGTCGGGCGCGGCCAGCATGTCGTCGGGCCGCTGCCCGGACAGGGCGCCGTAGTCGGCGAAGGAGCTCACGGAGAAGTAGACGTCGCCGCTGCCGTCGTTGCTCGGGTACGCGTTGCCCCGCTCGATCAGCTCGGTGATCAACTCGTGCATCTCGGGCACGTGCCCGGTGGCCCGCGGCTCGTACGTCGGCGCGAGCACGTTCAGCGCCCGGTACGCGGCGGCGAGGGTCACCTCGTTGGCGTACGCGATCGACCAGAACGGTCGACCCTGCTCCAGCGACTTGGTGAGGATCTTGTCATCGATGTCGGTGATGTTGCGCACGAACACGACGTCGTAGCCCGAGTGGATCAGCCAGCGCCGCAGCACGTCGTAGTTGACGCCCGAGCGCAGGTGGCCGATGTGCGGGCCGGACTGCACGGTGAGACCACACAGGTACACGGAGGCCTGACCGGGAACGCGCGGCACGAAGTCGCGCACCTGTCGGGTCGCGGTGTCAAAGAGTCTCAACGTCACCGGACAAGGATAGTCAATGCGGGGCGGTCCATCGCGACTGCAACCACCGCAACGCTTCAAGCTCATCCGGATCGACGGCGATTCGGTCCTCACGGCCATCAGAGCCGGTGACGCCGATCACCGCCGCCCGCTCGGCTCAAGTGTTGAGGGAGGCCACCGCGTCGGGCAACTCGGCCAGGTCCGAGATCACCACGTCGGCGCGGACCGGTCCGGGTGCGGGGGCGCCCGACCGGTTCAGCCAGACGGTACGCAGACCCGCGCCCGCCGCCCCGGCGACGTCGTGCTCGTAGGAGTCGCCGACGTACACGACCTCGTGCGGCTGGGCCGACGCCGCGGCGAGCACCGCGTCGAAGAAGCCCCGGGCGGGCTTCTTCGGCACCCCGTTCTCCAGCGCGTACAGCTCGAACGCGAAGCGCCCGCCGAGCCCGCACCGGCCGGCCAGGCTGTTGGCGTTGGTCGCGTACCCGAGCCGGTAGTCGCGGCTCAGCTTGTCCAGCACCGCGGCCACCCCCTCGAACGGGCGCGAGTTGGCGAACCGCACCTCGAAGAACAGCTCCAGCCACCGGTCCAGCTCGTGCTCGCGACCGGCTCGGGCCAGGGTGTGCCGCATCGCGGCGGCCCGGATGTCGCGCGCGGGGCGGTCGGACAGCAGCGTCCAGTGGTCCTCGGCGTCGGCGGCGAACAGCTCCAGGGTCAGCGCCGGGTCGGCCACCGCGGCGGTGACCGCCCCCAGGCCCGCTGTCACGGCGGTGTGGATGTCCACCAGCGTGTCGTCGGCGTCGAAGGCGACAGTTGTGATCATCGGTACACGTTAGCGGAACCGCAGGTCAGCGCCCTGCACCGCCACTCGCAGAGGGTACGCCGTCCCATGTCGCGGGACGGCGGGCGAGCCTGCCCACTCCCTCCGGCAGTTGCGCCAGGCGCTCGACCGTCAGGTCCGGCACGACGGGGCCGGGCAGGTCGCTTCCGGCGCGGTTCACCCAGACCGTGCGCATCCCGGCCGCGGCCGGGGCCTCGACATCGTGGTGGTAGTTGTCGCCGACGTAGACGATCTCGTCCGGCTTCGCGCCGGCGGCCGCGACGACCGCGGCGAAGAACTCCGGCGCGGGCTTCTTCGGCAGGCCGTCCTGGTGGGCGTACAGCTCGAAGGCGAACTCGCCGCCCAGCCCGCACCGCCCCGCCGTCGAGTTGCCGTTGGTCGCATAACCCAGCAGGTACACCGCCCGCAGCTCGGCCAGCGTCGCCAGCGCGTCCGGGAAAGGCCGGGTCTGCTCGTACCGGTGCCGGAAGAACAGCTCGTAGTGACCGTCGAGGTGCCGTTCCAGGCCGAACCGGGCCAGCGACCGGCGCAGCGACTCGCGCCGGATGTACGGGACGGGCGCCCCCGGGTCCTCGGCGAACACCTCCTGCCAGCTCTCCCGCAGGTGCTCGCGGGTCAGCGCCAGGCCCGGCTCCAGCGCGCGCAGGCTGCCGAGCACCTGCTCCAGCGCGTAGTCGACCGCCGGTCGCAGATCGAGCAACGTCTCGTCCGCGTCGAACACCACCGCCTTGATCACTCCGCCACTCTAGTCATCCCGGTCGACGCCTACGCTTGGCGCGTGGACACCGCACAGACGCTCGACCGCGGGCTGCGCCTGCTGACCCTGGTCGCGGACACCCCGGGCGGGCTCACCGTCACCGAGGCCGCCAACCGTCTCGGCGTCGGGCGCGCCGTGGTGTACCGGCTGGTCACCACGCTCACCGAGCACTCCCTGGTACGCCGCGACTCCGGCGGGCGGCTACGGCTCGGCGTGGGGCTGCTGCACCTGGCCCGGCGCGCCCAGCCGCTGCTCGCCGACGCGGCCCTGCCCGCCCTGCGCCGCCTCGCCGACCAGGTCCACGCCACCGCGCACCTCACCGTCGCCGACGGCGACGAGGCCGTCGCGGTGGCCGTCGTCGAACCCAGCTCGACCATGTTCCACGTCGCCTACCGCACCGGCTCCCGGCACCCGCTCGAGTCCGGCGCGGCGGGCCGCGCCATCCTCTCCGACGCCGAAGGCTGGACCGTCTCCTCCGGCGAACTCCAACCCGGCGCGTACGGCATCGCCGCCCGAGTCCACGCCGTCGAAGGCCTCCGCGCCTCCGTCGGCGTCGTCGCCCTGGCCCCCCTCGACGCCCCCACCGTCGGCCCCCTCGTAGTAGCCGCCGCCACCACCATCACCACCGCCCTCTCCTGACCCGCCCCCTTCTTTGCCGCACCGCCGTGGGGCCGTGCGGCCGGGCCGCATGAATCGTCCGACTTGCCTGGCACCTGTGCGTATCGTGAAGCCGCATTCGCCCAGATGCCTGGCAAGTCGGATGACCATGGTGAGTCGCGGGACCTTCGTGCGCGGCGCGTTCGTCCACAACCGTCCACAGGCGATCCACATGGTTATCCACAGGGATGGGGCCGGTTATCCACAGGGCCGTGCACAGGGTCCGCGAATGTGAGGCACGCTGTGCGGCGTGCGACGTGTCGATCGACCCAGACAACTGGCCTGGCAGGTGTTCCGCGGGTCCGACGCCCTGCGGGAGGGCCTGCTCACCGCCGAGCAGCTGCGCGGGCGGAATTGGACGAGCCTCGGCTACAACGTCTTCGCGGACAGCCGGCTCGACCGCGACCATGAGCTGACCTGCCGCGCGCTAGCGCTCGGCCTTGCCCCCGACGGCGTACTTCGCCGGCCCGTCGGCGGCGTTCCTGCACGGTGTCGAGCACGCTGCCGCGTTCGGCGACCCGGCCCACCTCGTCGTGCCCGCGGGCACCCGGCTCAACCAGCGCAAGCACGCGACCGTACACCGTATGGTGCTCGGTGAGGACGAAGTCGAGATCCGCCGCGGACTACCCGTCACCCGCCCGCTGCGCACCTGCTGGGATCTCGTGCTCTGGCTGGACCTCGTACCCGCGGTCACGATCATCGACGCGCTGCTGCATGCCAAGTTGGTCTCGGTCGACGAGCTCGGCGAGCTGGCCCGCGACCGCTTCGGCCGGCACGGAGCCGCCCGGGCCGCGAGGGCGTTCGGGCTGGTCGACGGCCGAGCGGAGTCGCCGCAGGAGTCACGCCTGCGGGTTGGCCTGATCCGCGCCGGGCTGCCCCGACCCGAGTTGCAGCATCCGGTCGCAATCGGCGGCCGCGTGCTTCACCCCGACCTGGCCTGGCCCGAGTTCAAGGTCGCCATCGAGTACGACGGCGAGTGGCACGACGCCCCCGACCAGTTCCACCTCGACCGGCGGCGGCTCAACCTGCTCGTCAACGAAGGCTGGATCGTCCTGCACGTGACCAGTCGACGCATGCGCAACGACTTCGCAGGTGTCGTCCGCGAAGCCAAGACCGCGCTCCGCTCCCGCGGTTGGCACCCGTGATCTGCCCCCGACGCCCTACCGACGGCCCATGATCGCCCGACTTGCCTGGCACCTGTGCGAATGGCGCTTCAAGATACGCACAGGTGCCAGGCAAGTCGAATGACCTTGGTGCGCTACGCGCCCGGACCGCGCCCTACGCGCCGCGCGCGACCGACCCGCGGCGCGGCCGACGCGGGGGTGGGAGAGGCGGCAGGTCAGCGGCGGCCGATGGTGAGGGTGGGCTTGGAGGTTTCGGCGAAGAAGTCGTTGCCCTTGTCGTCGACGACGATGAAGGCGGGGAAGTCCTCGACCTCGATCTTCCAGACGGCTTCCATGCCGAGCTCCGCGTACTCCAGGACCTCGACCTTCTTGATGCAGTCCTGGGCGAGCCGGGCGGCGGGGCCGCCGATGGAGCCGAGGTAGAAGCCGCCGTACGCCTGGCAGGCCTTGGTGACCTGGCCGCTGCGGTTGCCCTTGGCGAGCATCACGTACGAGCCCCCGGCCGCCTGGAACTTCTCCACGTAGGCATCCATGCGCCCGGCGGTGGTCGGGCCGAAGGACCCGGACGCGTACCCCTCGGGGGTCTTCGCCGGTCCGGCGTAGTAGACGGCGTGGTCGCGCAGGTACTGCGGCATCGGCTCACCGGCGTCGAGCCGCTCGGCGATCTTCGCGTGGGCGATGTCACGGGCCACCACGAGCGGGCCGGACAGCGACAGCCGGGTCTTGACGGGGTGCTGGGCCAGCTCGGCGCGGATCTCGGCCATCGGCCGGTTGAGGTCGATCTTGACGACCTCGTCGGAGACGTCCTCGGCGGTGACCTCGGGCAGGTAGCGGGCCGGATCGGTCTCCAGGCGCTCCAGCCATACCCCCGACGGGGTGATCTTGGCGAGGGCCTGGCGGTCGGCGGAGCAGGAGACCGCGATGGCGACCGGGCACGACGCGCCGTGCCGGGGCAGCCGGACGACGCGCACGTCGTGGCAGAAGTAGCGCCCGCCGAACTGCGCGCCGATGCCGAAGTCGCGGGTCAGCTCCAGGACCTCGGCCTCCAGCTCGACGTCCCGGAACCCGTGCGCCAGCATCGAACCCGAAGAGGGCAGGTTGTCCAGGTACTTCGCCGACGCCAGCTTCGCCGTCTTCAGCGCGTGCTCGGCCGACGTGCCGCCGATGACGATCGCCAGGTGGTACGGCGGGCAGGCGCTGGTGCCGATCAGCCGCAGCTTCTCGTCCAGGAAGCGCATGAACGACGTCGGGTTGAGCAGCGCCTTCGTCTCCTGGTAGAGGTACGACTTGTTGGCGCTGCCGCCGCCCTTGGCCATGAACAGGAACTTGTACGCGTCCGGGTGACCGTCCGGGTCCTCGGCGTAGAGCTCGATCTGCGCGGGCAGGTTGGTGCCGGTGTTGCGCTCGTCCCAGGTGGTCAGCGGGGCGAGTTGCGAGTAGCGCAGGTTGAGGCTGGTGTACGCCGCGTGCACGCCCCGGGCGATGTTCGCCTCGTCGTTGCCGTCGGTCAGCACGTGCCGGCCGCGCTTGCCCATCACGATCGCGGTGCCGGTGTCCTGGCACATCGGCAGCACGCCGCCGGCCGCGATGTTCGCGTTCTGCAACAGGTCCTTGGCGACGAAGCGGTCGTTCGGCGAGGACAGCGGGTCGTCGATGATCGAAGTGAGCTGGGCCAGGTGCGCCGGGCGCAGGTAGTGCGCGATGTCGTGCATCGCCTCGGCGGTCAGCTGGGTGAAGATCTCCGGCTCGATGGTGAGGAACTTGCGCCCGCCCGGCCCGCTGACGACGTCGACGCCCTCGTCGGTGACGAGGCGGTAGTCAGTGGTGTCCGCGCCCAGGGGCAGCAGCGAGGAGTAGGCGAAGTCAGTCACGCGAAAAAGGGTACTCATGTGCCATCGGGTCGCAGAATTCGCGCCCTGGCTAATCGAACGGGAGGTAACCGAGATCACGCCGCTGGCCCAACAGCAGGCCCTTGTCGTCGGCGGCGAGCACCTCGGCATCCGACTTGACCTCCTTGCGGACCTTGCCGTCCTCCGGGTTCAGCACGATCACCCGGTTCGGGCCGCGGTCGGACACGACGACCACGGTGCCCCGCAGCGCCGCCGAGGCCTCCGGGCTGATCTTGCGGTGCCACAGCGCCTTGGGCTTGCCCGGGTTCCTGCCGTCGGGCACCACCGCGCTCAGCCGCCGCCCGTCGGTCGAACGCACCAGGGCCAGCCCGTTGGTCACCCCCACGATGTGCTCGCCCGGGGCGCACAGCAGCACCTGCTCGCCGAGGCCCGCCTCGATCAGCTGCTCCCTGCCCTCGATCGTCAATCCGACAAGCGCGCTGTCGGTGCCCATCGGCAGCCGACGCTGGTCGCAACCACCGCCGTCGAAGGTGCGCAGATGCTGCCCGGCGGGCAGGGGCCACACCCGCTGCCGGCTCACCGCGTCGAGCGCGACGACGGCGACGTCGCAGCCCCCGTCGCGCGGGTTCGCGGTGCTGCGCACGATGCGCCCGCCCGCGACAATGATCTTGTCGCGGCGGCCGGGCTCCAGGGGTGGATCCAGCCGCGGCTCCGACCGGCGCGGATCGACGACGTACACCTTGCCGTCTATCGGGAAGGCCAGCAGCTCCGGGCGGCTGCCCGGCTCGTGGCGGTCCGCGATCCGGTCCGAGGGGATCGGCTGCGTGCCCAGCAGCTCCGGATTGTCGGCGAAGAGCACGAAACCCATGCCCGGCAGGCCGGTGGACCAGATCTTCGTGCCGGTGCCGGGCGCGCGGCCGGTGACCTCGCAATCCTTGGGCGTACGGCAGGCCACGTCGACGACCTCGTCCCGGTACGTCCACACGGCGGAGGCCACCTCGTCGCGCCACACCACCGCACCCGTCCGCGGATCCAGCGCCTGATACCCCTTGACCAGCAGCTTTCCCGCGACGATGACCGGCTTGTCGGCCGGGCCGGCGACCGCCGCCCAGTCCGCCTCGGTCGCGAAGTTGCGCCGGCCGTTGAACCGGCTCAGCGCCTCGACCGAGTCCCGGTGCTCGACGATCACGTAGTCGTCGGTCAGCGTGACAGTCTGCGGGGTGCTGCCGAGCCGCTCCTGCCAGCGCGGCAGCGGTTCGGAGACCGGGCCGCTCGTGTTGAGCCAGGCCCACAGGTCAGGGAACGGGTTCCAGACGCCGGTGCTCACGAGCACGGTCAGCGCCACGGCCACTGCCACGAGCCAGCCTGCGCCAGCCCTCCCCTGAGCCATCCGGCCACAGTAGCCAGGAAACCGTCAAACGTGAGTGACTGTCCGATTCACCCGTGTCGGGCGGCTTTCCCCACCAGCGGCAGCGTCCGGTACGGCAACTGCTCGGCGAGCGCGATCAGCGTGGACGCGCGCACGATCCCGTCGTACGCCACGATCTCGTCGATGACCCGCTGCAGGTCGGCATTGGACCGGGCCACGATCCGGCAGAGCAGGTCGCCGCCGCCGGTGATGGTGTACGCCTCCAGCACCTCGGGGATCGTCGACAGGTGCGCGGCGACCGGGTCGTGGCCGCCGCTCTGCCGGATCTCCAGGGTCACGAACGCGGTGACGCCGTAGCCGAGCGCCGCCGGGTCCAGCTCCGGGCCGAAGCCCTTGATGACCCCGCGCGCGACGAGCCGGTCCAGCCGGGCCTGCACCGTGCCCCGCGCCACCTTCAGCCGGCGCGAGGCCTCCAGCACACCGATCCGCGGCTCGGCCGCCAGCAGCTCGACCAGTCGCACGTCCAGCTCGTCGACCGTGGAAGTCACCGGCTCATCATGTCACCGGGGCAGCCGGGTGACCTGTCCGGCTTGCTCGGTCCACACCTCTCCGGGAGCCACGATCTCGATCTTCCCGGGCTGTCCGGCAGCCTGCTTGCCCTTCCAAGCGGCCGTGAACCAGCCGTCGACGACGACCAGGGGCACGGTCCGGCCACCGCTCAGGGTCAGCGTGCCGCTGGTCGCGAACCGGGGAGCGACGCCCACGATCCATCCGCTCGTCTCCCAGGCCTGGTGGACGTAGCGCAGCGGCTGCCACGCCCCGCCGGTGGTCCGGCTGACGCTGACCATGGACAGCGAGCCGTCATCGCGGGTGCAGACAGAGATCATGCCGTCGGCGACGTACATCGACACTTGTCCGTCGTCGTAGACGGTCACGTGGCGGCGCGGCGGCAGCGCGGGTGTGCCTGCCAGTTCGGCGAACGACGCGCCGAGCTGCCGGCAGGCCTGCTCTGTGGCATCCATTCCGTCCGGCGTGCCGAACCTCGGCCCGGAGTCCACCAGCATGTCGTCCGCGCGGTGAGCCCGCACCAGGGCGTGCTTCAGGCCGCCTTCCGGGGCCCACAGCAGGAACAGGTCGCCCTCTAGCACCCAGGCGGTCGGGTTGGGGTGGGCACGTACGGCTTCCCAGCGCGCGCAGGCTCGGGCGTACGCCTCGGCCACGGCGTCCTCCGCGCCCGCGCGGTCGCCGCCCGCCGCGAGCACGGCGCGGAACACCGCGTCCTTGCCGCTGAGGTAGAACTCAGCAAAGTCGTCCATGGCCTTCTCCCCTGGTCCCACCGGAGATACGCCCGGGAGCCGCCCGAGCATGACAAGCCTTGGTAACGATTTGATAACTGGGCAATCTGTCCAGCAGATCGCCGCCACCACCGGTCGTTCTGCACAATCTGATCAGTGATCGGCGAGACAGTTGCCCAGCTCACGGCGCTGGGTAAATCTTTGCCCATGACCGCTGTAGCTCACCCGGCCGCCACCCACGCGTCGCCGGAGACGACCGACCCGTTCCCGGTGAAGGGTGTCGACCACATCGCCTTCCTGGTGGGCAACGCCAAGCAGGCGGCCCACTACTACTCCACCGCGTTCGGCATGACCCTGGTCGCCTACCGCGGCCCGGAGCAGGGCTTCCGCGACTACGCCGAGTACGTGCTGACCTCGGGCAGCGCGCGCTTCGTGCTCCGCGGCGCGGTGCACGCGGCCGCCCCGGGCGCGGACCACCACGCCCGCCACGGCGACGGCGTCACCGACATCGCGCTGGAGGTCCCCGACGTCGACGCCGCCTACGCGTACGCCGTGGCGCACGGCGCGACCGGCGTGCAGGAGCCGTACGACGAGAAGGACGAGCACGGCACGATCCGCATCGCCGCGATCGCGACGTACGGCGAGACCCGGCACACCCTGATCGACCGCTCCGGCTACACCGGCCCGTTCGAGCCGGGCTTCGTGGCGCGCGAGCCGATCGTGGACCGCTCCGCGGCCGTCGCCGCGGGTTCGCCGAAGCGCTTCTTCCAGGCCGTCGACCACGTCGTCGGCAACGTCGAGCTGGGCCGCATGGACGAGTGGGTGGAGTTCTACCACCGTGTCATGGGCTTCACGAACATGGCCGAGTTCATCGGCGACGACATCGCCACCGACTACAGCGCGCTGATGAGCAAGGTCGTCGCCAACGGCACCCGCAAGGTGAAGTTCCCGCTGAACGAGCCGGCGATCGCCAAGAAGAAGTCGCAGATCGACGAGTACCTGGAGTTCTACGGCGGCCCGGGCGCGCAGCACATCGCGCTGGCCACCAACGACATCCTGGCCACCGTCGACGCGATGCGCGCGGCGGGCGTGGAGTTCCTGGCCACCCCGGACTCGTACTACGACGACCCGGAGCTGCGGGCCCGCATCGGCAACGTGCGCGCCCCGATCGAGGAGCTGAAGAAGCGCAAGATCCTCGTCGACCGGGACGAGGACGGCTACCTGCTGCAGATCTTCACCAAGCCGGTGCAGGACCGCCCGACGGTGTTCTTCGAGCTCATCGAGCGGCACGGCTCGCTCGGCTTCGGCAAGGGCAACTTCAAGGCCCTGTTCGAGGCGATCGAGCGCGAGCAGGACACCCGCGGCAACCTCTGACCGCACCGCCAGCACCACGACGGGCGCCCGCCGACGCGTATGCCGAGGTAGGCGCCCGTCTCACACCCCGGCGCGGACCCTGCACGGCTGCGCGGACATGGAAGGATGTCGCGCATGACCTCCCCCTCTCCCGCCACTCCACCTGGCGACCCGGTGCAGCTGCGCGGCCCGGTGCCGCCGCAGGGCCCGGCACCCGTGCCCGGCTTCGTGCCGCCCCAGGGTCCACCCGCTCCGTGGGCCGGCCAGCCCACCGGCTGGGTGCCGCCCCCGCAGCAGGGCGCGTGGCCGCCCCCCGCCGTCCCGTTCGCGCCGAACGGCCAGCCGCTGGCGAGCTTCGCCGACCGCCTGCTCGCCTACCTGCTGGACGGTCTCATCCTCGGCCTCGTCGGCATGATCTTCACCGTGCCGCTGATGATCCTCTGGATGGTCACGGTGATGGACTGGACCGCGGCGAACAGCGGCTACAACGACGCGTACGGCCAGCCCGTGCCGGACGAGTTCTTCCAGCTCTTCGGCACGATGATGGTCGTGTTCGCCGGCATCTTCGCCGTCAACCTGGTCCTCACCTACCTGTACCTGGTCGAGTACCAGCTACGTAAGGGAGGCGAGACCGTGGGCAAGCGGGTGATGAAGCTGCGCGTGATCAAGGTGCAGCCCGGCGAGCTGCTGACCCGCGGCGACCTGACCAAGCGCTGGGCGGTGGAACGGGTGGCCGGCATCTTCGTGCCGTTCTTCAGCTACCTCGACGGGTTCTGGCAGCTGTGGGACAAACCGCTCCAACAGTGCCTGCATGACAAGGCGGCGAAGACCGTCGTGGTGAAGGTCGGTTAAATAGCTGTCATGACGATCAGTCCTGGGTGGTACAAGGACCCCGCCGATCCCAGCACGCAGCGGTACTGGGACGGCGAGGGCTGGCTCGGCGCGTCCCTGCCCGCCGACGCGACACCACCGGACGGGCCGCCCGCCGCGCCCCCGCCTCCGCCTCCGGCACCCGTGGGCCAGCCGGTGCACAAGGTCAACGAGCCCGGGAACGGTTCGGCGCCCCCGGTGCTCCCGCCGGCCGGTGGGATGCCGCCGGCCGGACCCGGCACGCAGCCGCTGCCTCCCGGCTGGCCGCATCCGGTGCCCCAGCCCCCGGTACGCCCGCACGGCATGCCCCTGGCCACCCCCGGGGCGCGCCTGGTGGCGCGGATCGTGGACACGATCGCGCTGGTGCTGCTCAACGTCGTGGTCAACGGCTGGTTCATCTACCTGTTCCTGCGCGAGTACATCCCCTTCACCCAGGCCATCACCGACAAGTGGATGGAGACCGGGGAGCTGCCGCTCGACATGGAGCGGCCGGCGCAGATGGACGCGCTGCTCCTCGTGATCATCCTGATCGCGCTGGCGCTGTGGTTCGCCTACGAGGTGCCGGCGACCGCGCACACCGGGCAGACCCTCGGCAAGCGGCTCGCCCGGATCAAGGTCGTCCGGGCCGAGAACCTGGACCCGCTAGGCGTCGGCCGGGCCTGGCGGCGCTGGAGCCCGCTGGCCATGCCGCTGCTGCTGCTCTCCTGCTGCGGCCCGTGCTTCGTCATACTTCAGTTCGTCGACGTCATCTTCCTGCTGATCGACCGCCAGCAGCGCATGGCCTGGCATGACCGAACGGCTGCCACCTACGTGGTGCGCCTGCCCGACCCGGTCCGTACCGACAAGAGGAGCGCATCATGAGCGAACGCAGCAAGCGTGGGCTGACCAGGCCCGACCTGGACGCCCTGCCCAACTACGTGCCCGGCCGCTCGGTGCCCGGCGCGATCAAGCTGGCCAGCAACGAGGTGCCGTACGGGCCGCTGCCGGGCGTGGTCGAGGCCGTCGCCGACGCCGCCGCCAACGTGCACCGCTACCCCGACATGGGCGTGGGCGCGCTGCGCGACAAGTTCGCCGATCGGCTGGGCGTGCCTGCCGAGCGTGTGGTGACCGGCTGCGGCTCCGTCGCGCTCGCCGAGCACCTGGTGCGGGCCACCTGCCTGCCCGGTGACGAGCTGATCTACGCCTGGCGCTCCTTCGAGGCGTACCCGATCATCGCGGCCACCACCGCGGCGACCTCGGTGCGCGTGCCGAACACCGCCGAGCACGGCCACGACCTGGCCGCGATGGCCGATGCGATCACCGACCGCACCCGGCTGATCCTGGTCTGCAACCCGAACAACCCGACCGGCACCAGCGTGCGCAAGGCGGAGCTGGACGAGTTCCTCGCCGCCGTGCCCGAGGACGTGCTGGTGGTGCTGGACGAGGCGTACAAGGAGTTCGTCACCGACCCGGCCGTGCCCGACGGCGTCGAGGTCTACGGCGACCGGCCCAACGTCGCGGTGCTGCGCACCCTGAGCAAGGCGTGGGGCCTGGCCGGCCTGCGCATCGGCTACCTGGTGGCACAGCCCGAGGTGGCCGCCGCGGTGCGCAAGGTGGTCACCCCGTTCTCCACCAGCATGGCCGCGCAGGCCGCGGCGCTGGCCGCGCTGGACGCCGAGGAGGAGATGCGCCGCCGCTGCGACCTGGTCATCGCCGAGCGCGACCGGGTGCAGATCGCCCTGGCGAAGCTGCTGCCGGGGGTGCCCGCCAGCCAGGCCAACTTCGTGTGGCTGCCGCTCGGTGACCGGGCGGTGGCGTTCGCGCAGGCCTGCGAGGCCGAGGGCGTCATCGTGCGGCCGTTCGCGGGCGACGGGGTGCGCGTCACCATCGGCACCGCCGAGGAGAACGACGCGCTGCTGCACGCCGCGGAGAAGTACTTCGTCTGACCCGTACCCACGAAAAGACCGCCGCCGGCCCGAGAGCCGGCGGCGGTCTTTCGTTCTGTCGGCCCTCCCCGCCGGACCGTCAGGCCCGGCGGGGAGGTTCACCTGTCACGCGGCGGCGACGGTGATCTGCCTGGTCGTGCTGGCCGCCTTGCCCCAGCCGTCGGTGACGGTGAGGGTCAGCGTGTACGTGCCCGCGGCCGGGAACGTGTGGGCCGGCGCCGACGAGGTGCTCGTCGGGGTGCCGTCACCGAAGTTCCACAGGTAGGTGAACGTGTCGCCGGTGTTCGGGTCCGCGGACCCGACGCCGGAGATGTTGCACACCAGCAGCGTGCACGACGGGGTGTTGATGACCGGCGTCGGCGCCACGTTGCCCGCGGGCTCCGTGATGGTCACCGGCAGGGTCTTCGTAGCCGTCAGGCCGTACTCGTCCTTCACCGTCAGCGTCACGTTGAACGTGGCCGCCGAGGTGTAGGTCTTGGTGGCCACCGCGCCGGAGCCGGAGCCCTGGCCGAAGGCCCACGAGTACGTCAGTGCCGGGGTGTTCTCGTCGGTCGAGCTGCGGCCGTCGAAGGTGCAGACGTTGGCCGCGCAGGACACCGTGAAGTTGGCGACCGGGGCGACGTTCGGCGGCACCTGGACCGTCACGGTGACGTCCACCGACGGATTCGTGGCGAACCCGTGCTGGTCGACACCGCGCACCTTGACCGTGTACGTCCCGGCCGGGATCGCCGGGGTGGTGTACGAGTAGTTCGAGCCGGGCGAACCGGGCGAGTTCAGGAACGCGCCCCGCCAGCTGGCCGACGTGCTGGTGAACGTGCCGGACGAGCTCATGTAGCGGCCCAGGCTGTCCACGATCGCCACCTGTGCCTCGGCGATCTGCTGGTCGTCCTCGACGCGGCCGCTGACGAAGATGCGCGCGTCGGTGAAGACCGCGCCGTTCGCCGGCTGCATCAGGGTGGTCGAGACCACCGGCGGCAGGTCACCCGGGTAGATGGTGTACGTCGCCGTCGCACCGCTGGTCGAGGTGTCCTGCTGGCCCACGGTGTCGTACGCGTACGCCGTCACCGAGTACCGGCCCTGCACGGGCAGGTCCGTCGACAGCGTCCAGGTGCTGCTGGTGCCGTTCGGCGTGGCTAGCACCGCGTCGCGGGTCGCGAACGCGGCACTGAGCGTGCCGTTGGCCTGCAGGTAGCGGCTGCTGTCCAGCTCCCGGATGGCGACCTTGACGCTCGCCACGCCGAAGTCGTCGGTCGAGGTGCCGGCGAGGTCGAGGTGCAGCACGTCGGCGACCTGGTTGCCGGTGACGTTGAGCAGGCCGTTCGGCGGGTTGTCGCCGGGGATCTGCGCGTTGATCGTCAGTCGGCCCTGGTTGGCGCTCGCCGTCTCCAGGCCCAGGTCGTCCGCGGCCTTGACCGAGAACGAGTACGCGCCCGGCTTCAGGGTGAACGGCGTGGTGTACGACCAGTTCAGCGACGTCGCGTTGAGGTTGGCCGGGGAGACCCGGTACCAGCCCGCCTGCACGTCGGTGCCCCAGGTGCCGTCGGAGGCCAGGTTCTCGCGCGTGGTGCTGTTGCGCAGCTGGATCTCGACGAAGTTGAGGTTCTGGTCGTCGGTGGCCGTGCCGCTGAAGGTCAGCGTGCCACCGGGTGCCACGGTGAGCGGCGCGGTCGCGGTCGGCGGGTTCATCACCGCGGGGGCAGTGATGGTGACCGACGGCGCGATACCGGTCGAGCTGATGATCCAGGTGCGGTCGGTGGTGTCGAGCGAGGACTGGGTGCTGTCCGACGGTGTGACCTGAATCTTCCACTCACCCTCGTACGGCACCGTGATCTCGGTCGACCAGGTGGTGGTCAGACCGCCCACGACGTCCGGGTCGATCCGGAACGTGTTGAACGTGCTGGCCACGGAGCCGTCGTCCTGCAGGTACCGGTTGTTGCCGTCGCGCATCGTGTAGCCGATCGACTGCACGCCCTTGTCGTCGGTGGCGGTGCCGGTGACGGTGAACGTGGTCGACGGCACGACGCTGCCCGACGGGCCGGTGATCGACGCTGTCGGCGGGCGGTCGTCGAGGCTGAACGTCTCGAACTTCTTGACCGCCTTGGTCGCGTCGCTGCTGCCGTTGTTCGCGTACGACTTCGCCAGCACCTTGATGCGGCGGTTGCCCGTGATCGTCACCGGCAGCGACCAGTTGCTGGCCGCGGTGTTCGGCGAGGCCAGGTTGGTGTTGATGATGGCCGCCGAGCCCCACGTGGTCAGGTCGGGCTGCAGGTAGCGGTTGGTGTCCATGTCGACGATCTCGACCTGCACGCGCTTGAGCGAGTTGCCCGTCGCGGTCGCCGAGCCCGTGATCGTGAACTGCTGACCGGCTGGCTTGACCTGGCCCTCGATCGGCTCAATGATCTTCGTGTCGTACGGCGAGGCCGCCGGGATCGAGTTGAAGTCGTAGAACGCGACCCGGCCGACGTTGTAGCCGCCCTGGGTGGTCGCGTCACCGCCGGCGAACAGACCACGCGGGGTGGCCAGCATCGCCTTGTTGCCCTCGTACGAGTTCGAGCCCGGGTTCCACTCGATGGCCTTGCCGTTGCTCGGGTCCAGCGCGCCGATGTGGTCGCGGCGGACCACCGCGTCGCCCAGGCCATAGCCGCTCAGGCCCTGGCCCGTGCCGTAGCCGACGTCGTCCAGACCCGGCCACGGGTCCGGCGCGGTCTGCGACTCGTTCCACGAGAAGTGGCCGCCGATGTACACGGCGTTCTCCGTGATGGCGACCGAGTAGAGGCTGTCGAACGCCCGCGAGATCCACTGCGGCTGGACCAGGTCGTTGCCCGCGATCGGGAACGCGATGGCCGTGTCGTTGATCGGGGGCCGGTCGCCGCCCGAGCCGCTGGTCACCACGAAGAACTGGTCGTTGGGCGCGATGTCGCCCGCGTAGATGCGCTGGATGCCGCCGACGAACTGGAGGTTGTCCTCCCACAGCCGGGTGCGCCAGGGCAGCAGCTGGTTCGTCGTGGTGTCGATGAGGCCGACGCCGTAGCGGTCCTGGTTCGCGATCTTGCGCGCGGTGTGCACGACCAGCAGCTTGGTGTCGTCGTGCGTGAGCACCAGGGCCTGCACGGTCAGCGCGCCGTCGACGCCGATGCCGCCGGACAGGTTGTTGTTGAAGCCGGTCACCAGGGCGCCGGTGGTCGCGTTCACCGCGGCGAGGCCGACCCGCGCGGTGTTGTTGATGAGCGTGAACTGACCGCCCAGGTACACCGTGGTGTTCGTGGCCTCGATCGAGGTGCCCGCGCCGTTGGCGTTGGCCGTGAAGCCCGCGATCGGCGCGCCCGTGGTCAGGTTCAGCGACGCGAACTTCTTCTTCGACACCCCGTTGATGGTGTTGAAGCGGCCCGCGACGAACAGCTTGGTGCCGTCCGGCGACGCCTCGACCTCGGTCACCCCGCCGCCGGCGAACACCGGCTTGAAGGTGGTGTCGATCAGGCCGGTGTCGATGTTGAAGGCCAGCAGGTTCGCCTGGTTGACCACCGTCGTGTTCGTCGACGTGTTGTTGCGCGCCGACGTGAAGGTGCCGGCGATGAAGACCCGGCTGCCGACGTACGCGATGTCCGTGATCTCACCCGAGGTGATGCGCGGAGTGTTGGTTCGCGGAACGTCCGGGACGATTTTGGTGTGGTTGGGCTTCGGCTGTGCCGCCGAAGCAGTGGACGCGGTCACGAAGACGGCGCCCACAATGGACATAGCTCCGAGTAACGAAGCTGTGACTACAGATGCCACGCCTTTGCGTGTGCGCACGGTTGATCCCCCACGCATTCAGAATCCCCAAACCCAGGTGGAAGTACAGCTTCCCCCGGAAGCCTAGGGAGCACCCTCTCAAGGCAGCCGACGGTCGGGAATGGGCTCTTCGCCTCATCCGATGGTCCGAGTGGGCAATGAATACCGGAACCCCCGTCCGATGCTGAAATCAACACCCCACTGACCTGCGCATATGTATTTCACTCGGGGAAAGTGAAATACCCAGTCGCACTTACGACACCCGCCCGGGTGACCGCTGCCACGTGTGGTTTTGCCGCTTCCGTGCCGACCGTCAGACGGCCGGCGACCGGGTCGCCACCGCGTCGCCCGGCCATCACCTGGCCGAACGCCCTCGGAAAGCGGCCATGCCTCCGTAATAGGGTGCACCTATGAGGTGGCGGACCCTGCCCCGCGGCGCAAGGCTCGCGGTGATCGGCGCAGTCTCGGTGGCGCTGCTGGCAGCCGCCGGACTGGTGGCCTGGCGTGTGCTCGGCCCGGCCGACGTCGTGACTCCGGCGACCAAGCCTTACCCCGAGCCGGTCATCCCCGCCCCGGGCGCGATCGGCGTGCTGGTCTCCGCCCCGCTCGTGCTCGACGACCGGATCCGCGTGTTCGCCACCAAACGGCAGGTCTGGGCCGACGCACCCCCGAACTTCAAGTACGAACGCAGCGCGCTGTGGTCGCTGCGCCGCTGGCCCGCACAGCTCATCGGCGTCGTCGCGGTCGGCGGCGGCAGCCCCGTCGTGGTCAGCTCCTGGTCCGACGGTGAACTCGTCGGCACCGACGCCCGCACCGGCACCGTCGCCTGGCAGATTCACGCCGAGCCGCTCGGCGACGCGTACACCGGCCGGCGCACCGGGGCGTCCACCGTCTACCAGCCGCCCGGCCTGTTCACCACCGACGGCTCCGTCGTCGTCGCCGGCCCCGCACACGTCACGGCATACGACCCGACCACCGGCGCCCAGCGCTGGCAGGTGGCCGCACCCGCGGGCCGGGACTGCCGCGGCACCGACCTCACCTCGGACCGCCAGTACCTGGTCCACGACACCTGCGCGGGCACCGTACGGCGCATCGACACCACGACCGGCACGGCGTTGGCAGACCTGGGCAGCGGGGTGACCACCGCCGAGCCGGTGTCCTGCGCCGTCGGCCACTCACACTGCCAGGGCGTACGCCTCACCAACACCAACGGCACCGAGGGCCTGCTCCTGACCGGACCGGACACCGAACCGTCACCGCCCCTCGCGGCCGCGGGCTCGCTCCTCGCCGCCGGACTCGCCGTCACCGCACCGGACCCCGCCGCCGCCACCCACCTCGACGGCCACGACCCCCGCACCGGTGCCGTGCGCTGGACCTGGCAGCCCCCCACCGGCGACAACACACCACCGCCGCGCCTACTGGCCGCCGCCGGCGACCGGGTGCTCCTACTCGCCCCGGACCACACCCTGATCGCCGTCAGCGCCACGTCCGGCAAGGAACTCTCCCGCTCGTCCCTGCAGCTGTACTACGAGCCCGACTTCACCTACGACCTGGCCCAGGTGCACACCTCCGGCCGCTACGTGGCCCTCGTCCGCACCCTCCCCGGCGCCCCCACCACAGCCCCCGACGACGACTACTACCTCACCCCCCGCACCGTCCTCCTCGCCGCCTCCTGACCCACCCACCCTTCTGGGTTGATCATGAACTTATGGCACGGTTCGACGGTGTGTCGCGGGCACAGCCTCCTGCTGACCTTGCAGATCATTCATCGGGTACGGGCGTCGACGTCCAGCCACTCGTCGGTGCCCCGGCAGCGGTCCAGCCCCACCGAAACGAACTCGTCGGCGTCACGCCGCCGACGGATCGCGCCCAAGTGCGCGAGAACCTGGGAGATGGGACTGCCGATGGCGGGGAACGGCTCATGCTCGCCGACGTACATCGGCCCGATCGCCAGCTCCCCCCGAGCCCAGAGCGCCGCCCTCTGCGTACCCACGCCACCGAGGTAGTCGGCCTCGACGTAACCCAGCGGACCTGCCTTCGACCAGTCGGAAAGCACGTTCTCGAAGCCGCCCGGCAGTTTCCAGAAACGCAGACCGTCACCGCGGCTGCCGTCCGTGGCGGCGTCGAAGAGCTCATCTGTCATGGGGATGAGGGCGAAACCCTGCCGTAGCGGCACGACCACGGCACCGGGTTGCTCTGCGGCGACCTTGCGGAGGACATCCTCTGCGCCGATGACTGCCTGCAGGCCGTAGCTCATCCGATCCCGATCCTCCCCCGCCGGCCGCCCTGACGATCCGGCGGCGCGACTGCTGGCACCCGGGCAGTGCACCGGGTGCCGCAGATTCTGCCCCGACGGGCGGGAACGCTCAACCTGAGGGGGCACACCAGTCCGCCACCCGCGAAACCGCACCTCGGCGCGACTCTCCGTCGCGAAACCAATGCGGACACGAAAAAGGGCCCCGTGGCATAGGGGCCCGAAAAGAAGTCCATAAACGCGTCAAGGCCCGACCATGACGGTCGGGCCTTGAACAGCGATGTTTGTCCGGCGGTGTCCTACTCTCCCACAACGTCCCCGTTGCAGTACCATCGGCGCTGGAGGGCTTAGCTTCCGGGTTCGGAATGTTACCGGGCGTTTCCCCTCCGCCATGACCGCCGTAACTCTATCAACATGTCAACCGCACCACTCGTGGTGTGCTGGTTGCGTGTCGTGATGTGCATGGTGGACGCGAGACATCGTTGCAGGATCTGCTGTGTTGTTTAGGTAAGTCCTCGGCCTATTAGTACCAGTCGACTGAACACATTACTGTGCTTACATCTCTGGCCTATCAACCCGGTGGTCTAGCCG
>NZ_JBEZDT010000012.1:0-222690 GCF_040648455.1 Catellatospora sp. NPDC049133
CTGATGTTGAACGTGCCGGAGAACGTGATGGTCTTCGTCCCGGACGAGTTGATCTCGCTGAGGAACTGGGACGCGCTGGTCACGTTGACCGTGCTATACGAAAAACAGGGTGCCCGTGGGGCGGGTGGTGCCGGTGGTGCGGGTGTCAGCGGGAGACGGTGGCGCCGAGGCCGGCGAGCTTGGCCTCGAAGTCCTCGTAGCCGCGGTTGATCAGGTCGACGCCGTGCACCCGGGAGGTGCCCTCGGCGGCCAGGGCCGCGATCAGGTGGCTGAAGCCCGCCCGCAGGTCCGGGATGACCAGGTCGGTGGCGTGCAGCTTGGCCGGGCCGGCGATGACGGCGGAGTGGCGGAAGCCCATCCGGCCGAACCGGCACGGGGTGCCGCCGAGGCAGTCCTGGAACACCTGGATGTGCGCGCCCATCTGGTTCAGCGCGCTGGTGTAGCCGAAGCGCTTCTCGTACACCGTCTCGTGCACCACGGACAGGCCGTTGGCCTGGGTCAGCGCCACGACCAGCGGCTGCTGCCAGTCGGTCATGAAGCCGGGGTGCACGTCGGTCTCCAGCGCGACGGGGCGCAGGTCGCCGCCGGGGTGCCAGAAGCGGATGCCGCCGTCGACCGGGTTGTCGTCGATCTCGAACTCGCCGCCGATGGACCGGAAGACGTTGAGGTACGTCGTCATGTCGGCCTGGCGGGCGCCCTTGACGGTGATGTCGCCCCGGGTGGCCAGCGCGGCCGAGGCCCAGCTCGCGGCCTCGATGCGGTCCGGGATGGGCCGGTGCGAGAACCCGCCCAGGCGCGGCACGCCCTCGATCTCGATCACCCGGTTGGTGTGCACCTTGATGATCGCGCCCATCTTCTGCAGGATGCAGATCAGGTCGATGATCTCGGGCTCGACCGCGGCGTTGCTCAGCTCGGTGACGCCCTCGGCGCGTACGGCGGTGAGCAGGATCTGCTCGGTCGCGCCGACCGACGGGTAGTTCAGCTCGTACTTGATGCCGTGCAGGCCGTCCGGGGCGGACAGGTGCAGGCCTTCGGGCGTCTTGTCGACGACCGCGCCGAAGCGCCGCAGCGCCTCCAGGTGGTAGTCGATCGGGCGCGGGCCGATGTGGCAGCCGCCCAGGTCCGGGATGAACGCGTGGCCGAGCCGGTGCAGCAGCGGGCCGCACAGCAGGATCGGGATCCGGCTGGACCCGGCGTGCACGTTGATCTCGTCGATGCCGGCGCGCTCGACGTTGGAGGGGTCGAACAGCAGCTCCCCGTCGAGCTGGCCGTTGCTCACCTTGACGCCGTGCAGTTCCAGGAGACCGCGCACGATCTCCACGTCGCGGATGCGCGGGACGTCGTACATGCGGCTCGGGCTCTCGCCCAGCACGGTGGCGACCATGGCTTTGGAGACCAGATTCTTGGCCCCGCGGACCCGCACCTCGCCCTTGAGCGGGCTACCTCCGCTGACGATGAGCACGTCGTCCGACAAGGCGACCTCCTGGGTGTGGCGCGCGTGAAAAGCAAACCCCGGCAGCATAGCGCTGCGTGATGTGTGACGGAACACGGGAAGCTTAAATGAGCACGAGCACCGCGATTCGGACGCGGTGCTCGCACTCAGAGTAATCAGTCGCCTACGGCAGTGCCAGCATCTGGTCCAGCGCCACCCGAGCGTGGTGCGCGGTGTCGGGGTCGACCGTGATCTGGTTGGGCACCCGGCCCGCGACCAGCTCCTCCAGCGCCCAGACCAGGTGCGGCAGGTCGATGCGGTTCATCGTGGAGCAGTAGCAGACCGTCTTCTCCAGGAACATGACCTGCTTGTCCGGGTGTGCGGCGGCCAGCCGCCGGACCAGGTTCAGCTCGGTGCCCACGGCCCACGCGGAGCCGGGTTCGGCCGCCTCCAGCTTCTTGATGATGTACTCCGTCGAGCCCACGTAGTCGGCGGCGGTGACCACCTCGTGCCGGCACTCCGGGTGCACCAGGATGTTGACGCCCGGCACCTGCTCGCGCACGGCCTGCACGTTCTCCAGGGTGAACCGGCCGTGCACCGAGCAGTGCCCGCGCCACAGGATCATCTTGGCGTCGCGCAGCTGCTGGTCGGTCAGGCCGCCGTTGGGCTTGTGCGGGTCGTAGAGCACGCAGTCGTCGAGCGAGTAGCCCATCTCCAGCACCGCGGTGTTGCGCCCCAGGTGCTGGTCCGGCAGGAACAACACCTTCTCACCCTGGGCGTACGCCCAGTCCAGCGCGCGCTTGGCATTGGAGGAGGTGCAGACCACGCCGCCGTTGCGGCCGACGAAGCCCTTGATGTCGGCGGAGGAGTTCATGTAGGTGACGGGCACCACGGAGTCCGCGATGCCGAGGTCGCTCAGCAGGTCCCAGCACTGCTCGACCTGCTCCAGCACGGCCATGTCGGCCATGGAGCAGCCGGCGGCCAGGTCCGGCAGGACCACGCGCTGGGTCTCGGAGGTGAGGATGTCGGCCGACTCGGCCATGAAGTGCACGCCGCAGAACACGATGAACTCGGCGTCGGGCCGGGCCGCGGCCTCGCGGGCCAGCTTGAACGAGTCGCCGGTCACGTCGGCGAACTGGATGACCTCGTCGCGCTGGTAGTGGTGGCCGAGGACGAAGACCCGGTCACCGAGCGCGGCCTTGGCGGCGGCGGCACGCTCGACCAGCCCGGGGTCGCTGGGCGCGGGCAGGTCGCCCGGACAGTCGACGCCGCGTTCGGAGTTCGAGTCCTTGCCGCGGCCGAGCAGCAGCAGTACGGGAGCAGTCACGCCTCCCATCGTCGCACCAACCGGGCGGGACAGGCTCGCCCGCACGGCTGTGGCCTGCCCCACGGCGGCCGGGGCGTGGGACGCGGTCACGCCGGTCGCCCATACGGCCGGGGCGGGTCACTATCGTGCAGCCCATGCGAGTGTTGATCTGTCCCGACAAGTTCGCCGGCACCCTCACCGCGGTGGAGGCGGCGCAGGCCGTCGCCGAAGGCTGGCGGGAGGCCGCCGCGGCCGACGAGCTGATCTGCCGCCCCATCGCCGACGGCGGCCCCGGCTTCGTCGAGGTGTTGCACGCCTCGATCGGCGGCGAGCTGGTCGAGGTCGACACGACCGATCCGCTGGGCCGCCCGGTCCTCGGCGCGGTGCTGCTGGCCGGGGACGGGGCGGGCACGGCGTACGTCGAGAGCGCCCAGGCCTGCGGCCTGCACCTGGTCGAACCGGGGGAGCGGGACCCGAAAGTCACCTCCTCGTACGGCCTGGGCGCGCTGATCGAGGCCGCGGTCGCGCACGGCGCCCGGCGCGTGGTGATCGGGCTCGGCGGCTCGGCCACCAACGACGGCGGCGCGGGGCTGCTCGCGGCCCTCGGCGCGGTCGGCCTGGACGCCGCGGGCGAACCACTGGCCCCCGGCGGCGCGGCCCTGACCACCTGCGCGTCCCTCACCCTCGGCGAAGGGGCCGGCCTGCTCCCGGACGGCGTCGAGCTGATCGCCGCGACCGACGTGGACAACCCGTTGACCGGCCTGCACGGCGCGTCGGCGGTGTACGGCCCGCAGAAGGGCGCGACCCCGCAGGACGTGACGCTGCTCGACGCCGCCCTGGCCAACTGGGCCGCGGTGCTGGAGCGGGAACTGCCCGGGTGCCCGGCGAAGCTCGCCGAGCTGCCCGGCGGCGGCGCGGCGGGCGGGCTCGGTTCGGCGATCCTGGCCCTGGGCGGCACGGTCGCCTCCGGCATCGACCTGGTCCGCGAGCTGACCGGCCTGGACGAGGTGCTGGAGAACGTCGACCTGGTGATCACGGGCGAGGGCTCGTTCGACCACCAGTCGCTGCGCGGCAAGGCCATCTCCGGCCTGGCCGGCGCGGCCCGCGACCTCGGCATCCCGTGCGTGGTGCTGGCCGGCCGGGTCACCACCGGCCGCCGCGAGCAGGGCGCGGCCGGCGTCACCGAGGCCCACGCCCTGGTCGACCACTTCGGCAGCGTCGACCTCGCCCTCGCCGAACCCGCCCGCGGCCTCCGCGAACTCTCCACCCGCCTGGCCCACCAGTGGTCCCGCTGACCCGAAGCAAAGGAAGGGCACCTTCCCATCGCTACGCGTAGAGGAAGGTGCCCTTCTTAACACCGGTGTCGGCGATGATCGCCGGTCGGCGGTGAAACCTCTGGTCAGGCCGCACCTTCTGACACGAGATACCGATCATCCTCACGCGTCGCCCGGTTGCCGGCGTGGCGGCCGGGCCGCCGACCCAGCACGGCGGCCAGCAGGCCGAGCAGCGAGATCGCGGTGACCAGGCCGATGGCGGGCACGAAGGTGTCCGGCAGCCGCCCCGGTTCGATGGCCCCGCCGCCGACCACCGCGCTGGTGACGGCCAGCGCGATCGCGCCGCCGACCTGGAACGAGCTCTGCACCAGCCCGGAGGCCAGCCCCTGCTCGTCGTCGGCGACGCCGTTGGTCGCCTGCACGTTCAGGGCCGAGAAGCTCAGCGCGAAGCCCAGCCCGAGCAGCAGCGCGGTCGGCAGGATCACGGTGAGGAACTCCGGCTCCGGCCCGGCCCGCAGGAACAGGGCGTACGCGGCGACGAACGCGACCATGCCCAGGGCGATCAGCCGCCGGGTGCCGTACCGCGTGATCAGCCTGCCGACGACCGGGCCGGAACTCGCCACGATGACCCCGGCGGGCAGCAGCGACAGCGCCATCTGCAGCGGAGACCAGCCCAGCACGTTCTGCAGGTACAGCGCGACGATGAACTGGAAGCTCAGGTAACCGCCGGACACCGCCATCGCGGTGAGGTCGGCCCGGACCAGGCTGCGGTTGGCGAAGATGCCCAGCCGCACCAGCGGGTGCGCGACCGTGCGCTCGGCGATCACGAAAGCGGCGGCCAGTGCCACGACCAGGGCCAGCGAGCCGAGGGTGCGCAGCGAGGTCCAGCCCGCCTCGGGCGCGTTGACGACGGTGAACACGAGCAGCAGCAGCGCGCCGGTGGAGGTGGCCGCGCCGAGCACGTCGTAGCCGCCGGGGTTGCGCGCGCCGTCGCGCGGGATCAGCCGCAGGCCCGCGATCAGGGCGAGCACCGCCAGCGGTGCGGGCAGCAGGAAGGTGACCCGCCAGTCGATCTCGGTGAGCAGGCCGCCCAGGATCAGGCCGGAGGAGAAGCCGCTGGCCCCGAAGACGGTGTAGATGCCCAGCGCCCGGTTGCGCACCGGTCCCTCACGGAAGGTCGTGGTCAGGATGGACAGGCCGGCCGGCGCGGTGAACGCCGCGGCCAGGCCTTTGACGAACCGGGTCGCGATGAGCAGCGTGCCGTCCTCGACCAGGCCGCCGAGCACGGACGCGCCGGCGAACACGGCCAGGGCGATCAGCAGCACCCGGCGGCGGCCGAGCAGGTCGGCCGTGCGCCCGCCGAGCAGGAGCAGCCCGCCGTAGCCGAGCACGTAGGCGCTGACGATCCACTGCAGCGTCGCGGTGGACAGGCCCAGGTCGGACTGGATGGCGGGCAGGGTCACGCCGACCATCGAGACGTCGAGGCCGTCGAGGAAGAGCACCGCGCACAGCACCAGCAGCGTGCCCCACAGCCGCGGGGTCCAGCGCTGGTCCGCGGGGGCCGGAGAGGAGGTGCCAGGGGCAGGTGGCGACAGCGTCGCGGTGGAGGACATGGTCGGTACGTTAGTTGCACGTGCATTGAATGCGCAAGCATAAAATGCGTTCACATTTACTGCGTCTGCATGTTAAGCTCCGCGCATGCCCGACGAGGTGGCCGTGAAGGCGTGGCGAGAGCTGTCCCGGCAGTACGCGGCTCTCTCCTGCGCCCTGGAGAGCGCGCTGCAGGAACAGCACCAGCTCGGCATGAGCGAGTTCGAAGTGCTGGACCGGCTCGTCGGCGCGACGGACTGCACCGGGCTGCGCATGCAGGAACTCGGCGAGCAGATCCACCTCAGCCAGAGCGCGCTGTCGCGCACCGTCGCCCGGCTGGAGAAGGACGGGCTGGTGGAGCGGCAGCTCTGCACCTCCGACCGGCGCGGGGTGTTCGTGCACCCCACCGACGCCGGGCGGGAACGGCACGCTGCGGCGCGGCCCACCCACCGCGCAGTCATCAACACCACACTGGGGCAGTAGCCCGTGAGGCGCTCTGGGGAATCAAACCGGGGCGCGCTAGCGTTACCTCGAAGGATTATCAGCACTTCACGCTTGGGGAGCACCACGTGACGACGCCCGACATCTCGACGCCCGACAGCAAGACGGACACCACCGGCATCAACCTCACCGAGGTCGCGGCCGGCAAGGTCAAGGCTCTGCTGGAGCAGGAGGGTCGCGATGACCTCCGGCTGCGGGTCGCGGTTCAGCCCGGTGGCTGCTCCGGCCTGCGTTACCAGCTCTTCTTCGACGAGCGTGAGCTCGACGGCGACATCGTCAAGGAGTTCGGCGGTGTCGAGGTCGTCGTCGACCGGATGAGCGCGCCGTACCTCGCGGGCGCGACCGTCGACTTCGCCGACCGCATCGACGCGCAGGGTTTCACCATCGACAACCCGAACGCCGGCGGCTCCTGCGCCTGCGGCGATTCGTTCCACTGAGCCTTTATCGCCGCCCGCTGTGGGCGACGACACAAGCGGCACTCCGGCCATGCCGGAGTGCCGCTGTCGTATGTGCGTCAACCGGTACGCTTTCCGCGCCCATCTTTCGCCGACCTGAAGGTCAACCATGAAGATCTGCGTTACCGGATCGATCGCCACGGATCACCTGATGCACTTCCCGGGCCGCTTCGCGGACCAGCTCATCGCCGACCAGCTGGACAAGGTCTCGCTGTCGTTCCTGGTCGACGACCTCGTGATCCGGCGTGGCGGCGTGGCGGCGAACATCGCCTTCGGCCTGGCCAAGCTGGGCCTGCAGCCGACCCTGGTCGGCGCGGTCGGCGCGGACTTCGCCGACTACCGCTCGTGGCTGGAGCGCAACGGGGTCGACTGTGACTCGGTGCACGTCAGTGAGGTGGCGCACACCGCCCGCTTCGTCTGCACCACCGACGAGGACCTGTGCCAGGTCGCCTCGTTCTACGCCGGCGCCATGAGCGAGGCCCGCAACATCGAGCTGTCCCCGGTGCACCAGCGCCTCGACGGCCTCGACCTGGTCATCGTCGGCGCGAACGACCCGGTGGCGATGGTGCGCCACTCGCAGGAGTGCCGCGACCGGGGGTACGCGTTCGCCGCTGACCCGTCGCAGCAGTTGGCCCGGATGAGCGGCGACGACGTGCTGCAACTCATCGACGGAGCGGAGTACCTGCTCACCAACGAGTACGAGAACTCGCTGCTGGAGCAGAAGACCGGTCTGACCTCGGACGAGGTGCTGGAGCGGGTCAAGGTGCGGGTCACCACGCTGGGCAAGAACGGCGTCCGGATCACCGGCCGCGACTTCGCGCCGATCCACGTTCCGGTCGCCCGCGAGATCCAGGTGTACGACCCGACGGGCGTCGGCGACGGCTTCCGGGCCGGCTTCTTCGCGGCGCTGTCCTGGGGCCAGGGCCTGGAGCGGGCCGCGCAGGTCGGCGCGCTGCTGGCCACGCTGGTCCTGGAGACCGTCGGCACCCAGGAGTACGACGTCGAGCCGGACAACTTCCTCAAGCGCCTGGCCGAGTCCTACGGCGACGCCGTCGCCGCCGACATCCGGCCCCACCTGAACTGACCTGCCCCGAAGGGCGATCGACGTCGGCGTGGGGCGTTGCCCCGCGCCGACTTTGCTCTGCACCCATTCGCTTGCTCTGCACCCGAATACGCAAGGGCGCAGCGCCGTCGAGCGGGCGCCGTGTTGCGTCGGTGGGTGCAGAGCAAGCTTTTGGGTGCAGAGCAAATGCGCACGGGACCGATACCTGGCCAGGCGCGGAGCGGACTCAGCTGAGGCGGCGGACGTCGAACGCGGGGGAGCCGTCGACGGAGACCGCGCCGAGGTACTCCTGGGCACGCATACGGCACCACGCGGGGACGTCCACGGCGGCGGCCGGGTCGTCGGCGAGCACGCGTACGACCGCGCCGACCGGCACCGACGGCAGGCGCTTCGCCAGGGCGATCACCGGCAGTGGACAGCGCTGCCCCAGGCAGTCCAGTACGTCGACCGGGGTGTCCGGGTTCACATGCCCACCTCCGCCCGCAGCGCGGCGACGATGCCGGGCAGTTCGGCGAGGAAACGTTCCACCTGGTCGGCGGTGGTGTCGCGGTGCAGCGACAGCCGGATGTTGCCGTGGGTCAGCACGCCCATCGCGGCGAGCACGTGGCTCGGCCGCAGGGTGGACGACGTGCAGGCCGAACCGGAGGACACCGCGAAACCGCGCCGATCGAGGGCGGTGAGCAGTGCTTCGCCGTCGACGTACAGGCAGGAGAAGGTGACGATGTGCGGCAGCCGGTCGGCCGGGTCGCCCACGATCTCCACGTCGGGAACGATCGCCGCGACGGTGGCGCGGACGTGGTCGACCAGGCCGGACAGGCGTTTTGATTCCTGTGCCGCGGTCTCGTGCACCGCATGCAGCGACGCGGCCGCCGCGAGGATCGCGGGCAGGTCGGGTGCCCCCGGGAAGCGGCCGGACTCCCGGTCGTCGGCCGGGTAGGGCGACACCCAGCGGGTTCCTTTGCGCACCACCAGCAGGCCGACCCCGGGCGGGCCGCCCCATTTGCGGGCCGAGCCGGTCAGCAGGGACCAGCCGTCCGGCACCGGAATCCGGCCCAGCGACTGGGCGGCGTCGACATACAGCGGCACGCCCGCCTCGCGGCACGCGGCCGCCGCGGCGGCGACCGGCTGCACCGTGCCGACCTCGTGGCTCGCGCTGATCAGTGCGGCGAGCGCCGCCCCGGGCGCGGACACGGCCGAGGTCCAGGCGTCGAGGTCGACCCGGCCGAGCAGATCCACCGGGACCTCGGCCTCGCCGCCGCCGTCGCGTACGTGCCGCTCGCCGGCGTGCAGCACGGCCGAGTGTTCGATCGCCGACCGGACCAGGGTCGCCCCGGCGCGCCGGCGGCCGGCCAGTCCACCCAGGACGGCGGCGTGCGCGGCGGTGCTGCCGCTGCTGGTGAAGGTCAGCTCGTCCGGGCGTACCCCCAGGACCTGCGCGATCGTGGCGCGGGCCGCGTCGAGCAGCAGGCGGGCGCGGCGGGCCTGCGTGTAGAGCTTGCCCGGGTCGGCCCAGCCGTCGTCGAGCGCGCCGAGCAGCGCCTCGCGTGCGGCCGGGTGCAGCGGCGTCGCCGTCGCCGCATCGAAATACGCGCCGCGCACGTCTTCGCCCTGATCGATTGGTCCGGCCTGCCGGGGATCTCCCACCCCTCGACGGTATCGTGATCTAGCGGTGACGGCAGTCGTCGCCGTCACCGAATCCCGCGGACACGCCGGATCACCGGGCCGACCCCAGGCCCGGCCGGGGCCCCGGGGTGAAGTACTCTGCGACCGTCGGTCACGCCCCTCACCGGTGCGTCCGAAGGTGGCGCTGCTAAGGGAGGCAGGAGCAGGTGGTCGCAACACGAGCCCGCAGGCGAGCCGTCGGCTTGAGCGCGATGGCGGTCATCACGGTGACCCTGCTCGCGGGGTGCAACGTCGGCGCGGCGTTCGATGGATTCGGCTGGCCCCAGGGCGGCATCACCCAGCAGTCCGAGCGGATGTACGACCTGTGGGTCGGTTCGGTCGTCGCGGCCTTCGCCGTGGGCTTCTTCGTCTGGGGTCTGATCTTCTGGTGCGTGGCGGCCTACCGCCGCAAGCGCGGTGACGCCGACCTGCCCACGCAGACGCGGTTCAACCTGCCGATCGAGATCCTCTACACGGTGCTGCCGTTCCTGGTGATCGCGGTGCTGTTCTACTACACCGCCGTCGTGCAGACCGACGTCAACAAGCTGACCAAGAACCCGGACGCCACCGTCGAGGTCGTCGCGTTCAAGTGGAACTGGCAGTTCAACTACCTCTCCAGCCCCGAGGTGGACGCCGAGAAGGTGGAGAGCACGCCCGGCGACAGCAACTACATCCCGGTCGTGGTCGTGCCGGTCGGCAAGACGGTGCGCTTCGTCGAGCACAGCAACGACGTCATCCACTCGTTCTGGGTCCCGGAGCTGCTGTTCAAGCGCGACGTGTTCCCCGGCAACGTGATCAACCAGTTCGAAGTGAACGTCACCCAGACGGGCAGCTACGTCGGCCGGTGCGCCGAGCTGTGCGGCACGTACCACTCGATGATGAACTTCGAGCTGCGGGCCGTGACGCCGGAGAAGTACGCGCAGTTCGTGGCGGCGCTGAAGGCGGGCAAGAGCACTCCCGAGGCGCTGACCGCGATCGGCGAGACGCCCTACGCCACGACGACGACTCCGTTCCCGACCCTGCGCACCGCGAACTGAGGCTGGAGACATGAAGACCGAATACCGCATCTTCGTCGGCGTCGCGCTGTTCCTGATCGTCACCGCGGTGGTCTACGGCTGGTGGACGGACCTGTCCATGGGCGGGATCGAGTGGATCGGCACCACCGCGCTGGCGCTGTCGTTCCTGCTCTGCCTGATGTGCGGCGGCTACTTCTGGTTCGTCTCGCGCCGCATCGACCCGCGCCCGGAGGACCGGCTCGACGCCGAGATCGCCGACGGCGCCGGCGAGCTGGGCTTCTTCAGCCCGGGCAGCTACTGGCCGTTCGGCATCGCGATGTCGGCGCTGATCGCCTCGCTCGGCCTGGTGTTCTGGATGTGGTGGCTGATCGCGCTCGGCATCGTGTGCGTGCTGCTGTCCACCTCGGCGATGCTGTTCGAGTACTACACCGGCACCCGCCGCACCGCGGAGCACTGATCCTCCGCACCGAAAGCAAATGAAACCGGCCCCCTCCACAGCGGAGGGGGCCGGTTTCATTTCGTGAGTCTGCGCTACTGGGCGTACTTGGCAGCCGAGGCGGCGGCGATCCAGCGTTCCAGGGCCGCGGCCGCCGCGCCCGAGTCGACGGCCTCCGCGGCGCGGCGCATGTTCGCGTGCAGCGCGTCGGTCAGCTCCTCGACCAGCGAGTCCGCGTCGGCGGCTCCCGCGCCCTTGACCGCCCAGTCGTGGGCGGTCAGCCCGGCGGCGGTGTTGACGAGCACGGCGTCGCGCACCGGGCCGGTCTCCCCGCCGAGCAGGCGGCGCACGACGTCGGCGTTGAGCGACACGTCGCCGCCGCGCAGGTCCCCGGGAGCGGAACGGGCCACGCCGAGATCGGCGGCATCGATCGTGAGTGGGGTGACGCGCCCGCCACGAGCCACCCAGACGCGCGTGGGGGCGGCGGTGGTGAACTCGTCCAGGCCGTCCTCGCCGCACAGCACCAGGGCCGTGTCGCCGCGGTCGGCGAACACCTGCGCCATGACACCGGCCATCCGGACGTCGGCGCAGCCGATCGCGCCCGCGCGGGGCCGGGCGGGGTTGGTCAGCGGGCCGAGGAAGTTGAACGCGGTGGGCACGCCCAGCTCGCGGCGTACTCCGCCGGCGTGGCGCAGGCCCTGGTGGAACGTCGCGGCGAAGCAGAACGTGATGCCCGCCTCCTCGGCGACCGCGGCCACCTGCTCCGGGCTGAGGTCCAGCGGGATGCCGAGGAACTCCAGCACGTCCGCCGTGCCGCAGGAGGAGGAGGCGGCGCGGTTGCCGTGCTTGACCACGCGCGCGCCCGCGCCGGCGGCCACGATGGCGGACATCGTCGAGATGTTGACGGTGTGCGCCTGGTCGCCGCCGGTGCCGACCACGTCCAGGGTGGCTGTGCGCTGCTCGTCGGTCTGCGGCAGCGGGGCCGCGTTCGCCAGCATCGTGGCGACCAGGCCGGACACCTCACCGGCGGTCTCGCCCTTGGCCCGCAGCAGCAGCGCGAACCCGGCGATCTGCGCCGGTGTCGCCACGCCCGACATGATCTCGCCCATCGCCCAGGCCGTGTCGTCCGGCGTGAGCTCCTCGCGGCGCAGCAGCGCGCCGAGCAGGTGGGGCCAGGTGTTCCGGTCGCCCATCGGGCCTCCAGGGGTGAAGGGCGTGGCGCGCGGTGCTCGGGTCAGGCGGCCACGGTCTCGTCGTGCAGCAGGTTGGAGATGACCTTCGCGGTCTCGATCGGGTCGAGCGGGTGCACCAGCGTCGCGTCGACGCGGGCGTACGCCGCCAGCCAGCGGTCGGCCGAGCGGGCGATGACGACACAGCAGGGCGGGCACTCGTCGATCTCGTCCTTGAGCTGACGCGCCACGCCCAGGCCACCGCCCGGGGTCGCCTCGCCGTCCAGCACCAGCAGATCGATCTCGTAGTCGTCCACCAGCTTGACGCACTCGGCGTAGGTGGACGCCTCGACGAACTCGACATCGAGGTCGGGCGCCGGGTGCTCGCCGATGGCCAGCCGCATCCGGTCGCGGACCTGCGGGTCGTCGCTGTAGAGCAGGACGGTCTTGGTACTCATGCGCTCATCCTAAGCGGTGAAGTGATCTCGTGGTCGTGCGGTGCGCCGTCCGCGTCGACCTGCGCCGACCCGGCCGCCGCGGCGGCTTCCGCGGCGGCCTGTGCGGCCTCCTCGCGGTCGAGTTGGCGGTCGATGCGGGCGGCCTCCTGGCGGGACTGCTTGATCCACTGGACGACGAGGACCGCGAGCATGGTGACCGAGACCAGCTCACCGCCGGCCCAGAGCACGCCGCCGGCCGTCACCTGGTCGGCCCAGGGGTCCATCCAGGACAGGTTCAGCGAGGGGTACCAGTCGCCGCCGAGGAGGGTCTTCTGCTGCATGATGGTGAGCCCGAGCACGGTGTGAAACGGGACACTCAACAGCATCAGCAGCGCGCGGGCCGGATACGGCCAGCGTCCCGGCAGCGGATCGCGGCCCAGCAGGGGCCAGAAGAACAGGCACCCGGTGGCGATGAAGTGCGCGTGCATGATCTCGTGCAGCCACTCGTGGCGCAGCGTCTGCTCGTACAGGCTGGTGAAATACAACGCGAACGGGTTGGCCACGAAGATGCCGAAAGCCACCAGCGGATTCGCCAGCACCGCGGCGGCCTTGCTGTGCAGCACCGCCAGCAGGGTGCGGCGGGAGCGGGCGGGCAGCGTGCGCAGGGCCAGCGTGACCGGCGCGCCCAGGGCCAGGAAGATCGGCGCGACCATGGACAGCGCCATGTGCTGCAGCATGTGCACCGACAGCAGCGTGGTGTCGTATCCGCCGATGCCGCTCACCGTGACCAGGGCCAGCGTGCCCAGGCCGGGGCCGAGGAAGGCGATGGTGCGCCCCACCGGCCACCGGTCGCCGCGCATCCGCAGCCGGTGCGTGCCGTAGAGATAAAGCGCACCCGCCAGCAGCAGACCGACCGCGAGCCACGAGTCGAGCCGGGCGCCGGTCACCAGTGTCGCCACGGTGAACGGGGGAGTCTCGGCGGCCAAGGTCGCAACGTTCGAGGTCAGCGCGATGAAATGATCGACAGGCGGCACCACCCGAGGCTAGACCGTGCTCGTCGCGGGCGGTCCGGCGGGTCACGACACGCCGCCAACCAGGCACCCCGACGCTCGCCGATGCAGGTAGGGGGCAATAATGACCGCGTGACTGCCGCCTCAGCCATCGACAAGAGCAGGATCCACTCCCTGACCAGGCCCAACATGGTCAGCGTCGGGACGATCGTGTGGCTCTCCAGCGAACTCATGTTCTTCGCGGCGCTTTTCGCGATGTTCTTCGCGATCCGCGCCGCGGACTACGACCAGTGGATCCAGCACTCCCACGTGCTCAACCTCCCGTACGCGGTGTTCTTCACGACGATCCTGGTGCTGTCCTCCATCACCTGCCAGATCGGCGTCCTGCGCGCGGAGCGGGGTGACGTGTACGGGCTGCGGCTCTGGTTCACCATCACGTTCCTGATGGGCCTGACGTTCGTGCTCGGCCAGGTGAACGAGTACCGCGTGCTGGTCAGTGAGGGCATCAAGATCAACGCCGACGGGTTCGGCTCGATGTTCTACCTGACCACGGGCTTCCACGGCCTGCACGTGACAGGCGGTCTGATCGCCTTCATCATCTACATGATCCGCACCACCATGGGTCGGTTCACGCCGGCGCAGGCAACCTCGGCGATCGTCGTGTCGTACTACTGGCACTTCGTCGACGTGGTCTGGGTCGGCCTCTTCTTCATGATCTACCTGCTGGAGCGGATGTGAGCTCGGCTATGACACCAGACACCCCACGCCTGGCGGCGGGTGCGCCCAAGCAGCGCAGCCGGGTACGCCGGCGGCTGAACTCGGCGCTGCGCATGTTCGCCGCGCTGGTCTTCGCGGGCGGCATCTACGCGATCGTCGCGCCCGGCGGAGCCCAGGGCGCCGCCCCGCTCACCCCGGCCGCCGAGGCCGGCAAGGCGCTGTACGACGTGAGCTGCATCTCCTGCCACGGCGCGAACGCGCAGGGCGTCGAGGGACGCGGACCGAGCCTGATCGGCGTCGGCTCGGCGGCCGTGGAGTTCCAGGTGGAGACGGGCCGCATGCCGGCCGCCCGCCAGGAGGCCCAGGCGGAGCGCAAGGACCCGATGTTCACCAACGACCAGGCCCGGCAGCTCGGCGCCTTCATCCAGGAGCTGGGCGGCGGCCCGCAGCTCCCGGAGGGCGAGGACTTCGCGTCCAAGGGCGACATCGCCCGCGGCGGTGAGCTGTACCGGATCAACTGCTCGTCCTGCCACGCCTTCTCCGGCGGCGGCGGCGCGCTGTCCAGCGGCAAGTTCGCGCCGACCCTGGAGCCGGCCACCGACCGGCAGATCTACGCGGCCATGCTGACCGGCCCGCAGAACATGCCCGTCTTCGGTGACAACGAACTGACGCCGCAGGACAAGTTCGACATCATCGCCTACGTGCAGAACCTGAAGAGCGACAGCGACCCGGGTGGCTGGGGCCTGGGCCGTTTCGGCCCCGTGACCGAGGGTCTGGCGATCTTCCTGGTCGGCGTCGTGGCACTGGTCTTCGCAGCGCTGTGGATTGCGGGTAAGTCATGAGTGACACGAACACCCAGGTGCGCGACGCCGCGGGCGTCGACCTGGACAACCCGAACCTGACCCGGTTCGACATCGTGCGCGAGGGTGCGCGGCGCGACGGCGTGGAGATCGTCCACTACGAGGCGCAGTACCCGCCGGGCTCGAAGGGCGAGCGGCGCATGACTCGCATCGTCGCCTTCTTCTTCCTGCTCACCGGCATCATGTCGACCCTGTTCGTCATCGCCTTCATCTGGTGGCCGTGGGAGTACGAGCTGGGCCCGCACGCCAGCAAGTACTACACCCCGGTCCTCGGCCTGACCCTGGGCCTGGCCCTGGTCGGCGTCGGCCTGGGCATCCTCACCTGGGGCAAGAAGCTGCTCCCGCACGAGATCGCGATCCAGGAGCGGCACGACGGCCCGTCGGCACCGGAGGAGCAGAAGCTCACCGGCAACACGCTGCAGTTCGTCGGCGAGGAGATGGGCCTGGGCCGGCGGCCGGTCCTGAAGTGGTCGCTGCTGGGCCTGGCCCCGCTGGGGCTGGCGGCCGCGGCGGTGCCGATCGGCGCGCTGATCAAGGACCCGCACCACCCGGACATCCTGTTCAAGACCGGCTTCGCCGGCGCGACGCCGACCAACCCGATCCGGCTGATGCACGACGACGGCACGCTGGTGCGGCCGGAGCACGTGAGCACCGGCGGCCAGATCACGGTGTTCCCGAACATCCCGGGCGGGGCCAGCAACCACCACGCCGACTCGCCGACGCTGCTGATCCACCTGCGGGAGGACGACGCGGCGAAGCTGAACGGCCAGCTGTACACGATCAACCAGGGCAGCACCTGGAGCAGCTTCGTGGCGTACTCGAAGATCTGCACCCACGCGGGTTGCCCGGCGAGCCTGTACGAGCAGCAGACCAACCGCCTGCTCTGCCCGTGCCACCAGTCCCAGTTCCTCATCACCGACAACGCCCGGCCGATCTTCGGCCCGGCGACGCGGTCCCTGCCCATGCTGCCCATCAGCGTGGACAAGGAGGGCTACCTCGTGGCCACCGGCGACTACAAGGTGCCGGTCGGGCCGGCGTTCTGGGAGAAGGACTGACCATGAAGCGTCGCAAGGTTGACCTCAAAGCCCTCCCGGGCAAGACCGCCCAGGAGGTGGACACCCGGCTGCCCGTCGCCACCCCGCTGCGCGGCATGCTGAACAAGGTGTTCCCCGACCACTGGTCGTTCCTGCTCGGCGAGATCGCGCTGTTCTCGTTCATCATCCTGCTGCTGACCGGCACGTTCCTCGCGCTGTTCTTCGAGCCCTCGCTGCAGGAGGTGCACTACGACGGCTCGTACATCCCGCTGCAGGGCGTGCAGATGTCGCGGGCGTACGAGACGGCGTTGGACCTGTCGTTCGACGTGCGCGGCGGCCTGATCATGCGCCAGATGCACCACTGGGCGGCGCTGCTGTTCATGGCCGCGATCGTGGTGCACATGTTCCGGATCTTCATGACCGGCGCGTTCCGCAAGCCGCGCGAGCTCAACTGGATCATCGGTCTGAGCATGTTCTGGCTGGGCTTCACCGAGGGCTTCGCCGGCTACTCGCTGCCCGACGACGCGCTGTCCGGTACCGGCCTGCGCATCGCCTCGGCGATCATGCTGTCCATCCCGGTGATCGGCTCCTGGGTGACCACGTCGCTGTTCGGCGGCGAGTTCCCCGGCGAGATCATCCTGTCCCGCCTGTACATCCTGCACGTCTTCCTGCTGCCGCTGATCCTGCTCGCGCTGGTCAGCATCCACCTGGGCCTCGTCTTCATCCAGAAGCACACCCAGTGGCCGGGGCCGGGCCGGACGAACAACAACGTGGTCGGCGAGCGCTTCGTGCCGCGGTACACGATCAAGCAGGCCGGCTTCTTCATGCTCGTCTTCGCGGTCATCGCGCTGATGGGCGGCCTGTTCCAGATCAACCCGATCTGGCTGTTCGGCCCGTACGAAGCCGCGGTCGTCTCCGCGGGCAGCCAGCCCGACTGGTACGTCATGTTCCTCGACGGCTCGACCCGTCTGATGCCCGCCTGGGACATCAGATTCCTCGGGTACAACATCCCACCGCTGTTCTGGCCGACCGTGGTGCTCCCGGGCATCCTGACGGTGCTGCCCATGGCGTATCCGTGGATCGAGGCGCGCTGGAAGAAGGACAAGGCGTCGCACAACCTGCTCCAGCGCCCGCGTGACGTGCCGGACCGCACCGGTCTGGCCGCCATGGCACTGGCGTTCTACCTGGTGCTGACGATCTCCGGCGGCAACGACATCGTCGCCGACAAGTTCCACATCAGCCTGAACGCGATGACCTGGGCCGGCCGCATCGGCCTGCTGATCCTGCCGCCGCTGGCGTACTACTTCGCCCGCCGCCTCGCCCTGGGTCTGCAGCAGCACGACCGCGAGGTGCTGGCGCACGGCGTCGAGACCGGCATCATCAAGCGGCTGCCGGACGGGCGCTTCGTCGAGGTGCACCAGCCGCTGGCCGCGCCGGACGAGCACGGCCACACCGACCTGCCGTACGTCGGCTGGACGGTGCCGAAGAAGATGAACCGCCTCGGCGCGCTGGGTCCGGCCGTCCGCGGCTTCTTCCGGCCGATCGAGCAGCCGGCTCCGCCGCAGCAGGAGGAGCAGCCGCGCGAGGAGATCACGAGCGGCAAGAGCTGATCCGGCAACGGTTCCGCACGGTGCGAGGGCGTCCACCCGAGGTGGGCGCCCTCGCCGTTTCCGTGCCCGGGTGGGCACCGTCACCCGGGCCGCGACGCCGCCAACCGCGGATCTTGGGGACGGCCATGGCATAGTCGTGGCGCATCAGACGTCGGCGCGCGGTTCGTTCCAGGAGGCAATCACATGATCACAGCAGGCCACGCGGGCAAGCGCGACCCGCGGACCGCACCGGCGGCACCCCGGCCCGTGGCGGCCACAGGCCTGGCCCGGCACGCCGTCTTCAACGGGCAGTGGACGACGAGCTGCTGCGCGACGGTGCACACCGGTCCGGGCTGCCGGCCGATGTCGCTGATGCCCAACTAGGAGCCCGCACGGCCCGTGCCACGTGGCTCGGCGGTGTGCTCGCCCCCGCGTCGTAGTCTTCCCGTCAGGACGGCGGGGCAGGGGGCGGCGATGCAGGACGCACTGGCGGCGATGCAGGCACTGGCGACGGCCGAGGGCCGGGCCGATCCGTACCCGCACTACGAGCGGCTGCGCGCGGCGGGCCCGGTGGCGCCGCTGGGCGACGGGTTCGCGGTCGTCACCGGGCACGCCGAAGCCGACCAGGTGCTGCGGGACGCCTCGTTCCGGGTCACCGACGCCGTCGCGCTCGACCGGGCGATGCCCGGCTGGCGCACCGTCGCCTCCTGGCAGTGGCTGAGCCGCACCATGCTCTGGCAGAACGCCCCCGACCACACCCGGCTGCGGCGGCTGGCCGGCTCGGCGTTCACCGCCCGCCGGGTCGCGGCGCTGCGCGCCGACGTCACGGCGCTGGCCGAGGAGCTCGTCGAGCCGATCGCGGCGGCGGGCGGGCCGGTGGACTTCATGGACGAGGTGGCGTACCCGCTGCCCGTGTCGGTGATCTGCGCCCTGCTCGGGGTGCCGGTCGCCGACCGGGACTGGTTCCGGCCGCGGGCGCAGGACCTGACCCTGGCCCTGGAGGTGTTCGCCGGTGACCCGCAGGAGCTGGCCCGCGCCGACGCCGCGAGCGACGAGCTGGCCGAGTACTTCGTCGACCTGCTGGCGCGGCGGCAGCGCGAACCCGGCGACGACATGATCAGCGACCTGCTCGCGGCGGGCGCGGACGGCCGGATCGGCGGGGCGGAACTCGTCTCACACCTGGTGCTGCTGCTGGTCGCGGGCTTCGAGACGACGACCAACCTGCTCGGCAACGGCCTGGCCATGCTGCTCGACCGGCCGGAGCACACGGCCCGGCTGCGTGCGGACCCGTCGCTGTCCGCGGCCTACATCGAGGAGATGCTGCGGCTCGACCCGCCCGTGCAGGTCACCTCCCGGTACGCCGGGCAGGACGCCGAGCTGGCCGGGGTGGAGCTGCCCGCGGGCACGGAGGTGCTGCTGGTGCTCGCCGCGACCGGCCGCGATCCGCGCCGCTTCGCCGCGCCGGCCGACTTCCTGCCCGACCGCCCGTCCGTGCCGTCGCTGTCTTTCGGCGCGGGCGCGCACTACTGCCTCGGCGCGCCACTGGCCCGGCTGGAGGCCCAGATCGCCTTTCCGCTGCTCCTGGACAAGCTGCCCCACCTGCGCTCGGCAGGCGTCCCCACCCGCCGCGACCGCCTCGGCTTCCGCGGCTACGCCACCCTGCCCATCACGGCCTGACGGCCCGCCACTCCGGCCTCCATGATCGTCCGACTTGCCTGGCAGTCGTGCGTATCTTGAGCCCGCAATCGCCCAGGTGCCTGGCAAGTCGAATGACCTTGGTGAGGAACCCGCCCGGCCCGGTCGCGCCGGGGCGGGGGCCGTGGACGGTCAGTGGCGGATCGGGAGCCAGGCGGTGATGCGGGGAGCCAGGGCAGCGCCCGCCTTGACCCACTTGAAGTGGTCCAGGGGCGCGGCCGCGTCGGCGGTGGTGAGGTGGTCGCGGTGGACTTTCGCGCCGGTCAGGGCGGCGACCAGGTGGTCGGTGGTCTCCGGCGGGGTGTACTGGTCGTCGTCCACGCTGATCGCGAGCACCGGCAGGTCCACCCGGGACAGCGCCGCCGATACGCCCAGGTGGGCAGGGAACTCGCCGTGGCGGGCGGTGTGCGCCCAGTCCCGGATGACACCGCGGGCCTGGCGGCCGCCGAAGCCCCAGCCGGGCCAGACCCGCAGGACGGCGGAGACGGCGTTGACGAACTGCGTCATGGCGAGCACGCCCAGCCGCTGCCGGGGGTAGGTCCGCCAGTACGGCAGCCCGACCGCGATCAGGACCAGCCCGTCAACGCTGTGGCCCGTGCCGCGGGCGGCCTCGCGGGCCAGGTGCAGCACGCAGATCTGCCCGCCGAGGGAGTGTCCGAGCAGGATGGTGCGCCGCCCGGCGCGGTGCTCCGCGAGGGCCTCCAGCACCGCGGGGACGTCGTCGGCGAGCTCGGTGTAGCCGTACCGGCTGTTCCGGCCGGGGCGGGGCGCGCTGTCGCCGGTGCCGCGCAGGTCGGCGACCGCGACGCCGAGGCCGGCCGCGTTGAGGGAGTGCGCGAACCGGGTGTAGTAACCGGCGGGCACGCCCATCGCGGGGAAGACCACGACCAGGGGAGCGTCGGGATCCTGTACGGGGTGGAGCTGTACGCCGAGCCGGTCGCTGCCACGGTCCACGGTGAGCTGCATGGCAGCAGCCTAGACCGCGAGGTTACTCGCAAGTAAGCACCGCGAGGTGTGACGCGGACCGCTCGATGGGGTCACCCGCACTGCTCAGAAGCCGATGGCGAACGCCTGCTCCAGGTCGTGCCGGGAGTACGAGCGGAACGCGATGTGCGTGTCGGTGTTGAGCACACCCGGCACCTTCGAGATGCCGCCCGCGATGACCTCGGCGATGTGGTCGAACTCGCGCACCCGCACGATGGCGATCAGGTCCACGCCGCCCGCGACGGAGTACACCTCGCTGACGCCCTCCAGGTTGGCCAGCTCCTCGGCGACCTCCGGGATCGCGTCGGTCGCGCAGTCGATGAGAACGATCGCTGTGATCACCGTGGGCTCCTCACGCCGTGCGTCTGTCGATCATGAAGTTGTGGCCGCGACACGCCAGCGAGCCGTGCCATAAGTTCATGATCACTGTACCGGGTGCGGCGCGGGGACGGTGAGATCGGAGCCGACTCGGATCACGCGGTGCAGGTTCTCGTGGGGAGCGACGGTGGCGCCGGGCCACAGGACGCAGTCGCGGACGGTGCCGTGCACGCGGGAGCCGGCGCCGAGCACGCTGCCGTGCGCCTCGCCGGTGACCTGCACGTCGTCGCCGAACAGGTTGCCGCCGCCGGCGGCGTCCAGGTTGGCGTCCAGGTAGTCGGCGGGGGTGCCGCAGTCGAGGTAGCGGCCGGGCAGGGGGACCACGTCCAGCCGTCCGGCCTGCTCGGCGGGCCGCCAGGTGGTGCGCACCAGCTCGCGCGGCTTGTCGGGTAGGGCCGCGGCGTCGGCGGCGGGCAGCAGCGACGCGCCCGCGAAGTTGTAGCCGCCGAACGGGTCGGGCAGTCCGGCCTTGACGCCGTGCATGCGCACGCGCTCGCCGTCCCACCCGGACAGCAGTGCGGCCAGGTCCTCGGGGGCGTCGGCGACGACGTACGCGTCGGCGTTCAGCACCAGCACCGCCCTGCCGTCGATCCAGCCGTGCAGGTTGCCCAGCGCCCCGGCGGTGCCCAGCGGCTCCGGCTCGAAGGACAGCCGCACCCGGCCGTCGACGTGCTCGGCGATCTGCCCAGCCAGCCAGTGCGTGTTGACCGCGGCTCGGTCCGGCCCGGTCAGCCCGACCTCGGCCAGCCGGTCGAGGGTGCGGTCCAGCAGCGTCTGGTTGCCGACCGGCACCAGGGCCTTGGGCCGCAGCATGGTCAGCGGGCGCAGCCGCGTGCCGAGCCCCGCAGCGAGCACCACGGCGCAGACGTCGTCGGGGGCTCTCACCGGGCCACGTCCATGTTGTCGCGCAGGTGAGCCTCCGGGCCGATGCCGTAGTGGCCGAGCAGCCGGGCCGTCGCCGGGGTCACCACCGGCAGCTCGTCGACGGCATGCCAGCGGGCCTCCCACACCTCGGCCCCGTCCACACTGAGCGGGGTGCGGGCGGCGGGCACCCGGGCGGTGAAGACCATGTCCACCCAGTGCCCGCGGTGATGCACCACCGCGTTCGGGATCGCGGGGCTGACCTGGTCGATGGTGAGCCGGATGCCGGTCTCCTCGGCCGCCTCACGGCATGCCCCGACGATCGGGGGCTCCCGCCGCTCCAGCAGCCCGGCGGGCAGCGTCCAGCCGCGTCCCGGAGGCTGGCGCAGCAGCAGGATGCGCTCGGGGCCGGCGGCCTCACTGTCGAAGATGAGCACCACCGAGCCCACCGAATAACGCGCGGTCACCAGCTTCACCATGCGGCTGCGCCAGCGCGGCGGGATCCGGTAGAAGACGCCGTAGCCGAAGGAGACGAGCTTCGTGCCCAGCGGCGAGCGCCGGTTCACCCGGGTGCCGGGGTTCGCGCTGGGGGATTCGCCGGTTCGCTCCTCGTTCTTCACCTTGCCAGGCTAGTCGACGAGCGTCGCGGCGGCGTGTCAGCGGCGTCGCGACGCGGAGGGACCACGTTCACCGGGGGCGTGCGGGCCGCCTCGTTCTGGTTGTCGACGCTGGCGATGAGCTGGTCGACGATGGTGTCCGCGGACACCCGGTGCTCGGCGACGGCGATCAGCAGCGTGTCGAGGTCGGGGTAGTCCAGCGCCTGGGCGAGGCTGATCAGGCGCTGCTCGTCGGCCAGGGCCCGATCCCGCCGGCGCAGGGCCAGCCCGATCGCGGCCCGGCCCAGCTGCAGCCGGTCGCTGACGGTGCCCGCGGCGACCTCCGGCTCGGTGAAGCGGCGGCTCAGCCGCAGCCGCGCGTTGGGCGACTTGACGAACTCCAGCCACTCCCGGCGCGGGCCGGGGTGGTTGCGCGCCCGGCTGACCAGGACGTCCACCACGTCGCCGTCGGTCAGCGCCGCGTTGAGCGGGGTCAGCACGCCGTTCACGGTCGCCGCGACGCAGCGGTCGCCGGTGCGGGTGCCCAGCTCGTACGCCACGTCGACCGGGCTCGCGCCCGCGGGCAGCAGCAGCTGGCGTCCCCAGGCGAAGACCTGGATCTGCTGCTCGGCCAGGTCGCAGCGCAGCGTCTCGACGAACTGGACCGCGTCCGGGGCGGCCTGCTCCAGGTCCAGCGCGCGGCGCAGCCAGGCGTGCTCGCCGTGCTGGCGGGGCGGGGGCACGACCTCGCGGGCCGCGGTGCGCACCGGGTTGAACATGCTCAGCGCGGTGCTGCGCCGCGACTGGCGGGCCGGGTAGCGGAACGGGGCGACCACGCCGTACTCCACCGCGCGGTGCATCTGCTCGGTGCGGATGAGCACCTCGACCATCTGGTCGCCGGGGCCGAGCACCGTGGTGTGCAGCGAGCGGTAGAGGTTGTTCTTGGGTGCGGCGATGAAGTCCTTGAACCTGCCGGGGATGGGCTTCCACTGCTGGTGCACCGCGCACAGGGCGGCGTAGCAGTCCGGGTCGTCGCCGTCGAGGATCACCACGATGCGGGGCAGGTCCATCGGGACCGGGCTGCCCGCCTGCTGGGTGTCCTTCCAGATCGAGTAGTAGTGCCGGGGGCGCGGCTTGACCCGGCCGTCGAGCTTCTCCCGGCGCAGCGCGCCCCGGCCCAGGGCGACCAGGTTCTGCACGTAGTCGTTCCAGTCCGGCCGGTTGGACACCATGCCGTCGATGCGCTCGTACTCCTCCGGGTCGAGGAAGAGCAGCACCTTGTCTTCCAGCTCGCGCTTGAGTGCCTGGATGCCGAGCCGGTCGCACAGCGGCACCAGCACCTCGCGGGTCGCGCCGGCGATGCGGGCGCGTGAGGCCGCCGAGCGGGCGTCGAGGGTCTGCATGTTGTGCAGCCGGTCGGCGAGCTTGATGACGAGCACCCGGATGTCCTGCCCCGCGGCGACGATCATCTTGCGGATGGTCTCGGCCTCCGCGCGTGCGCCGAAGTGCGCCTTGTCGAACTTGGTGACCCCGTCGACCAGGTGTGCGACGTCCGGTCCGAAGTCCGCGCGCAGCTGGGCCAGGGTGTAGCTGGTGTCCTCGACCGTGTCGTGCAGCAGCGCCGCGGCCAGGGTGGTGCCGTCCATGCCCAGGTGGGCCAGGATCTCCGCGACGGCCAGCGGGTGCGTGATGTACGGGTCGCCGCTCTTGCGCATCTGGCCGCGGTGCATGCGCTCGGCGACCAGGTAGGCGCGGCGCAGCAGGGCGACGTCGGAGCCGGAGTGCACCTGGTGGTGCGCCTTGATCAGTGCGGTGACCGGATCGGCGGGCACCGGCGCCCGCTCGCGCATGTTCGGCCAGCTGAGCATCGCCCGCAGCCGGGTGGTGAGCATGCTCTCCCCGGCCCGGCCGGTTACCGGAATCCCCGTCGCCACCGTGGCGGCTTCCGCGTCCACTGAGGACACCCCCCTCACCGCGTGGAGGTGGAGCGTCGCGCGGCGCGTACGAGGCCTCGACGCCCCGTCACGACTGCCCACTTCCGAGAGATCTCTGGATATCGCTCCATAGCCTAGTAACGAACGTCGTGGCCGAATGGTCAAGACCTTTCATGCGTTCGGTCAAGTAATGGCCGAACGGACTGTACTTTCCGGCGACCGCTCTGCGGCCTTGATCGGTGACATCCTCCGCATTCGCTCCGGATGTCACCGAGCGGCCCGCAACCGCGGTCGCCTAGGGCCGGCTCGCCTGGAGGAGCATCTTCCAGCGCGCCGCGCCGCGGGCCGGGGACGCCCAGCCCGAGGTGGCCTCCACCAGACGCGTCTCGGGCCGTTCCAGCCAGTCGAGGATGCGTTCGGTCTCCTCCGGGGTGGCCGCCGGCGTCGGGCCGGGCGCGGCGAGCACCGTCTCGGCGGTCGGCCGCAGCACGTCGAGTGTCCGTCGCGGGTGGACACCCGGCTCAGCGGTCGCCGCGGCGGCCAGCCGCCCCCGTCGCACGATCGCGATCTCCCACGCGTTGCGCTCGGTGCGCCGGGCCGCGATCAACTCCTCGATCGACGTGAGCGCGGCCAGGCGCTGCATGCGCACCGCCGCGCGCAGGAACACGGCGAGCCGGTCGCGCACCGCCGCCGCGTCCTCGTAGCGCTGGGCGTCGGACAGCTTGCGGATGCGGGCCAGCAGCGGGTCCACCACCGCGTCCGGGTCACCGTCGAACGCGGCCCGCAGCGGCGCGGCGGCCTGCGCGTCGTACTCCTCGACGCTGATGGAGAGCTGGCAGGGGGCCGGGCACTTGCCGAGTTCGGCGAGCGCGCAGGCGGGGGAGGCCTTGCGGGGCGACAGCTTCGGCGTGCACTGCCGCAGCGGCAGCGCCTCGTGGATCGCGTCCACCGCCGCCTGGGCGGCCGCCCGCCCGGCGAACGGCCCGAGATAGGACGCGCCATCGGCGGTGAGCTGTCGGACGACGGACAGCCGGGGGAAGGCCTCCGCGGTCAGCTTCAGCCACTGCACCCGCTCCGGGTGCTTGGAGCGCCGGTTGTACGGCGGCGCGTGCGCCGCGATCAGCCGCAGCTCGCGTACCTGTGCCTCCAGGGCGTGGGCGCACTCGACGGCGTCCACCCGCACCGCCGCGCCGAGCATCTCCTTGATCCGGGCCCGGCGCTCGGCGGCGGTGAAGTAGCTGCGGACCCGGGTCGCGATGTCGTTGGAGGTGCCGACGTACAGCGGGCGGTCGTCGGCGGCCCGGAACAGGTAGACCCCGGGCGCGTGCGGCAGGTTCTCGGCCAGGTGCTTCTTGGCCCGCTGCACCGGCGCGACCGCCTTGACGAACTCGATGGTGTCGCCGAGCGTGTGCACCCGGTGCCCGCCGAGCCGGGCTATCAGCGCGTGCAGCACCCCGACCGTGGCCCGCGCGTCGTCCATGGCCCGGTGGTTGGGCTGGTCGCCTACCCGGAAGTACGCCGCGAGCGTGCCCAGCTTGTTGTTGGGCACCTCGTCGCGCAGGAGCACCCGCCGGGCCAGCGCCACGGTGTCCACGACCCGCGGATTCGGCCAGCGGTAGCCGTGCGCCGCGCACGCCGCCTTGAGGAAGCCGGTGTCGTACGGCGCGTTGTGCGCGACCAGGACCGCGCCGGACAGGAATTCCAGCAGCGACGGCAGCACCGCCTCGATCGGCGGGGCCTCGATAGTCATCGCGGTGGTGATGCCGGTCAGCACGGTGATGAACGGCGGGATCGGCACCCCGGGGTTGATCAGCGTGCCGAACGAGCCCAGCTCCTCGCCTCCGCGCACCTTGACCGCGCCGATCTCGGTGATGCCCGCGCCGTCCGGAGCGCCGCCGGTGGTCTCCAGGTCGAGCACCACGAAGGTGGTGTGCCGCAGGTCGAGCTGCAGCGGATCGGCCAGCATGCCGTCGAGGGTCGGCTGTTCGAATCGGTCACCGGGCGCGGCGGGGCGCGCGGACGGCACCTGGGACGGGGACGGCACAGACCGGACGCTAAACGTCCGGTACGACATGGGTGGTCGGCGGGGACGCCGAGCCGCGAACCTGAGCGACAAGATCGGTAAGTCGGTGGAACACTAGGACCATGTCAGCCGCTGAACTTTCGTTCGACGCCTCCTCCGGGGACCCGGTGGGGGCGGCTGACTTCGCGCCCGAGCCGATCCTGCCCGAGCCCATCCGCCAGCGGGTGGTCGCGCTGGCCGCGGCGGTGCTGACCGCACTGCCCAACGACGAGATGCCCGTCGCGCTACGCAAGGTCGCCAAATTCGCGCCCAACCGCCGGGCTCGGCTGGGCGGCGCGGCGATCGCGGCGCAGCTCACCGCCGACGCGGTGTTCCGGCAGCGGATCAGCGGCCGGGTGCTGGCCGATGCGGGCGAGCTGGGCGCGGCGGTGCTCGGCGGCATGGCCCCGGCCGCCGCCGACCCGATCGAGGTCGCCGCCCTGGCCTACCTCGCCCGCCCCGAGGGCTGGCGCGACCTGCTCGACGCCGCCGGGCAGGCGGTCACCGCCGAGGCGGAGAGCACGGCCGTCGCCGAGCACATCCGCGACGCCGAGACGCGGGCCGCCCGCGCCGAGCACGACCGGGCGGTCGCCCGGGTCGAGGCCGACAAGCTGCGCGACGAGCTGGCCCGGGTGCGCGACGAGCTGAACCAGGTGCGCGAGGAGGCCCGCGCGAGCGGCAAGGCGCTGCGCGAGACGCAGGCCCAGCTCAAGCGGGCCAGCGAGCTGCTGGCCATCGAGAAGGGCCGGGCCGCCAAGGGGCACGGCGACCACGAGGCCGAGCTGCGCCGGCTGCGCGCGAAACTGGCCGACGCCGAGGCGGTGGCGGGCGACGCGCGCCAGGCCGCCCGCGACAGCCGAGCCGTCGACGAGGCGCGGCTGTGGCTGCTGCTGGAGACCATCGGGCAGGCCGCCGCGGGGCTGCGCCGGGAGCTGGCGCTGGACCCGGCGAAGGTGCTGCCGGGGGACACCGTGGCCGCGGCGTACGCCGACATGGCCGGCGCTCCCACCGCGGCCAACCGGGCCCAGGACGCCGACGACCCGGCCCGGCTGGCCCAGCTGCTCGCCCTGCCGAAGGCACACCTGGTGGTCGACGGCTACAACGTCACCAAACGCGGCTTCGCCGAGATGTCGCTGGAGCAGCAGCGCAATCGCCTCGTCACCGGCCTGGGCGGGGTCGCCGCGCAGACCGGCGCCGAGGTCACCGTGGTCTTCGACGGGGCCGAGCGGGTGCACGGCCTGCCCGCCCCGCCGCGCGGGGTGCGGGTGCTGTTCTCCCGCAAGGGCGAGACCGCCGACGAGGTGATCCGCCGCCTGGTCCGGGCCGAGCCGCCGGGCCGCCCCATCGTCGTGGTCTCCTCCGACCGTGAGGTCGCCGACGGCGTACGCCGCCACGGCGCGTACCCGATGAACTCCGAATCCCTGGTCCGCCGCCTCACCCGCAGCTGAACCCGCCCGCCGGGCTTAGGATCGGGCGATGACGGTGCGGGGCTGGGCCTGGCTGACGTTGATCGTCCTATGTGCCGCGCTGGCGGTGGCCGTGGCGGTGCTGGTGCCGTGGCACCGGCCGCCCGCGCCCCGGGCCGACCAGCTCGCCGCGCTGGCCGAGCTGCCCGCCGACCGGGTCGCCAAGGCCCGAGAGCTGCGCGGCGAACTGCGCTGGATCACCTACCCGGCGATGCTGATCGGGCTGGCGGCGGCGCTCGTGCTGGGGTTGACGCCGCTCGGCTCCTGGCTGGTGGGGCTGGTCCCCGGGCCGTGGATCGCCAAGGTGCTCGGCGGCGGGCTGCTGGTGCTGCTGGTCGCGGATCTGATCACGCTGCCGTTCGCGGCGTGGCGGCACACCGTGGCGGTGCGCTACGGGCTGTCCACCCAGGGCTGGGGCGGCTGGGCCGTCGACCTGCTCAAGGGGTACGCCGTCGCGGCGGTGCTCGGCGCGATCGCGCTGCTCGGCTTCTACACCCTGACCCGGTTCCTGCCGAACTGGTGGTGGGCGGTCGGCGCGGTCGGCGCGGCGGTGCTGGTGGTGCTGCTCAGCTTCGTGTTCCCGGTGCTGGTCGAGCCGGTGTTCAACAAGTTCACGCCGATGGCCGACGGGCCGCTGCGCACCGAGCTGATGGACCTGGCCCGGCGCGACGGGGTGCCGGTGCGCGACGTGCTGGTCGCCGACGCGTCCCGGCGCACCACCGCGCTCAACGCGTACGTCAGCGGCATCGGGCCGACCCGGCGCATCGTGGTCTACGACACGCTGCTGCGGGAGGCCCCGCAGGCGGAGGTGGTCGCGGTCGCCGCGCACGAGCTGGGGCACGCCAAACGCGGGGACGTGGTGATCGGCACGGTCATCGGCGCGCTCGGCGCGGCGATCTTCGTGGTCGGCCTGTATCTGCTGGGGGCGTGGACATGGCTGCTGCACCGGGCCGGGGTCGAGTCGATCGCCGAGCCGCGGGCGATCGGGCTGCTGCTGGCCATCGCCACGGTCGGCGGGCTGCTGGCGGGGCCGGCGCAGGCGTACGTGTCGCGGCTGATCGAGGCGCGGGCCGATGAGCACGCGCTGGAGCTGACCGGCGACCCGGCCGGCTTCGAGCAGATGCAGGGCCGGCTGTCCCTGGTCAACCTCGGTGACCCCGATCCGCCCGCCTGGGAGCAGGCTCTGTTCGGCAGCCACCCGACCACCGTGGAACGCATGGCGGCGGCGCGGGCCTTCGCGCGCGGGCGCTGACCGGCACATGGTGACGCCAAACCGCGATCTCGGCGTTGCCGGGCGGGGATCACACGCCCGGTAGGCTGCGCGGATGCGTACGCTGCTGGTGACCAACGACTTCCCGCCCCGCCCCGGGGGCATCCAGCAGTTCCTGCACAACCTCGCGATCCGCCAGCCCGACGGCGAGCTCGTCGTCTACGCCTCGACCTGGCGCGACCCGAAGCAGTTCGACGCCGAGCAGCCGTACCCGGTGGTCCGGGACCGGACCGGGGTGCTGCTGCCCACGCCGCGGGTGGCGCGGCGGGTGGCCGAGCTGGCCCGGGCGGAGGGCTGCGACCGGGTCTGGTTCGGCGCGGCCGCGCCGCTCGGGCTGCTGGCACAGGGTCTGCGCAAGCGGGCGGGCGTGCGCCGGGCCGTGGGCATCACGCACGGGCACGAGATCGGCTGGGCGGCGCTGCCGGCTGCCCGCAGCGCCCTGCGCCGGATCGCCGACGGCAACGACGTGCTCACCTACCTCGGCGAGTACCAGCGGGTGCGGCTGGCGAAGGCGCTGGGGGAGCGGACCCGCCTGCAGCGGCTCGCCCCGGGCGTGGACTCGACGATGTACCACCCCGACGTGGACGGCGCGAGCGTGCGGGCCAGGCACGGGCTCACCGGCCGGCCGGTGATCGTGTGCGTGTCCCGGCTGGTGCCGCGCAAGGGCCAGGACACGCTGGTACGCGCGCTGCCCCTGGTCCGCAAGGCGATCCCGGACGCGGCGCTGCTGCTCGTCGGCGGGGGACCGCACCGGCCCACCGTGCAGCGGCTGGCCCGCGAACTCGACGTGGCCGACCATGTGGTGCTGACCGGCTCGGTGCCGTGGTCGGACCTGCCCATGCACTACGCAGCGGGGGACGTCTTCGCGATGCCGTGCCGCACCCGCAACCGCGGCCTGGACGTGGAGGGGCTCGGCATCGTCTACCTGGAGGCGTCCGCGGTGGGCCTGCCGGTGATCGCCGGCGACTCCGGCGGTGCGCCGGACGCGGTCCGCGAGGGCGAGACGGGCTTCGTGGTGCCCGGCCGCGACGTGGAGACGCTGGCCGCCCGCCTGGTCGAGCTGCTGTCCGACGAGGCCCTGCGGGCCAAGATGGGCGCGGCCGGCCGCGCCTGGGTCGAGCAGGAGTGGGGCTGGGACCTCCAGGCCCGCCGCCTGCGCGACCTGCTCCGCGGGTCCGACTCCTGACGCTGCGCATGGTCGCCAGCGAACGTGACCGGGCGTGTCCGGCCCGGACAGGGTCGCCGAGCGCCGAGAACGGGTGAGCCGGGGACGTCACGCACCGTGATCGTTCGACTTGCCAGGCAGGTGGGCGAATGGCGGGTCAAGATACGCACAGGTGCCAGGCAAGTCGAACGATCAAGGGCGGTCGCCGGTCGGGCGGCCGCCCGCACGAGCAGGCGCGGGCGGCCGGCCGCTGGCGACGGGAGCGGCCCACCCGGCCGGTCCCGTGCAGGCGGGGTCAGGCGGAGACGTACTCCGCGAGGTGCTGGCCGGTGAGGGTGGAGCGGGCGGCGACGAGGTCGGCGGGGGTGCCCTCGAAGACGATCTTGCCGCCGTCGTGGCCCGCGCCGGGGCCGAGGTCGATGATCCAGTCGGCGTGGGCCATGACCGCCTGGTGGTGCTCGATGACGATGACCGACTTGCCCGAGTCGACGATCCGGTCGAGCAGGCTCAGCAGGTGCTCCACGTCGGCCAGGTGCAGGCCGGTGGTCGGCTCGTCGAGCACGTACACCCCGCCCTTCTCGGCCATGTGGGTGGCGAGTTTGAGCCGCTGGCGCTCGCCGCCGGACAGTGTGGTCAGCGGCTGGCCCAGGCTGAGGTAGCCGAGCCCGACGTCGACGAGCCGGGCCAGGATGGCGTGCGCCGCCGGGGTGCGCGCGTCGCCCGCGGCGAAGAACTGCTCGGCCTCGGTCACCGACATCGCGAGCACCTCGCTGATGTCCCGGCCGCCGAAGCGGTACTCCAGGACCGAAGCGTCGAACCGCTTGCCCTCGCACTCCTCGCAGACGGTCGCGACCCCGGCCATGATCGCCAGGTCGGTGTAGATGACGCCCGCGCCGTTGCAGGTGGGGCAGGCGCCCTCGGAGTTGGCGCTGAACAGGGCCGGCTTCACGCCGTTGGCCTTCGCGAACGCCTTGCGGATCGGCTCCAGCAGGCCCGTGTACGTCGCCGGGTTGCTGCGCCGCGAGCCGCGGATCGCGCCCTGGTCGATCGACACCACGCCCGCGTCGTCCGGGATGGAGCCGTGCACCAGCGAGCTCTTGCCGGAGCCGGCGACACCCGTGATCACGGTCAGCACCCCGAGCGGGATGTCGACGTCGACGTCGCGCAGGTTGTTCGCCTTCGCGCCGCGGATCGCGAGCTTGCCGGTGGACGAGCGCACCTTGTCCTTGAGCTTGGACCGGTCGTCGAGGTGGCGGCCGGTGAGGGTGTCGCTGGCCCGCAGTTCGTCCACGGTGCCCTCGAAGCAGACCGTGCCGCCCCCGGTGCCCGCGCCGGGGCCGAGGTCGACGACGTGGTCGGCGATCGCGATCGCCTCCGGCTTGTGCTCGACCACGAGCACCGTGTTGCCCTTGTCGCGCAGGCGCAGCAGCAGGCCGTTCATCCGCTGGATGTCGTGCGGGTGCAGGCCGATGGTCGGCTCGTCGAAGACGTACGTGACGTCGGTCAGGGAGGAGCCGAGGTGGCGGATCATCTTGGTGCGCTGCGCCTCGCCGCCCGACAGGGTGCCCGCGGGCCGGTCGAGGGAGAGGTAGCCCAGGCCGATCTCCACGAACGAGTCCAGGGTGTGCTGCAGCTTCTCCAGCAGCGGGGCCACCGACGGCTCGTCGAGGCCGCGCACCCAGTCGGCCAGGTCGCTGATCTGCATCGCGCACGCGTCGGCGATGTTGACCTTGCCGATCTTCGAGGACCGGGCCGCCTCGCTCAGCCGGGTGCCGCCGCAGTCGGGGCAGGTGCCGAACGTGATCACCCGCTCCACGAAGGCGCGGATGTGCGGCTGCATCGCCTCGACGTCCTTGGACAGCATCGACTTCTGGATCTTCGGGATCAGGCCCTCGTACGTCAGGTTGATGCCCTCGACCTTGATCTTCGTCGGCTCCTTGTGGAGCAGGTCGTGCAGTTCCTTCTTGGTGTACTTGCGGATGGGCTTGTCCATGTCGAAGAAGCCGGAGCCGCTGAAGATGCGGCCGAACCAGCCCTCCATGCTGTAGCCGGGGATGGTCAGCGCGCCCTCGTTGAGTGACTTGCTGTCGTCGTACATCGCCGACAGGTCGAAGTCGCTGACCCGGCCCATGCCCTCGCAGCGCGGGCACATGCCGCCGGTGATGCTGAAGCTGCGCCGCTCCTTGGTGGTGGTGCCGCCCTTCTCGATCGTCACCGCGCCCGCGCCGCTGATCGAGGCGACGTTGAAGGAGAACGCCTGCGGGGAGCCGATGTGCGGCTTGCCGAGCCGGCTGAACAGGATGCGCAGCATCGCGTTGGCGTCGGTGGCGGTGCCGACCGTGGAGCGGACGTTGGCCCCCATGCGCTCCTGGTCGACGATGATGGCGGTGGTCAGGCCGTCGAGCACGTCCACGTCGGGGCGGGCCAGCGTCGGCATGAAGCCCTGCACGAACGTGCTGTAGGTCTCGTTGATCATCCGCTGCGACTCGGCGGCGATCGTGCCGAAGACCAGCGAGCTCTTGCCCGAGCCGGACACGCCGGTGAACACCGTGAGCCGGCGCTTGGGCAGCTCGACGCTGACGTCCTTGAGGTTGTTCACGCGGGCGCCGTGCACGCGGATCAGGTCGTGGCTGTCCGCGGCGTGCAGCTCAGACGGCGTGTCCGCCTTCTTGGCCTTGCTCATCGTGTCTCCATCTGGTCAGGGGGCGGGTCGCGAACGCGGCCTGTGCCGGTGCACCGGGCTCGATCCCACCGGCGGCGAGCGGTGCGCCGGACAATCCTCAGCCGCAGACCCTACGGCCTGCGGCTGACGTTCTCTTGACGTGCTCAGCTGTCCTGGAGCAGCCCGAGCACATTGCCGTCGGGGTCGGTGACGGTGGCCACCAGGCGGCCGCCGCCCACGTCGTGTGCGGCCTCCTTGAGCGTGGCTCCCGCGGCGGTCACCTCGGCCAGTTTGGCCTCGATGTCGGCCACGTGCCAATAGGCCACCGGCGAGGTCATGCCCTGGGGCCCGCCGCCCGGCACCAGGCCGATGTGCTGCCCGGCAGCGTCGAAACCGACATAGTATGGCGAATCGGCGGTCGGCTCCACGCCGAGCAGCGCCGAGTACACCGTCTTGGCCGCGGCGAGATCGGACACGGGGTGCAGCACGGTCATGATCCCCTGCGTTGGCGAGCCGGTCATCGTTACTCCTGAGGTCGTGGTGACGTCTACGTCCGTCACACTAAGTGACCACGTGAGCAGGGCGCTTCTCGAAACGTGACCGGTTGCGGCGCGGTTCAGTCCTCGCGGGGCCACTCGTGCACGGGGATGTTCTCGTGCATGTGGCGCATGTAACGCAGCAGCATCTCGCGCAGCGCCTCCGGCCGGTCCAGCCCCTTGCGCTCCAGCCGGTGCACGGTGTCGATCTGCCAGGTCGCGCCGTTGCGGCGGAGCAGGCAGCGCTGCTCGATCACGCCCAGCAGCCGGTCGCGCTCGCGCGAGTCGACACCCCAGCTCTCCAGCCCCTGGTGGGCCAGCGGCAGCAGCCGCCGCAGCACCAGCTCGTACGCGCTCACGTAGCCGAGGTCCGGCCAGAACAGGTGCGCGCCGATGCCCTGCCGCGCGCCGGTGTAGAAGTTCTCGTCGGCCTGCCGGAACGGCATCCGGGACCACACCGGCAGGCCGCCCTCGGCCAGGGTGCGCACCAGGCCGAACCAGAACGCCGCGTTGGCCATGATGTCGACGACGGTGGGGCCGGCGGGCAGCACCCGGTTCTCCACCCGTACGTGCGGCATGCCGTCGGCGACGTCGTACACCGGGCGGTTCCAGCGGTAGATGGTGCCGTTGTGCAGGCGCAGCTCGGTCAGCTCGGGCACCTCGCCGCCGGCGAGCTGGTCGGCGGGGTCGTCCTCGGTGCAGATCGGCAGCAGCGCGGGGAAGTAGCGCACGTTCTCCTCGAACAGGTCGAACACCGAGGTGATCCAGCGCTCGCCGAACCAGACGCGGGGGCGTACCCCCTGGGTCTTGATCTCTTCGGGGCGGGTGTCGGTGGCCTGCTTGAACAGCGGGATGCGGGTCTCGTGCCACAGCTCGTGGCCGAACAGGAAGGGCGAGTTGGCGGCGATGGCCAGCTGCACGCCCGCGATGGCCTGGGCGGCGTTCCAGTACGCCCCGAACTGCGCCGGGCTGACCTGCAGGTGCAGCTGGGCGCTGGTGCACGCGGCCTCGGGGGCGATGGTGTCGGCGGTGACGGTGAGCGGGTCCGGCCCGTCGATGCTGATCCGCAGGTCCTCGCCGCGCGCCGCGAACACCTGCTCGTTGATCAGCGCGTAGCGGGGGTTGGCCGACAGCGAGGCCTGGGTCAGGTGCTCCGGCTTCAGCGTCGGCAGGATGCCGATCATGGCGGTGTGCGCGCCGACGGTGCGCGCCTTGCCGTCGGCGGCGTTCAGGCTCGCCCGGATCTGGTCCTCGTACGCGCTCAGCCCGCCCCCGGCGAGCTCCCGCGGCGGAATGTTGATCTCGATGTTGAACTGGCCGAGTTCGGTGACGAACGCCGGGTCGGCGATGGCGGCGAGCACGTCGGCGTTGCGCATCGACGGGAGGCCCTGCTCGTCGACGAGGTTCAGCTCGATCTCCAGCCCGGTGAGCGGGCGCTCGAACTCGAACTGCGACTCGCCCAGCATCAGCGCGAACACGTCCAGGCACCGGCGGACCTTCTCCCGGTACCGCGCGCGGTCGGCACGGGTGAAGACGTGCTGGTGCACCTTCTCGCCCATCGGGCTCACCGCCCCTCAGCGGGATCCTCCGCTAATGTCCCATAGTTCCCTGCCCGCTGGGTGCCGGATCAAACATGCCGAACATGCGAAGGGGGTCCGACCGCACCGCGGTCGGACCCCCTTCGGGTGTGTCGGCTCAGGCCAGCCTGGCCAGTTCGGCCGTGATGGCCTCGCGGAGCTGGTCGTACTCCTCCGCCTTCGGTGAGACGAGGGTGTCGTGCTCCTCGGCGAAACGCACCTCGTTCGGGTACCGCCACACGGGAGCGTCGCGGAACTCGCGCGCCTCCCACGAGTAGCGGGGGTGGATGTGCGCGTGCAGGTGATGCAGCGAGTTGCCGAGGATCTCGTAGTTGAGCCGGCGGAACGCGGGGTCGAAACCGTTGCAGGCGGCGAAGACGGCCTCACCGAGCAGGCCCATGTCGGCCAGGAAGTCCGCCCGCTGGGTGCGGGTCAGGTCGGTGAGGTGGTCGGCGTTGTCCACGTCGGACAGCAGCACGCAGTAACCCGGCAGGTGCTGCGTGTCGCCGAAGACGGCGTAGCCGCTGTTGAGCTTGGCCATGACGAGGGGGTTGTCGCCGCGCCGGGCAGCACCCAGCCGGTCGGTCCGCCAGTCGGTGAGCAGCTCGTCACCGCTGGCGTGCGCGTGCCTGCCCATCAGGACAGGTTCGGGGCGTCGGGCGCCTGCAGCAGGCCGAGGCGCAGCGCGGTCATCAGGGCCTGGGCGCGGTTGGCGGCGCCCAGCTTCTCGTACAGCTTCGAGATGTGCGTCTTGGCGGTCGACTCGCTGACGAACAGCTGCTTGGCGATGCCGGACACGCTCATGCCCTCGGCGAGCAGCTTGAGCACCTGGCCCTCGCGCGGGCTCAGCTGCGGGCCGCTCGGGGTGAGCCGGCGCTTCATCGCCTCGGCCAGGTCGGCGGCGGTGAACGCGCTGGGGGCGCTGGCCGCGTGGCGGGCCGCCGCGACGACCTCGTCGGCCGGGGCGGTCTTGGGCACGAACGCGCTCGCGCCGGCCTCCAGCGCGCCGAAGAGCTGGTCGTCGCCCGCGTACATGGTGAGCACCACGATGCCCATCGTCGAGCTGGACTTGCGCAGCGTGCGGGTGGCCTCCAGGCCGCTGCCGTCGGGCAGGCGGAGGTCCATGATCACGACGTCGGGGTGCAGGGCGCCGGCCTGGCGTACGGCCTCGGCGGCGGTGCTCGCCTCGCCGACGACCTCGAACTGGCGGTCCCGCTCGAAGGCGTGGCGAAGCCCCTTGCGGATCAGGTCATGATCGTCGACGAGCAGGACTTTGGTGCGCCCTGTCGGCACAGTACTGGTTGACATGCCCGCTTTTCTCCCCTTCTGGCACCCGCGCTCTGGCTGTGCGGGTGACACACGTTATCGCGTCGCCCGGCCCTCTTGTCGAGAGGAACCGCCCACGACCACGGCGACGGTCGTCCCCACCGGGTCCCGAGGCCTGATCTCGAGTCGGCCCCGGATACGTTCCGCCCTCTCCGCCATGATCGCAAGACCGTAGCGTCCGTCGGTACGCTCATCGGGTATGCCCCGACCGTCGTCGGACACTTCTATCAGGCCGTACGGCGGGTCGACGGTGCAGGTCACCCACAGGTTCGCGGCATTCGCATGCTTTCGGGCGTTGGTGATCGCCTCCTGGGCGATCCGCAGCAGTTCCGACTCGATCGAGGCGGGCAGCCGGCCCGCCTCGTCCAGCGACAGGTTCACCTTCAGCCCGGCCTGGTTGCCCGAGATGCGGGCGAACTCGGCGATGGCGGCGGTGAGCCCGCCGTGCCGGTCCACCTCGCTGCGCAGCTCGAACAGGCTCAGCCGCAGCTCGGTGATCACCCGGGTGATCTCGGCCCGGAGCACCCGCAGCTCCTCGGCGGTGTCCTTGGCCTCCTCGGGCAGCGTGGCCTGCGCGTTGTCCACGCCGTACCCGATCATCACGAGTTCCTGGGCGACCCCGTCGTGGATCTCGCGGGCCAGCCGCTGGCGCTCCTCGTTGGTGGCTATCGAGCGCACCTCCTCGAACAGCAGCGCGGCCTCCAGCCGCAGTGCCGCCGGGGTGGCCGCGGAGACGATCCGGCCGGTCAGCGCCGGCGGGTAGCCGTTGGTGCCGTCGCGCTCCAAGGCCACCAGGCCCACCGTGCGCACGCCGGCGATCAGCGGCACGACCACGGCCGAGACCGGGCCGGTCTGGTCGAAGGAGCGCAGCTGGGAGCGCCCGGAGATCTGCGGCTGCTGGCTGGCCCAGGCGTCGGCGATGGCCGAGTCCGCGTCGAGGCTGGTCTCCCAGGCCGCCCGGGTCGAGGTGTCGTCGGCCTCGACCCCGAACTGGGCGAGCACCACCAGGCGGCCCGCGCCGCTGGCCGCGAGCACCGCGGCCCGCTGCGGCCGCCCGATCGGGCGGAGCTCCTCCAGCAGGTGCTCGGCGATGCTGCCCGGGTCCAGGGTCGCACCGGGCAGCTGCCGGGCCACCTGGCGCAGCTGGGTGAGCAGGCGGGTCGCCTCGGCGTACGGCTGGGGCGTGCGGCGGATCAGCGCGGCCCGCTGCATCGCGCCGGTGGTGATGGTGCCGACCGCGGCCAGGATCAGCCACTGGGCGCAGGCCGCCAGGTAGCCGAAGTGGCTGAGCTGCCGGGTGCCGTCGGGCAGCACCGTCAGCCAGCCCGCCACCGTCAGCGTCAGCGCGGCCGCGCTGAGCAGCCCGGCCGACTCCAGCGGGCGGTGGTTGAGCATCGCCGCGGTGATCGGCACGGCCAGGTACGGCAGGATCGCCGAGGCCCCCGCTCCGTCGGACAGCGAGTACATCTGGTCGGCGGCCAGCGCGACGGCGCTCGCGCCCAGGCCGACCAGCACGGTCTCGGCGAACCGGCCCAGCGGGGCGAGCACGTTGTGCCGGGGCGTGAGCACGCCCGGCAGCCCGGCCAGCGCCAGCAGGGCGACCCAGCGCAGCTCCGACCAGTCCTTGGTGGCGGCCATGATCAGCACGCCCACCAGCAGGAGCATGGTGCCGCGAACGGCGACCGCGATCAGCTGTGAGGCCGGGACGCGCCGCAGCAGGCGGCGCTTCGGGCGCTCAGCGGCGGTAGATGGCATCGATCTCCTCCGCGTACTCCTTCATCACGACCGCGCGCTTGACCTTCAGCGACGGGGTCAGCTCTCCGGTTGCCTCGGTGAAGTCACGGGGCAGGATCGTGAAGACCTTAATGCCTTCGGCCGCCGAGACCGCCTTGTTGGCCTCGGCGATCGCGGCCTGGATCTCGGCGCGCAGGTCGGCGTCGTCGACCAGCGACGAAACGGGCGTGTCCGGACGGTCGCGTCCGGACAGCCAGCCCGGCAGCGCCTCGGGGTCGATGGTCACCAGCGCGGCGATGAACGGCTGCCGGTCGCCGACCACCATGCACTGGCTGACCAGCGCGTGGGCGCGGACCCGGTCCTCCAGCACGGCGGGCGCGACGTTCTTGCCGCCCGCCGTCACGATGATCTCCTTCTTGCGCCCGGTGATGCGCAGGAAGCCGTCGTCGTCGAGCGAGCCCAGATCTCCGGTGTGGAACCAGCCGTCGGCGTCGATCGCCTCCGCGGTGGCCGCGGGGTTGTTCCAGTACCCGGGGAAGATGACCTCGCCGCGGGCCAGGATCTCGCCGTCGTCGGCGATGGCGATGGTCACCCCGGGCAGCGGCTGGCCGACCGTGCCGATCTTCTGCGAGCCCGCCCGGTTGAAGGTGATCGCGGGCGAGGTCTCGGTCAGGCCGTAGCCCTCCAGCACGTTGAGCCCCACGCCGCGGAAGAAGTGGCCCAGCCGCTCGCCCAGCGGCGCGCCGCCGGAGATCGCGCTGTGGCAGCGCCCGCCCAGGGCCGCCCGCAGCTTGCCGTAGACCAGCTTGTCGAAGACGGTGTGCTTGATCCGCAGGCTCAGGCCGGGGCCGCCGGGCGTCTCCAGGGCCTGGCTGTACGCGATCGCGACGGCCTCGGCCTTGTCGAAGATCGCGCCTTTGCCGCCGGCGTACGCCTTCTGCCGGGCGCTGTTGTAGACCTTCTCGAACACCCGCGGCACGCTCAGCAGGAACGTCGGCTTGAACGCGCCCAGGTCGTCGACCAGGTTCTTCACGTCGGCGGTGTGGCTGGTGCGCACTCGGCCCTGCACCACGCCGATCTGCAGCAGCCGCGCGAACGCGTGCGCCAGCGGCAGGAACAGCACCGTCGAGGAGCCCTCCTGGAACAGAATGTCCAGGGCCGGGATGGCGTTGCCGATGTCGGAGAGCATGTTGCGGTGCGTCAGCACGCAGCCCTTGGGCCGCCCGGTGGTGCCGGAGGTGTAGACGATGGTCGCCGGGTCGTCGGCGCTGCCCGACTTGCGGCGCACGTCGATCTCGGCCGCGTCGACGCCCTCACCCCGGGTGACCAGCGTGGACAGGTCGCCGCCGTCGATCTGCCAGAGCCGGGGCAGCGCGGGCGCGGCCTCGCGGACCGTCGCGGTGTGCGCCGGGGTCTCGGTGAAGCAGCCCACCGCGCCGGAGTCGGCCAGGATCCACTGCACCTGCTCGGTGCTGGAGGTCTCGTAGATCGGCACGGTCACCGCGCCGCAGGCCCAGATCGCGTAGTCGATCAGCGTCCACTCGAACCGGGTGCGGCTCATCAGGGCCACCCGGTCGCCGGGCTGCACGCCCGCGGCGACCAGGCCGCGCGCCAGCGCGACCACCTCGGCGTGGAACTCGGCGCAGGTCACGTCCGCCCACCCGGAGCCGGCGCGGCGGGAGAACTGCACCAGCTGGGGTGTCTGTGCCGCGTTGTCCCACACGGGGTCGGTCAAGCGGTCGACGTCATCGACGATCACCGCCGGGGCCTGCGAAAACTGCCGCACCACGTGCTCCTTGAGCTGCTCGTTCGGGCACCTGGCGCCTTCGCGCCGCCCGGCGGCAGGTGCCGCTGCCGCCCCCGGCACTGTAGAACGTCGTCCCGGGCTCTCTGCAAACGCTGTCCCTGTTCCGACGGGTTGCCATCGCGCCGTCGTGGCGGGTCGGCCCGGCCCCGACCGGTACGGGTAGCCTGCTGTTCATGGCGGATTCCTCCTCCCAGTCGATCGTGATCAACGCGGACCCGGCCCGTATCGCCGAGGTCATCTGCGACTACCCCTCGTATCCCCGGTGGACCCAGGCCATCAAGGCCGCTGAGGTGCTCGAGGAGTACGAGGACGGCTATCCGGCCACCGTGCGCTTCGTCATCGACGCGGGCATCGTGCAGGACGAGTACACGCTGCACTACGACTACGCCGAGGACATCTCGCGGATCGAGTGGCACCTGGTCGCACCGTCCAAGATGCAGAAGGCGCAGGACGGGTCCTATGACATCACCGACAACGGCGACGGCACCTGCACGGTGACCTACACGCTGTCGGTGGACCTCTCGATCGGCATGCTGGGCATGTTCAAGAAGAAGGCCGAGAAGGCGATCATGGATACCGCTCTGAAGGAGCTCAAGAAGCAGGTCGAGGCGGCCTGAGCATGGACATCTCACCGGGCACGGCCCGAGAGGAGGCGGAGCGGCTGGTGGCGGCGGTGCTCGCCGCCGCGACGCTGGCCGCCAACGCCAACCCGCACCTGGCCACGGGTTCGCCCGAGTGCTGTGTGTGTCCACTCTGCAAGGTGATCGCGGCCGTGCGCGACCCCGATCCGGAACTGGTGGAGCGGGTCGCGACCGGGGCCGGCGACCTGGCCGCCGGCCTGGCCAGCTTCCTGCGCAGCGTGTCCACACACCGGCCCGGCGACGCCGCCTGGCGCGACGCCACGGCCCACCCGGGCGCGCCGTCCGCGGACGCCGAGGCCGCCGCCGAGGGCGACGCGACGGGGGAGGCCCCGGCGGCACGGCCGACGGCCAAGAAAGCGGTCAAGAAGATCGTCAAGAAAGTTGTCACTAACCCGACACAGGCTGTTCCCGAGTCGGAAACCTCCGCGTCACCCGGACGGGTTAAGGCTGCAAAAAAGGCCGTCCGGAAGGCGGAGCCGCACCCGCCGCCGGAGTTGTGAGACCGATCTTCGGCGGGCGACGCTCGGCGGCGGTACTTCCGGCGTTAGGGTGTTGCCCAGTAGAACGGCGTGGGCTCCCCAAAAGCGTCACCGCCGGCAAGCCCAGCAAGAAAGGGTTCGGCCGTGGCACTCACCATCGGCGTGGACATCGGTGGCACGAAAGTGCTCGGCGGTGTGGTCGATCCTGACGGCACCGTGATCGCGACATGTCGTCGCGATACCCCGGCCGGCGACGTAGCCGCGACCCGGGACGTGATCATCGATGTGGTGAAGGATCTGTCCGCCGAGCACAAGGTGGACGCGGTCGGCATCGGCGCCGCCGGATGGATTGACGCGACCCGGTCGACGGTGCTGTTCGCACCGAACCTGGCCTGGCGCGACGAGCCGCTGCGGGACTACGTCGCCAAGGCGGTGAACCTGCCCGTGGTGGTGGAGAACGACGCGAACGTGGCGGCGTGGGCGGAGTTCCGCTACGGCGCGGCGGCCGACGCCGAGGACTCGATGGTGATGTTCACCGTCGGCACCGGCATCGGCGGCGGCATCGTGCTCGGCGGCGGTCTCGTGCGCGGCGCGCACGGCATCGCGGCCGAGATCGGCCACATGCTCGCCGTGCCCGACGGGCACGTGTGCGGGTGCGGCCGGCACGGCTGCATCGAGCAGTACGCCAGCGGCAACGCCCTGGTCCGGTTCGCCCGCGCGGGTGCGCAGGCCGAGCCGGAGCGGGCGGCGCTGCTGCTGGGCAAGGCGGACGGCAAGGTCGAGAACATCACCGGCCCGATCGTCACCTCGGCGGCCCAGGCCGGCGACGAGGTCGCGATCGACGCCTTCAGCCAGATCGGCTACTGGCTCGGCCAGGGCCTGGCCGACCTGGTCCAGATCCTGGACCCGCAGGTCCTCGTGGTGGGCGGCGGCGTCATCGACGCCGGCGACCTCCTGATGACCCCGGCCCGCCAGTCCTACCTGGACAGCCTCGCCCAGCGAGGCCGCCTCCCGGTGGCCGAACTCCGCGCCGCCAAGATGGGCAACGTCGCCGGCCTCGTCGGCGCCGCCGACCTCGCCCGCCTCTGACCCCACCCGCCGTACCGCGGTGATCATGAACTTATGGCAAGGCTCGACGGCGTGTCATGGCCATAACTTCATGATCATCGTGGTGGGGGTGGGGCATGCTGGGCGGCATGTCGGTGCGGGTGATGTCGTACAACGTGCATTCGTTGCGGGATGACCTCGGGGCGCTGGCGGGGGTGGTGCGGGGAGTGGCGCCGGACGTGCTGGTGGTGCAGGAGGCGCCGCGGCGGTGGCGGTGGCGGACCAAATGCGCGAACCTGGCCGAGTCGTTCGGCATGTTCATGGCTGTCGGCGGGATGCCCAGCCTGGGTAATGTGATCATGACGAGCCTGCGGGTGCGGGTGCTGGACACCTGGTGCATGCGGTATCCGCTCACCCCGGGGCGGCACATGCGCGGGGCGTGTTTCGCCCGGTTGCAGGTGCCGGGGCGAGGGCCGTTCACCGTGGTCGGGTCGCACCTGTCGACCGACGACACCGAGCGGCCGGCGCAGGCCGCACTGCTCAAACCCGCGCTGGCGCTGGACGACCCGGTGATCGTGGGGCTGGACCTCAACGAGTGCCCGGACGGCGGCTCCTGGCAGCTGCTCACCGACCGGCTCGGCGACGCCGCGGCGCTGGCCGACCTCGAGGACCGGCCCACCTTCCCGACCCCGAACCCGACCCGGCGGATCGACGCGATCCTCCTCGACCCCCGGCTCGAGCTGGGTGGATACCAGGTCGTCACATCGGACGCGGCGGATCGGGCCAGTGATCATTACCCCCTGGTCGTGGACATCGTCTAGGAATCCGCGCTTTACAACCTCTGCCGCAAACGGGAAAGATGCTCTGCGTCTTACCTAGTCGTGGAGGTCGTGGGTGACGTATTCGGCCGGTTACGGCGATCCCGAGTCGGGTGCCCCCGCGACCGCGTGGCGTGACGGCTGGCCGGTCTACGACCGCAGCGGCACGGTCTGCGTCATCGGAGCGGGCCCCAGCGGGCTGACCGCCATGAAGAACCTCAAGGAGCAGGGCTTCGGCGTCGACTGCTACGAGCGCGACACCAGCGTCGGCGGCGCCTGGAACTGGCGGCACGACCGCAGTCCGGTGTACGCCAGCACGCACCTGATCTCCTCGAAGCCGTTCAGCCAGTTCCCGGACTTCCCGATGCCGGACAGCTGGCCGGACTACCCCAAGCACACCCAGGTGCTGGAATACCTCGACCACTACGCCGACCACTTCGACCTCAAGCCGCACATCTGGTTCGGCACCGAGGTCGTCAAGGTCGAGCCGGCCGAGGGCGAGCGCTGGGACGTGACCACGCGCAGCACCGGCGGCTACGGCGGCGAGCGCATCCACCGGTACGCGGCGGTGGTCATCGCCAACGGCCACAACTGGTCCCCGAAGCGCCCCGAGTACGAGGGCCTGGAGGACTTCAAGGGCGAGGTCATCCACGCCGCGCAGTTCAAGGACCCGGCGCAGCTGCGCAACAAGAAGGTCCTGGTGGTCGGCGCGGGCAACACCGGCTGCGACATCGCGGTAGAGGCGGCCCAGCAGGCCGCGCGCTGCTGGCACTCGACCCGGCGCGGCTACTGGTACACGCCCAAGTACACCCTGGGCCGCCCGGCCGACCAGGTCAACGACCTGATGCTGTGGCTGAAGCTGCCGCTGCGGGCCCGGCAGTTCCTGGCCCACCGGACGCTGAAGTCGACCGTCGGCGACCTGACCCGGTTCGGCCTGCCCCAGCCCGACCACAAGATCTACGAGACGCACACGATCGTCAACAGCCAGCTGGTCTACTACCTGGGACACGGCGCGATCGCGCCGGTGCCGGACGTGGCCCGCTTCCACCGCCACAGCGTGGAGCTCAAGGGCGGCGAGGTGATCGAGCCGGACCTGGTCGTGCTGGCCACCGGCTACCACCCGACGTTCGAGTTCATCGACGGCAACCTGCTCGGCGTCGACGCCCAGGGCCGCCCGCGGCTGGCCATGCACGCCTTCCCCAAGCGCCAGCCGACGCTGGCCGTGGCCGGGCTGCTGCAGCCGGACTCCGGGCTGTTCCCGCTGGTGCACTGGCAGATGGTGGCGTTCGCGCGGATGCTGCGGGTCCGCGAGGCGTCCCCGGCCAAGGCTGTCGCGGTGCAGCGCAAGCTGGAGGCCGACCTGGACCGGCGGTGGACCACGGCGAAGGTCAAGGACTCCACCCGGCACTGGTTCGAGATCAGCCACACCACGTACCTCAAGGCCATCCAGCGCCTGCTCGACGAACTCAGCCTGGAGGGGGCGAAGTGAAGGTCATGCGCGCCCGCGAGTGGGCGTTCCCGATCGCGGCGGTACGCCGTGAGGTGCGCCGCGCCACCCCCGAGGTGGACGAGGGCAAGCCGCCCGTGCTGTTCGTGCCCGGGTTCGGCCACGGCGCGTGGGTGTTCGCCGAGCACTGGCTGGAGCACACCGCCGACCGGGGCTTCCCGGCGTACGCGGTGAGCCTGCGCGGGCACGGCGACAGCGCCAAGGCGCCGAAGGCGACGCTGCGGGCGTACGCCCACGATGTGGCCCAGGTGGCAGCCTCCCTGCCGCGCCGCGCGGTGATCGTGGGGCACGGGGCCGGCGCCCTGGTGACCGCGCACGCGCTGGCGCGCTACCCGGCGCGGGCCGCGGTGCTGCTGTCGCCGGTCTTCGGCGGGGCGGGCACCGCCCTGCGCAACCCGATGCTCAGCCTGCCGGCGCTGTTCGGCGGCGGCCTGCGCCTGCCCGCCGGGCAGCTGTTCAGCCGCGAGCTGCCGACCAGCGCCTCCCGCGGGTACGCCGCCCGCCTCGGCCGGGCCTCGACCCGGGCGCAGTGGCAGCTGCTGCGCGGGCGCTCCCCGCAGCCGCCGGTCGGCGACCCGCCGGTGCTCGTGGTGGGCAGCCCCGACGACCGCATCGTGTCCGACACGGCGCTGCGCCGGGTGGCCCGCGGCTACGGCGGCGCGCCACTGCTGTTCCCGGGCATGGGCCACGACCTGATGCTGGACACCCGCTGGCGGGAGCCCATCGACGCGATCCTGGACTGGCTGGAGAAGTCCGACTGAAGTTGAGTCATGCGGAGCGCTGAGTCACGCGGAGCCCGCTACGCGGCCTTAATCGGTGTTCAGCCGGAGCGAAGCGCAGGCTGAACACCGAGCGGCCGCTTCGACGGGCTTCTCCTATACGACGGCGCCGTCGTCGGGCGGCAGCTCGTCGTCCTCGTCGCCGGGGCGCAGCCGCATGATCAGCGCGGTGGCCCCGCCGAGGATGCAGACCAGCGCGAACAGCATGCTCACCCGATCGTTGAAGGGCAGCAGCCGGGTGTCGAAGAACAGCACGAACCCGAAGACGATCGACAGCACGGCGACGATCGCGGCGAACGGCACCCGCGGCAGCGGCGGGGGCGGCGGCGGGACGAACTCCTCCGGCGTGTCGTCGGGCAGCCCGCCGCCGAACGAGTCGAGCGAGTCGAGCAGCGACGGGTCGCCGGGGGAGACCGATCTCGGGTCGCCGGACAGCGCGCGGTTGAGGATCGGGCCCGCGGCGGGCATCACCGGGCCGGCCGGTGCGGTCGGGCCCGCGGTCGGCTCCTCGCCGGCGGGCCAGGTCCGGGAGGTCAGCGGCGTGTCGAATCCGGCGACGATGCGGGCGAACTCCGCGTCGACCTGTTCGGGCGTCGCCTCGTTGCCCGACGGCCCGGGACGCGCGGGTTCGGCCGGCGTGCGGTCCGGGTCGTCCGTGGCTGGCACCTGGCACACTCCTTGGCGGGATAGGGGCTCGTCGTGGGGCCGGTGGGCATCGCTTCAAATCCTGACACGTGACACCCGTGTTCCGGCAGTAGGCTCTGCGATGCATGCCACAAACACGGTATGTCCCGGCCGGCCCCTCCGAGCCGGATCGTCAAGCGCCACACCACGTTCGCCGATCGACTTGGACGGGACTCAGTGCTCTACTGGCTGCTGAAATACATCATCCTCGGCCCCCTGCTGCGGTTGATCTTCAGGCCGCAGGTCGAGGGTCTCGAACATGTGCCGGACCGGGGCCCGGCGATCCTCGCCAGCAACCATCTTTCGTTCTCCGACTCCATCTTCATGCCCCTGGTGGTCAAGCGGAAGGTCACATTCGTGGCCAAAGCGGAATACTTCACCGGCAAGGGCGTCAAGGGCTGGCTGACGAAGATGTTCTTCGTGGGCACCGGCACCATTCCGGTGGACCGCTCCGGCGGCCGCGCCGCCCAGGCCGCCCTGGACACCCAGCTGCGCGTGCTGCGCGCGGGCGGCCTGGCCGGCATCTACCCGGAGGGCACCCGCTCGCCGGACGGGCGGCTGTTCCGGGGCAAGACCGGCGTGGCCCGCCTGGCCCTGGAGAGCGGCGCGACGGTCGTGCCCGTGGCGATGCTCAACTCGGATGTGGTGCAGCCCACCGGCAAGCTCATCCCCAAGGTGATGCGGGTGAAGATCCGCTTCGGCGCCCCGCTCGACTTCTCCCGGTATGCGGGCATGGCCGGCGACCGGTTCGTCGAGCGCGCGATCACCGACGAGATCATGTACGAGGTGATGGAGCTCTCCGGCCGCGAGTACGTCGACACGTACGCCGTGAAGATCAAGAACGCCGCGCCGGCTGCCGTCTAGTCCTCAGCTCAGCAGGCCCGTCGCGCGGTAGCGGGCCGCGAACTCGCGCAGTTCGGCCAGGCCGGGCTCGTCGAGGCTGCCGGCCCGCGCCGCCCAGGCCAGCGACAGCATCCGGTTGCTGGCGTCGCCGATGCGGGCGAAGTGGGCGGCCGCGGTGACGTGCTCACCGGCGACCGTGGCCAGGGCCGCCCGGACCCAGGGCGTACGCCGTGGCGAGCGCGCCAGCATGTTTCGCACCCGCTCCTGGTCGACGGCCCCCAGCAGCGCCGCCGCGTGCCCCGCGGCCGCCACCCACTCGCCGAACGGCAGCATCACCCGGGCCTGCCAGTCCTGCTCCAGCTCGCCGAGCAGGGACGAGGCCTCCTCGGCCCGGCCCTGCAGCGCCCGGCACAGCGCGGCGGGGGCGACGGCTCCCCGCAGCACCCGGTGGAACCCGCTGCGGCGGGCGGAGTCGAGCAGCTTCTCGATGGCGTCGTCGTCGGGCTGCTCGCCGCGCAACACCCGGATCCAGGACGAGGTGAGCACCGACATGGCATCCCACTCGGCCGCGCTGGAGCGCATCGTCTCGCTGATGGCGCGCACCTGGGTGTCCCAGTCCCCGGCGAAGAAGGCGTCGGCCGCCTCCTTGTGAAAGTTCGTGGCCAGGCTCAGCCCGCCCGCGATGTCCACGGTGCGCTGCTCGTCCAGCAGCCGGTGGTGCCGGGGCAGGTCGCCCTCCTCCAGGCAGGCCCAGGCGTAGTTCTGCACCGCCCGGCGGCGGCTGGTCAGCCGGTGCTCCCGGCAGTGCTCGGTGAGCAGCTCCAGCTCGCTGAACCCGGTCGGATCGCCGGCGATGTAGCGCGCCGTGGCGGAGGTGATGCGGGCGTTGGCGTGCACCTCGGCCAGGCCGATCCGGTCGGCGATGTCGGCCGCGGCCTCGGCGGCGGCGATCGCCGGCTCGGTCTCGTAGTTCATCATGTGCACCCGGGCCAGCTCCAGCAGCGCCTCGGCCTTCTCCAGGGTCTCCGGCAGCTCCTCGTAGCGCTCCACGGCGGCGTCCAGGTGCGCCAGCGTCGCGGCCCGGTCCGCGCGGCTCCAGGCGACCGTGCCGAGCAGGGTCAGCGCCCGCGCGGCGCCGGCCCGCTCGCCGAGCCGGTCCAGTTCCTCGGCCAGCTCGGCGAGCCGCTGCGCGCCGCCGCCGTCGGCGAACTCGTCCCCGGCCCGGTACAGCGCCAGCTCGGCGGCGAACAGGTCCAGCAGCGGGTCGTGTGCCAGCTTCAGGCTGAACGCCCGGTCCAGCAGCGTCGCCGCGGCGTCCAGGGCATGCAGGGCGTACGCGCGCCGGGCCGCCCGGTGCAGCGCGGTGCGCGCCGCGGGGGCGTACGGCTCGGGGTCCATGCCCAGCGTCCGGGCGATCTCGTGGGCGGCCCAGCGGTGGTTGGCCAGCACCTCGGCGAGGTCGGTCACCCGGTTGTCGGCGATCTGCTCCAGCCAGTCGGCGGTGCGCTGGTGCCGGGTGACCCGCTCGCTGCGCGGCAGCCGCTGGTAGCAGACGTCGCGGACCAGCACGTGGCGGAACGCGTACTCCGGCTCGCCGGCCATGGCCGAGGTCGGGTGCTCGGCGACCAGATCACGCTGCTGCAGCCGCTGCAGGGACCGGGTCACCACGTCGACGGGCAGGCCCAGCGAGCCGGCCACCGCACCCGGCCAGAACTGGGTGCCGACGACCGCGGCGGCCTGCAGCACCGAGCGGTCCGTCGGGTCGAGCAGGTCGAGCCGGTTGGCGATGACCGCCTGCACCGTCTGCGGCATCGGGGTGGCATCGCCGTCGGCCAGCGCCCAGTTGCCGCCGACCGGCCGCAACTCGCCCCGCTCGACCAGCATGCGCACGAACTCGTGGGCGTAGAGCGGGTTTCCGCCGGCCAGCTCCACCAGCGGGGCGACCCCGGTGGCGGGGAACACGGCCTGGCCGAACATCAGCCGGTACATGGCGGCGATGTGCTCGTCGTGCATCGGGCCCAGCGACACCGAGACCGCGCCGCTGACCGCGCTGGTCCAGCCCGGCCGCCGCTCGCGCAGCTCGGGCCGAGCGGTGGCGACGACCAGCAGCGGCACGCCGGGACCGATGCTGCCCAGCATCTCGACGAAGCGCAGCATGGCCTCGTCGGCCCAGTGCATGTCCTCGAAGACCAGCACGGTCGGGTTGGCCGTGGTCATCGCCAGCAGGAAGCGCCGCCAGGCGGACTCGGTCTCGGCCGGACTGAGCCCGGCGCCGGGCAGACCGACCAGCGGGCCGAGCGCGTCGCCCAGCCGGGCCGCCTCCAGCTCGCCGCACATGGCCCGCAGCGCGGTCTCCAGCCGGTTGCGGGCGGTCGCCTCGTCGTCGGTGTCGAGGATGCCGACCTGCGCCTTCACGATCTCGGCCAGCGCCGCGTAGGTCACGTTCTCGCCGAACGGCGGGCAGTGCCCGACCCGCCAGCACACCGTGGTCTCCGGGATGCGCTCGGCGTGCCGGGCCAGCTCGCGCAGCAGCCGGCTCTTGCCGATGCCGGCCGGCCCGAACACGGTGACCAGCTGCGGGCTGCGGTCGCGGATGGTCCGGTGCAGCGCGGTGACCAGCAGGCCGCGCTCGTGGTCACGGTTGACCATCGGGGTGGACTCGTCCCGGTCGCGCCGCTGGAGCCGCGCGGACACCGCGAGGAAGACCCGGCTGGTCGAGCTGCGGCCCTTGAGCGTGCGGGGCGGCAGCTCGTCGTACTCGATGTCGTCGGCGCTGGCCCGGGCGGTGTCGGCGCACACGAACACCGCGTGCGGCGGGGCGGCGGCCTGCAGCCGGGCCGCGGTGTTGACCACGTCGCCGGCCACGATGGCCTGCCCACCGTCGCGGGCGGCGCCCACGTCGACCAGCGCCTCCCCGGTCGCCACCCCGGCCCGGAAGGTGGCCGCGGCGGCCAGCGGCCCGCGGCTCAGCACCCGCTGCGCCTCCAGCCCGGCCCGGACCGCGCGCAGCGCGTCGGTCTCGGTGGCGACCGGCGCGCCGAAGATGGCCATCACCGCGTCGCCGATGTACTTCTCCACCACGCCGCCGAACTGCCGGACCACCTGGCGCACCGCGCTGAAGTACTCCTGCTGCAGGGTGCGCACCTGCTCCGGGTCGGACTGCTCGGCGTACGTGGTGAAGCCGACCATGTCGACGAACAGCACGCTGACCTGACGCCGGTCCTCGCGCGCGGGCGGACCCTGCCCCGCGGCCAGCGGGTTGCCGCAGCCGGTGCAGAAGAGGTCGCCGAAAGCCACCGTACGTCCGCAATGGACGCAAGGTGGGGTCAGGTTCGCCCCGCAGCCGCCGCAGAACCTGTCGTCCGGGCCGGCCGCGCGGGAGCAGTGCGCGCAGGTTGGGGTCTTCACGTCTCCGCCAGGTCGCCGGAGGTCCAGTATGGCCTGACCGCCCGGGTCGTTTCCTTACCGCTGTAGCTAACGCGACAAGGGGTCCGCACCAACACCGCCGCGCGGCTACAGTTTCGTGCACTGACAGACCGCGGCCTGCGCGCCGGGGTCTCGTGTGGCGCTGGAGGCGTTCGGGGGGTCCCGCCGGAGGCGGGCCGCCGGTGCGCACGCCAGCGGACGCTAACCGATCGATGGTCGTACGTGGGAGGCCGAACGATGTTGGTGCGACTGGCGCTCGCCTGGACCGACCCCTTCGGGGTCGCGCACGGCGTGGGCGAGCTTGTGGACATCGACGCGGTCACCCTCGCCGAGCTCGAAGAGCAGGGAGTGGTGGAGAACATGACCGAGATTCAGCCGACGCCCGACCAGCCGCAGAAGGCCTGGGTCGGCCCCGGTGCCCCGCCGACCGGTGACAAGGCGTGGGTCGGCCCCGGGTCGCCGCCCGCCGGTGACAAGGCATGGGTGGGCCCCGGCGCGCCGCCGGCCGACGACCCGGACGCGGAGACCGACGAGCAGCCGTGACCGCCTGAGTTGACGCAGGGGGCGGGCCGGGAGATCCGGCCCGCCCCCTGCCGTTCGCTCAGCTCGCGGTGCAGGCCACCCCGTTGAGCTTCACGTTGGTCGGGGCGGTGGACGGGCCGGAGCCGGTGAAGCTCACCGTCCAGCTCTGTGCGGGCGCCAGGTTCGGGGCCCAGCCCGGCGCGGTGACCGTCACCGTGCCGCCGCTGCTGGTGAACGTGCCGTTCCAGCCGTTGACGATCACCTGGCCGCTGCCGAGCGTGAAGGTCAGCACCCAGTTGGCGAACGTGGTGCTGCCGGTGTTGGTGATCACCAGCGAGGCGTTGTAGCCGTTGGGCCACGAGTTGTCGATCCGGTACACCGCCCGGCAGCTCGTCCCGGTGTTCGGGCCGGCGCTCGGGCTGGGCGAGGCGCTCGGCGACGGGCTGGTGCTGCGGCTCGGACTCGGGCTGGGGCTCGCGCTCGGGCTGGCCGACGGCGACGGGCTCGCCGAGCGGGACGGGCTGACGCTCGGCGACGGGTCGACGACCCCGCTCTTGGCCTTCATGTTCAGCGAGTGCTGCCGGAACACGGCGTGCTCGGGGCAGCCCTGGCCGGAGTCGAAGCCGCCGCAGTTGCTGTTGGCGGGGAACCACCAGAACGCGTCGCCGTCGCCGCCGGAGGCCTCCATCTCGGCGTACATCTCGGACCACCAGGTGGTCTTGTCGTCGTGCACGTTCCACTCGCCGAGGAAGAACGGCTTGCCGACCACGGTGTGCGCGTCGCTGATCCAGCGGCGCAGCAGCGCGCGGGCCGAGGCGAAGTTCAGGCCGGCCCAGCCCTCGGTGGGGTACATGTGCCCCGAGGTGAAGTCGATGTACGGCGAGGACTGGATGTAGGTCCACGGGCCGCCGGAGTCGCCGCCGTAGCCGTACTTCGTCTCCTGGCCCTCCTGGCCGGTGCCCAGCAGGTGGTTCGGGTCCAGGCTCTTGACCAGCGCGCCCATCTCGTCGACCCAGGCCCGCAGGGTGGTGCCCGTGGTGTTCTCGTTGGGCGTGGCGTCGGGGTAGCGGGGCTCGTTCATGAGCTCCCAGGCCAGGATGGTCGGGTCGTTCTTCCAGGCCACGCCGGTGAACGAGTTTGTCCTGGTCAGCGCCTTGGTGACGTAGTCGCGGTACTGCGTGAAGCAGCCGGGGCAGGCGGTCTTGTTGAAGAAGCGCCAGCGGTTGGCGTACCCCGTGGGCAGGCCCTCCCAGGACAGGCGCTTGTCGATGCCGCCGTACGCCTCCCAGAAGTTCTCGAACACCGGGATGAGCCGGATGTTGTGGTCCCGGGCCGACTTCATCACGTAGTCGAAGAGGATGAACGCCTCCTCGGTGTAGACGCCCTCGGCGGCCTCGAAGCCCATCCAGTCCTCGTGGCTGAACATCCACAGCCGCAGCACCGAGACGTTGTCGCTCTGCAGCCGGGTCATGTGGGCGTCGATCTTGGCTTTGTCGACGTACTGCTCACCGGGCAGCCAGTCGTAGCCGAAGGTGAACACGTCGTAGGTGTTGGCTCCGGCGAAGTAGTAGGGCTTGCCGTCCAGGCAGAAGCGGATGCCGCAGCGGGTGACGAAGCTGTCGCGCGGGTCGGCCGCCTGGGCGGCGGGGGAGCCGACGAACGGCAGGGCCAGCGCCAGCGTGGCCGTGACCGCCGCCAGCGCGGCCAGCAGGGCACGCCGTGGGGAACGGGACATGGAGTCTCCTTGGGAGCGCGGCCGCCCTCAGCGATGCGGGCACATCGCGGGCGATGAGGACAGCCGTCAATGGAAGCGCTCCCATAGTAGGGCCCGGCCCCGTTCAGGTAAAGCGGTTCAGTAGAGGCCGAAAGCCCTGCGCCACAACGGATCAAGGCTCCGTCCCGGTGTGGGCGGAGCCTTGATCGGTGGAGCTGTCGAGCGTCAGCGGTCCTGCATGCCCGCGCGGCGGCGCAGGGCGGGGACGTCCATCACCACGATGCGGCGGCCCTCGGTGCGCAGCCATCCCCGGCTGGCGAAGGAGCCGATCGCCTGGTTCACGCTCTGCCGCGAGCCGCCCGCCATCTCGGCCAGCTGGCTCTGGTTCAGCTCGATCGTGATCATCGGAGCCTGGCTCTCCCCGGCCAGCCGCACCAGCGTCTTGGCGACGCGGCCGGGCAGGTCCAGGAAGACGTGGTCGGCGTTCTGCTCGGTCAGCCGGCGGATCAGCGCGCCCAGCGAGCGCATGACCGCGTCGAGGATGCGCGGGTTCGAGTGCACCAGCTCCATGAACGCGCCACGCGACAGCGCCAGCGCGGTGCAGTCCTCCAGCGCCTCGGCCGAGAGCGAGCGGGCCGCACCGTCCAGAAGGGACACCTCGCCGAGCACGTCCGGCGGGCGCATCACGGACAGCACCGCGCGCTCGCCGGTCGGAGAGGTGCGGAAGACCGCCACCGATCCGCGCTTGAGCACGATGAGCGACTCGCCGGGGTCGTTCTCCACGAACAGCAGCTGCCCCTTACGGAAGGTGCGGGGCACCGCCGCGGCGATCACCCGCTGCCGAACCTCAGGCTCCAGACCAGCGAACATGTCGACCCCGGTGAGCGCGTCCGCAGCTTCCGGAATGCGAATCTCCACCGCCTACCCCTTCCGTGTTCCCACCCCCACCGGCATCCACGGTCGTGGTGGCCGGTGCAACCCTGGACAGATCATCGCGTGCGTGAGCCGCCACGTCCACTCCGTGCGTCGCCATCGGAGGCCGTCCATCAACAGATCTGCCGTAACGCAGACACCTCCGACGGATACGACACCGTGTCGCCACGTGTGATAATCCGCCCGTGCTGGCTGACGATACGATCCGCACGACACTTCGTACGGCATGGCACCTTCAGCCGGACGGCTGCACTCCGCTGGACGGTGAGCCGACGACATCGACCAGGACGGTTGCCGTGGGTGACCGGCGGTACCTGGCGGTCCTGGTGGCGGGCGGTGAGCGGCGCCGGTTCGAGGCCGGGCTCGCCGCGGCCGAACATCTCGACCGGCAGGGCGTGGACACCGGCGCCCCGGTGCGGGCCGCGGACGGCGCGCTGAGCGTGCCCGTCGGCGAGCACGTGCTCGCCCTGGTCGTCTTCGTGCCCGGCCGCCCGCTCGACGGCGCCGACCCCGTGGACCAGCAGTGGTGGGGCGACCGGCTCGGCGCGGCGCACCGCGGGCTCGCCGGCTTCCGGCATCCGGGTCTGGCCGAGTGGCATCCGCTGCGTCCGGACGCGCCGTATCTGTCCTGTGCGGGCTGGCTGCGGCCGGCGATCACCGGCGCGGTCACCGCGCTGACGAAGCTGCAGATCACCGATCGGCTCACGGTCGGCCCGCTGCACGGCGACCCGCACCCGGCGGCGTTCCGGCTGGACCACGACACCGGTCGCATCGGGCTGGTCAGCTGGCGGTATGCGGGGTTCGGCCCGCTGATGTACGACGTGGCCTCGGCCGTCCGGCACGCGGGCGGCCCGGACCGGGCGCGGGAGCTGCTGGCGGCGTACGCGGCCGCGGGCCCGGTGCCGGTCGCCGAGATCGAGGGCAGCCTGGACACCCTGCTGCGCTTCCGCTGGGCGCTGGAGGCCGACGCGTACGCCCACGCCCTGGTCACCGGCGACCTGACCCCTGCGGACACCGACCGCTGCCGAGCGGGCCTCGACGAGACCCGCACCGCCCTGCTCGACTGACCCCGCTCCTGCATCCGTCCCCGGCTCGCGCCGCGCGATGCGCGGTGAACGGTCAGCAGGTGCGGAGGTGGGTGAGGACCAGGGGGTCGATGTGGCCGGGGACCATGCGCTCCTCCAGGTTCTCGATGCCGGCCCAGTCGGACAGGGCGGCGTCGAGATCGGACGCGGTGTGGCCGCGGGCGGTCAGCAGGGCGCGGACCTCGTCGGCGACGGCGTCGCGCAGGGGGAGCAGGGTCGCCGGGTCGGGCTTGCCGAACAGCAGGGTGTGGATGTCGAGCAGGCGGGCCAGCTCGGCGCACGGGTCGGGGTGGTCGTCCACGCGCAGGTCGACGACGATGTCGCTGGTGCCGCCGTAGCCCTGGCCGGGGGCGACGACGTACAGCGCCGCGCTCTGCCGTCCGCGCCGGTCGCCGCCTGCGCCGTCGCCCGCGCGCAGCGCGGCCAGCAGCCGGTACGCGAGCGCGCCGGCCGGGTCGGAGGCCAGCCAGGCGGTCTCCATGGCGGCGGCCACCTCGGGTCCGGTGAGGATGTTGCCCTGGATCGCGTATCCGTCACCGGTGCGCCCACCGGCCCAGCCGTGGCACCCCGACCCGGTGTACGTCGCGCCGTCGCCGGTGCGGCCCACCACGCCGAGCTGGCGCGATTCGCGGTCCGGGTCGGCGGCGGTCAGCCCGGCCACCACGTCGGCCGCCGCGGTGCCGGTGCGCAGCAGGGCCAGGCCTTGCGGGCGGTAGGCCAGGTTGGCGTAGGACTGGGTGGCCAGCGCGCCCACGGCGGCCTCCGCGGCGGGCACGGCTGCCCCGGCGGCCAGGAACTTGCTGGCTACGGCGACCCCGTGTGCGACCCCGTCGGCCGAACGCGCGACGATCGAGAACGTCATGGCGCCCAGGGTAGGGCCCACGGCGCCGGACGCACCGCACAGGGACAGGGGAAGACGTGGCCTACCGCTATTTCTACGACTGCGAGTTCATCGAGGACGGAGTCACCATCGACCTGGTCTCGATCGGCGTGGTCGACGAGTTCGGCCGGGAGTTCTACGCCGTGTCCACCGAGTTCGACCCGAAGCGGGCCATCCCGTGGGTGCGCGACAACGTGCTGAACCTGCTCCCGTCCCCGGCGGACAAGGCGTGGCGCTCGCGCGAGCGCATCCGCACCGAGCTGCTGGAGTTCCTCACCGAGCCGCTGGCCGGCCGGCCGCAGGAGACCATCGAGCTGTGGGCCTGGTACGGCGCGTACGACCACGTGTGCCTGGCGCAGCTGTGGGGGCCGATGGTGGCGCTGCCCCGGGCGATTCCGCGGTTCACCAAGGAGCTGCGCCAGCTGTGGGACGACAAGGGACGCCCGACGCTGCCCGAGGCGGCCACGGCCCGGCACGACGCGCTCGTGGACGCCCGGCACAACCTGGCCCGCTGGAAGGCGATGACGGCGCGTAAGCGCAAGGACGCCAAACCGCCCGCGGTGGACGCCGGGTGAAGGGCCGATGACGGGCCGGAACGGCACGCCCCGGGCTGCCGCCGCTCTGTCACGCACGGGTAACCTTGCCATGACGACACTGTTGCGCTGGCCTGGTGACCGGCTCGCGCCCCCGACATGTGGACAGCGGCGGGGCGTGCTGGCCTTACCCGGGCAAGCCCAGTACAGTGCGCATTTGCGGCCCGCCCCGGCCGGCAGCGTAGCCGTGATCACTCGTCTCCCGGGGCCCGGCAACTGACTACCCGTAATCGGGAGGACGAGAAAATGCGTATCGGCGTACTCACCGGCGGCGGCGACTGCCCCGGTCTCAACGCGGTCATCCGCGCCGTGGTCCGCAAGGGCGTGGGCACCTACGGGCACGAGTTCGTCGGGTTCCGCGACGGCTGGAAGGGCCCGCTGGAGGGCATCACCCGCCCGCTGGGCATCCCGGAGGTCCGGGGCATCCTGCCGCGCGGCGGCACGATCCTGGGCTCGTCCCGCACCAACCCGTTCAAGATCGAGAACGGTGTGGAGCGGATCAAGCAGAACCTGGCCGACATGGGCGTGGACGCGCTCGTGGCGATCGGCGGCGAGGACACCCTCGGCGTGGCCACCAAGCTGACCGAGCTGGGCGTGAACGTCGTCGGCGTGCCGAAGACGATCGACAACGACCTGGGCGCGACCGACTTCACGTTCGGCTTCGACACCGCGGTCAACATCGCCATGGAGGCGATCGACCGGCTGCACACCACGGCCGAGTCGCACCACCGCACCGTGGTCGTCGAGGTCATGGGCCGCCACGCGGGCTGGATCGCGCTGCACGCGGGCCTGGCCGGCGGCGCGAACGTGATCCTGCTCCCCGAGCAGAAGTTCGACCTGGACAAGGTCGTCGAGCACGTGGAGACCCGGTTCAAGACCAACTACTCGCCGATCATCGTGATCTCCGAGGGCGCCATGCCGACCGACGGTGACATGATCACCCTCAACGGCGAGCTGGACGCGTTCGGCCACGTGCGCCTCGGCGGCATCGGCAACTGGCTGGCCGACCAGCTGGAGAAGCGCACCGGCAAGGAGGCCCGCGCGGTCGTGCTGGGCCACACCCAGCGCGGCGGCACGCCGACCGCCTTCGACCGGGTGCTCGCGACCCGCTTCGGCCTGCACGCCATCGACGCCGTCCACGAGGGCGACTTCGGCAAGATGGTCGCCCTGCGCAGCACGGACATCGTCCGCGTCCCGCTGGCCGAGGCCACCCGCGAGCTCAAGACCGTCCCCCTCCACCGCTACACCGAGGCCGAGGCCTTCTTCGGCTGAGCCCGGACGGCCACGCCACGGCGGGTTGATCATGAACTTATGGTCGGCACGTGGGGAGTCGCTTGGTGCGCCGCTTTGAGCGGCGGCGCGCCGGGACGAGCCATGTGCTGAGGTTCGACGGAGTGTCGCGTCCATAACTTCATGATCAACCCGCTTCGCTTATGGAGGGAGCAGGGATGTACACCGTTGCCGTGATCGGGGCGGGGAAGATCGGGGAGGTGCTGCTCTCCGGGCTGGTGAAGGCCGGGTGGCCGGTGGATCAGATCGTCGCCACCGCGCGGCGGGAGGAGCGGGCCGAGCAGCTGCGCAACCGGTACGGCATCAGGGTGCTGGACAACGCCGAGGCGGTGGCCGCCGCCGACGTGGTGGCGATCGCGGTCAAGCCGCAGGACGCCGGGGCGCTGATGGCCGAGCTGGGGCCGCAGATCCCGGCCGGCAAGCTGGTGATCTCGCTGTGCGCGGGCCTGCCGACGGGCTTCTTCACCAAGTGGCTGGCCGAGGGCACGCCGGTGGTGCGGGTCATGACGAACACGCCCGCCCTGGTCGACGAGGCCATGACGGCGATCTCGGCCGGGCCGCACGCCACCGCGCACCACCTGGGGATCGCCGAGGAGCTGTTCTCGCCGCTGGGCCGCACCATCCGGGTGCCGGAGAGCCAGCAGGACGCGGTCACCGCGCTGTCCGGCTCCGGCCCGGCGTACTTCTACTTCCTGGTCGAGGCGATGACCGACGCGGGCATCCTGCTCGGGCTGCCCCGCCAGGTGGCGCACGATCTCATCGTGCAGACCGCGATCGGCTCGGCCATCATGCTGCGCGACTCGGGGGAGCACCCGGTGAAGCTGCGCGAGGCGGTCACCTCGCCCGCGGGCACCACCATCTCCGCCATCCGCGAGCTGGAGAACCACGGGGTGCGCGCGGCGTTCCTGGCCGCCCTGGAGGCCGCCCGCGACCGGGCCAAGGAGATCGCCGACCAGGCGTCCTGAGCACGTTCACGTGATCGGAGGACCCCCGCAGGATCATTCACGCCTGCGGGGGTTCCTGCTGTTCGGAGCGTCGTCTTAGGCTCGGGCCAGGGAGTTTGAGCCGAACCCCCGGCCCCGTAGCTCCGCCCCCGGAGCCGCACGCAAGGAGACGGCCATGCGACGCGCAGCAACGATCCTCGGGACCACCCTCGCCGCCCTCATGATCTCCGCCCCGGCCTACGCCTACGCACACGACAAGGTCACCAACCCCGTGCTGCACGCGATCCTCGACGTGCTCACCCTCGCGGTCGTCACCGCTCCGGTGTGGACCGCCTTCGCCTGGTCCCGCGGCCGCCGCTCGGCAGCGCTGATGCTGCTGATCGGACTGGTGCAGATCCCCGCGGGCGTGCTGGCGTTCGTGCCCATCCCCGACCCCGTGCTGCACGCGGCCGCACTCGTGACCAGCCTCGCGATCACGGTCACCTCGATCGTCTACGTACGGCGCGAGGTCGCCGTCGCCGCCGCGGTCGAGGCCGGCTGAGAGACCCGCTGCCGGGGCGACCCGGCGGACGGTGCGAACCCGCTGTCGGCTGTGTGCGACGAGTCGCGGACGGCCGGCGGCGGTACCGCGCAACCGCCCGATCCGGTGCCGCTGCCGGGTCGGGCGGCGGTGCGCAGGGCCACCCGCTCGCCGTCGAGGTCAAGCACCAGTTGCTCGCCGCTGTGCCGCACCCGCGGGCAGCCCGTGTGCGGTGCGCTCCAGACCCCGTCGGTACGCCGGTACGCCGTCCACCGGCAGTGCTCCTCCCCGACGTACCCCCAGGCCATGAAAAGCTCGGTGCCCCGGTAGCGGTAGAGCCCCACGGTGGCGGTCCGCCCGTCCTCGGGCCGGCGGAAGAACTCGCCGGTCAGCCCCGGCACGACCTGCCCTTCGAGGTCGACGTCGGCCACGGTCCGGTGCGGCGTGTACTCGGCCAGCCGCGGCAGTGCGCCAGCCTCGCGCCGCACGTCATCGCCCTGCACCGCCGGACCGCTTCGCTCGCTCATGCCTGATCAACGAGGCCGTGCCCTGGTGGCGACACGTTCGCGCAGCGTGATCTCAGGTTGCGGAATGCGCCACGTCGGCTGCGGGCGGCGGCGGACGCGGCCTTACCCTTGAGGCCATGCGCCACGAATGGCATGAGCTCAGGCACCCCGGTCTCGAACTGGGCGACAACCGGCAGCCCGGCGAGTCCGGCGTCACCATCGGCCGGCCCACCACGGTCGCCTCGGCGGAGGATCTGGGTCTGGACCACTGGCGCACCCTGCCGCGGGCGCAGATGCCGCCGTGGGAGGACTACAGCGAGGTCGAGCAGGTGTGCCGGGTGCTGGACTCGGTGCCCTCGGTCGTCGCGCCGTACGAGGTCGACCAGCTGCGCCAGCGGCTGGCGCAGGTCTGCGAGGGCAAGGCGTTCCTGCTGCAGGGCGGCGACTGCGCCGAGACGTTCGCCGACAACACCGAGAGCCACCTGCTGGCCAACGCCCGCACGCTGCTGCAGATGGCGGTGGTGCTGACGTACGGCGCGAGCATGCCGGTGGTCAAGGTGGCCCGGGTGGCCGGCCAGTACACCAAGCCGCGTTCGCAGCCGCTGGACTCGCTGGGGCTGCCCGCGTACCGCGGCGACATGATCAACTCATTGGAGCCGACGCCCGAGGCCCGCGTCGCCGACCCGCAGCGCATGATCCGGGCGTACGCCAACGCGGCCGCCGCGATGAACATGCTGCGGGCGTACCTCGGCGGTGGCCTGGGCGACCTGCACGCCGTGCACGACTGGAACCGCGACTTCGTGCGCACCTCCGCCTTCGGTGAGCGTTACGAGGCCATCGCCCGCGAGATCGACCGGGCGCTCGCGTTCATCCGCGCCTGCGGCATGACCGACGAGGAGGCGCTGCGCACCGTCACGCTCTACGCCTCGCACGAGGCGCTGGCGCTGGAGTACGACCGGGCGCTGACCCGCATCGCCGACGGCAGGGCGTACGGCCTGTCCGGCCACTTCCTGTGGGTCGGCGAGCGCACCCGCGACCTCGACGGCGCGCACCTGGACTTCATCTCCCGCATCGCCAACCCGATCGGCGTGAAGCTCGGCCCGACCACCACGCCCGACTACGCGCTGCGCCTGTGCGAGATGCTCAACCCCGACAACATCCCCGGCAAGCTCACGCTGATCAGCCGGATGGGCAACCACCAGGTCCGCGACAGCCTGCCGCGGCTGGTCGAGACGGTGCGCGACAACGGCGCGAAGGTCGTCTGGCAGTGCGACCCGATGCACGGCAACACCCACGAGTCGTCCAACGGGTACAAGACCCGCCACTTCGACCGCATCGTCGACGAGGTGCTGGGCTACTTCGAGGTGCACAAGATGCTGGGCACCCACCCGGGCGGCATCCACATCGAGCTGACCGGCGAGGACGTCACCGAGTGCCTGGGCGGCGCGCAGGCCCTGGCCGACGCCGACCTGGAGCGCCGCTACGAGACCGCCTGCGACCCGCGCCTGAACACCCAGCAGTCGCTGGAACTGGCCTTCCTGGTCGCGGAGATGCTCCGCGGCTGAGCCACCTCGGCCCATGATCGCCGTTTCCGGTCATGATCTGCTCTCGAACACCAGATCATGACCGGAAACAGTGATCACCGCGCGGGAACGGCCGGGACCGCCAGGCATGCGCCCTGGCGGATGCGGTAGGAACGAGGCATGACGCAACTGGTTGATCTTCGCAGCGACACCGTGACCAAGCCGACCGCGCCGATGCGGGCCGCGATGGCCGCCGCCGAGGTCGGTGACGACGTGTACGCCGAGGATCCGACCGTCAACGCCCTGGAGCGCAAGGTCGCCGCGATGTTCGGGCACGAGGCGGCGTTGTTCGCCCCGACCGGCTCGATGGCCAACCAGATCGCGTTGCAGCTGATCGTGCCGCCCGCACAGGAGCTGCTGTGCGACGCGAACGCGCACGTGGTGACGTACGAGATCGGCGCGGCCGCGGCCATCGGCGGCATCTCCAGCCGCACCTGGCCCTTCGCGGGCGGCGCGATCGACGTGGAGCAGGTCGCCTCGATGATCCGCCCCGACGGCTACCACGCCGTGCCGACCCGGGCGATCGCCGTCGAGCAGACCCACAACATGGCCGGTGGCGTCGTCATCGGACTGGAGACGCTGCGTGCCCTGCGCGAGGCGGCCGACACCGCCGGCATCGCGATGCACTGCGACGGAGCCCGGATCTGGCACGCGCACATCGCCGACGGGGTGCCGCTGGCCGAGTACGGCGCGCTGTTCGACACGCTGTCGGTGTGCCTGTCCAAGGGCCTGGGCGCGCCGGTCGGCTCGCTGGTGGTCGGCAGCGCCGAGAAGATCGCCAAGGCGCGCTGGATCCGCAAGCGCATGGGCGGCGGGATGCGGCAGGCGGGCATTCTCGCCGCGGCGGGTGTCTACGCGCTGGACAACCACGTGGAGCGGCTTGCCGAGGACCACGTGCGGGCGCGGCGGCTCGCCGAGGCGCTGGCCCCGTTCGGCGTCGTGGACCTGGACCGGGTGCGTACCAACCTGGTCATCCTCGACCTCGCCAAGACCGCCCTCGACGCGCCCACCCTGGCAGCCCGAGCCCGGGAGCAGGGCGTGCTGGTCAGCGCGCTCGGCCCGCGCACCGGCCGCCTCATCACCCACCTGGACATCGACGACGACGACCTCGACCGCGCGATCGACGTGCTGGCAGCCATCTTCCGCAGTTGATATCTTTATCCGAGAGGATTTGATATCAACCTGGGGGGCTCATGCGTACGGTGATCGACATCGACGACGAGGCGCTGGCCGAGGCATCTGCTGAGCTGGGCACGACGACGAAAGTAGCCACGGTGAACGAAGCGTTGCGGCTTGCCGCGGCCCGTCGCCGTACCGAGGAGTATCTGCGACTCCTGCGCGATCTCGACCTGACCGAGGAGGCCGGCGCGCAGGCGTGGCGGAGCTGATGCTCTTCCTGGCCGACAAGTCCGCCCACGAGCTGGCGCGACGCGATGAGAAGGCGGGTCGCGCCTTCGAGACGCTGGCCGTGACGGGCCTGCTCGCGACTTGTGCCATGGTGCAACTGGAGATCCTGTACTCGGCGCGTAACAGGGCTGAGCACAAGATCCTCAGGGCGTACCTGCGCGAGCACTGCGTCTGGCTGGAGACCACGGACGCGGTGCTGGTGCAGGCCGTGGATCTGCAGGAGGAACTGTTCGACCGGGGGATGGGCCGCAAGCCGCTGCCGGATCTGATCATCGCGGCGGTGGCTGTCCACCATGACGCGGTGCTGGTGCACAATGACCGCGATTTCGCGGACATCGCCGTCGTCGCACCGGGCCTGCGGCAGCGCTGGATCGTGCCACCCGGCTGAGCCGGTCCGGCTCGCAAACCCTCGAACAAGAAGGAACGGGCCGGTGCGCACGCACCGGCCCGGCCGCGTACGCGGAGCTCAGGGTTCCGGGTGCTCCGTGACGTTCTGGAGGTAGAGGCCCTCGCCGAGGCTGGCGATGAGGCCGAGCTGGGTCTCCAGGTAGTCGATGTGGTGCTCCTCGTCCTGGAGGATGTCCTCGAAGATGTTGGCCGAGGTCACGTCACCGACCGAGCGCATGTACTCGATGCCCAGGCGCAGCCGCTCGACGGCCTCGACCTCGACCTTCATGTCGCACTCGAACTGCTCCTTGACGGTCTCGCCGATGCGCAGCGCGAAGAGCTTCTGGAAGTTCGGCAGGCCGTCGAGGAACAGGATCCGCTCGGCGAGCCGGTCGGCGTGCTTCATCTCGTCGATCGACTCGTGCCGGGTGTACTTCGCGAGTTTCGTGTATCCCCAGTTCTCCTGCATGCGGTAGTGCAGCCAGTACTGGTTGATCGCGGTGAGCTCGGCGGTCAGCTGCTCGTTGAGGAACTCTATGACTCGGGCGTCGCCTTGCATGGTGAAGAAACCCCCCACGGGAACTCGTATGGGGGTAAATCTACGCGTGTTGTCCCGTTATACGGCGATTGCCACGAGCGTGTCGGCGTTCTCCTCGTCGATCAGGTCCACGATGCGGTCCAGGCAGGAACCACACCCGGTCCCCGCGCCACATGCCTCGCCGACGGAGTCCTCGCAGCGCGCGCCCGCGCGGATCGCCGAGCGCACCTCGCACTCACGAACCCGTTCACAGATGCACACGAACACAGCAGGGACCCTTCGGCACTGGAGGAGTGAGGCTCGCGGTCAAGCAAGCCTTGCCTCAGTAAGGGTGCCCTAAAGGAAATGCCTAGCGCAAGCCCCTGAGCAGGGAAATGTCAGCGGCGTGCGTCTCACCGGGCGTCTCGACGATGATCGGAACACCGGTGACGGCGGGGTGGCGGAACATCTCGGCGAACGCCTCGGAGCCGATCAGGCCCTTGCCGATGGCTTCGTGCCGGTCGCGAGTGGACCCCATCGGGTCCTTGGAGTCGTTGGCGTGCACCAGGCCCAGCCGGTCCGGCCCGCACACGTCGACCAGGGCGTCCAGGGTCAGCGTCATGCCGCCGGGTTTGGCCAGGTCGTGCCCGGCCGCCCAGGCGTGGCACGTGTCGAAGCACACGCCCAGGCGCGGGTGGCGGTCCACCGCGTCCAGGTACGGCCCCAGGTCCTCGACGCGGGCCGCCAGCGAGCGCCCGCCGCCGGCGCTGGGCTCGACCAGCAGCCGCGGCCCGTCGTCGGGCAGCGCGTCCAGCAGCGGCAGCAGCACCTCGCGCACCTGGCGCATCGCGGCCGGGGCGTGCTCGGCGTCGACCGAGGAGCCGGCGTGGAAGACGACCCCGCGCGCGCCGATCGCCGCGGCCCGCAGCAGCGCGTGCGTCAGCACCTCGCCGGACTGCTCGACCGTCGCGGCGGTGGGGGAGCCGATGTTCACCAGCAGCGAGGCGTGAACGTAGGCGGGGACGGACCGGGTGTGGCAGCCCGCTGTGAAGGCCTCGTCCTGACCGGGGTCGCCGGCCGGGCGGGCCCAGCCCCGCGGGTTTCCCACGTAGACCTGCACCGCCGACGCCGACACCTTGTCGATGTAGGCCAGGGCGGCCTTCGCGAGCCCTCCGGCGACCGGCGCGTGCGCGCCGACCGGGTTCGTCATCCCAGCTGACATTCGATCACCACTTGCTGTCCCGCCTGCACCGCCGTGTTCGGGGCCGGATTCTGGTTCACGACCTTGAACCAGTTCTTGTCCCCGAGCACGCCTCGGACCTCGACCTGCAGCCCCATCGAGGCGAGCAGGCCTTCGGCGTCGCCGCAGCGCGCGTTGCGCACCTCCGGCATCGCCTTCACGTTCTGATTGTTGCTGACCTGCAGTTTCACCTCGTCGTTGGGCTCCGCGCCGGCACCGTTGGCAGGTGTCTGCTTCACTACGATGTCGTACGGCTTGTCCGACTCGACGCGCTCGACGCTGACCCGCAGGCCCATCTTCTGCAGGATGTCGGTCGCCTCGGTGACCGTCTTGCCCTCGACGAACGGCACGCTGAGCGGAGCCTTGCCCTTGCTGACGATGACCTTGACCTCGGTTCCGGGCGGAACCTCGGTGTCGGCCTTCGGGTCGGTCGACAGCACGGTGCCCTTCGGGGCGAGGTCGTCGTACTTCTCCCCGGCCTTGACCGGCTTCAGCTTCAGCGGCGCCGCCTGCAGGTCGGCGACGGCCAGCTCCCAGGACTTGCCGACCACGTCGGGCACCAGGTAGCGCTCGGGCCCGGCGGACAGGGTCAGGACCACCGTGCCGCCGCGCACGACCCGCTCGCCGGGCGGCGGGTTCTGCACGAGCACCACGTCCTTGGGCACGTCCTCGCGATACTGCGGGTCCAGGAACCGGTACTCGAGACCGGCCTGGGCCAGCGTGCTGATCGCCTGGTCCTTGGTCAGGTTCGTCAGCTGCGGCGTCACCGCGTACCGGCCGAAGCCCAGCCACCAGCCGCCGGTCAGCACCAGCAGGGCGAGCACGACCGCGCCCGCGGTCAGCGCCAGGCGGCCCCGCGGATCGCCCATGAGCTTGCGGTACTGCGCCTTGATCCGGTCGATCGGGCTGCTGGGGGCCGGCGCCGGGGCGCGGCGGCGCGAGCGCGGCGCGGGCTGCGCGTCGGGCAGCCGGGCCCAGGACGGGCGCGCGGCGGGCGTCACGTGGCTGACGATCACCGTCTCCTGCTCGACCGGGCGCATCCGCTGCGTGGTGTTGCTCGCGGCGATGTTCTCCCGGGCGGCCTGCACGGCGGCCAGCAGCGCGCCCGCGTCGGTGGGGCGGCCGCCGGGGGAGCGGCGGGTCGCGGAGGCGACCAGCTCGTCCAGCACCGGGGGCAGGCCGGCGACGATGCGCGACGGCGGCGGCACGTCGCGGTCCACGTGCTGCCAGGCCACCTCGACGGGGCGCTCGGCGTCGTAGGGCACGCGGCCGGTGAGGATCTCGAACAGCACGATGCCGGCGCTGTACACGTCGCTGCGCGGGTCGGCGTGGCCGTCGGTGACCAGTTCCGGGGCCACGTAGGCGACGGTGGCCATGAGCTGGCCGCCGTTGGGGTCGTCGGCGCTGGCCTCGACGGCGCGGGCCAGGCCGAAGTCGGCCACCTTCGCGACGGCGTCGATGAGGTTGTGGCTGCCGCCGGTGGGCGCCTCGGCGACCAGCACGTTCTCGGGCTTGACGTCGCGGTGCACCAGGCCGGCACGGTGCGCCGCGGCCAGCGCCGCCAGCACCTGCTCCATCACCGCGAGCGCCTCGACCGGGGTGAGCCGGCGGCGCTCGGCGAGGATGTCGCGCAGCGTGCGTCCGCGTACGTACTCCATCACCAGGTAGGGCAGGCCGGCGTGGGTGCCCTGGTCGTAGACGGCGACGACGTTGGGATGGGTCAGCCGGGCGATCGTCTTGGCCTCGTCGGTGAAGCGGTCGAGGCTGAACGCCTGGCCGGCGGCATCGCGCACCTGCGCCGGGTGAATGATCTTCAGGGCGACGGTGCGCTCCAGGCGCTCGTCCACAGCCGTGTAGACGGTCGCCATGCCACCACGAGCCACGCGACCGCGGATGCGGTAGCGCCCGTCGACGAGTGTGCCGAGTAGTGGATCGGCGACCTGAGTGTCCATCGCAGCGCAGTCTAAGTCAGGCGGTGGCCCGCGTCGTACACCCGCGCGTGCGATCGCGTCTCGGCCGGGCGTTTCTCCTGCATGTCAGGGGGTCTCCAGGTCCTCGCCGGCAGCCGGCGAACCCGGCTGCGAGGTGTCCGGCATCACGATCGCGGACGCCGAGGCCAGCGCGGACGCCGAGGCCGACGCCGAGGCGGACGGGCTGGGGCTGGGCGACGGGCTCGGCGAGGGGGACGGCGACGGCGACGGCGTGGGCGACGGGGACGGCGTGGGCGACGACTCGCAGTCGCACGGGGTCGGCGTGGGCGACGGACGCCGCGGGCTGGGGCGGGGCGTGACGACCCGGCCGGCCGGGACGTCCTTCACCCGATCGGTGGGGCTCGGTGTCGCGTTGGCCTGCCGCCACGGCACGGGCTCCGCCGAGCCCGGCGGCGCGGGCACCCGGGGCAGGGCGCCCGGCGCGCGCTCGTCCCCGAGCACGGCGTCCACCCCGGCCGCGACCGCGTAGTAGCCGCCGACCCCGACCGAGGCGAGCACCAACGCGCCGACCGCCAGCACCACCCGGTGCCGGGTCCGGGGCGGCTGCGGCCCCTCGCCGACCGCGGGCATGACGGAGGTGGTGTCGTTCGCCCGGCGGCGGGCGAGGTCGTAGCGCAGCGAGCGGCGCGCGCCGTCGATCTCCCGCTTGATCGTCTGCCAGGGATTCATCGGGGTCTCCTCTCCTCGGCCGGCACGGCGCTCGGGATGGGGATGCGGTGGTGTGGCCGGTCGGCGACGTGGCAAGGTGTGGAGGTGGCCGAAACTTCGCACTCGACGACCGACGCACCCACGACCTGGCTGCCCCTGCCGGACGTGGCTGAGCGCCTGGGCCTGCCGATCCTCAAGGTGCACCAGATGATCAAGGACGGCTCGCTGCTGGCCGTGCGCCATGAGGGCGTGCGCCAGGTGCCCGCGGAACTGGTGGCCAACGACATCGTGCTCAAGCACCTCCCCGGCGTGCTGACGTTGCTGCGCGACGCCGGGTTCAACGACGATGAGGCCGTGCGGTGGCTCTACACCGCCGACGACACGCTTCCGGGGACGCCCGCGGCGGCGCTGGGCGGCGACAAGGCCCGCGAGGTGAAGCGCCGGGCCCAGGCCGTGGCCTTCTGACGGTGTACGCGTACCTGGCGGTGCTGCTCGGCTGCCTGCTGTGCGCGCTGTGGCTGGAGCCGGTGCTGCGGGTCGGGGTGCTGCGCCAGTGGCGGCGGCTGCTGCTGGTGGCCGTGCCCGTGGTGCTGGTCTTCGGCGCGTGGGACCTGCTGGCGATCGCGGCCGGGCACTGGTCCTTCGATCACGACCAGGTGCTCGGGATCTGGCTGCCCGGCGGGATGCCGCTGGAGGAGCTGCTGTTCTTCCTGGTGGTGCCGCTGTGCGCGATCCTCGGCTTCGAGGCCGTGCGCACGGTGCTGGACCGGGTGCGGCGTCCGTGACGTACACGGTGGCGGCCGTGCTCGGTCTGGCCGGCGCGGTGGTGGCCGACCTGCTGGTGCTGCGCACGCGGGTGCTGTGCAGCCTCGTGTTCTGGGCGACGTACCCGATCGTGCTGGTGTTCCAGCTGCTCAGCAACGGAGTGCTGACCGGCCGCGGAGTGGTCCGCTACGCGCCGGAGGCGATCACGGGCCTGCGCATCGCGTACGCCCCGGTCGAGGATCTGGTCTTCGGTTTCGCGCTGGTGCTGTTCACGCTGTCGCTCTGGGTCTGGACCGGACGGCGGCGACGATCAGCGCGGCCGTGACCGCGAACGCGCCGACCGCCTTGGTCAGCACCGGCACCCCCAGCCCGTTGGGCAGCGTCAGCACCGCGCAGCCCACCGCCGCCACGGCCACCCACCGCCGCCGCCGCGGATCCGTCTCCGCCGCAGCCAGCACGGCCAGCGGCGCGAGCGCGTACCACGGATAGAACACCGGCCCGAGCAGCGCCGTCGCGGCCATCACCCACCCGCAGGCCCGCACCACGGCCCCCGCGTCACCGCGCCGCCGCCACGAGTACACCAGCCCCCACACCCCGACCGCCGCCAGCGCCACCAGCCCCAGTGCCCGCCCCCCGGCCACCGCGGCGTCGACCCACTCACCCCGCCCCGCCAGCCGAAACAGGTAACCGACGGCCATGCCCACGGCGGTCGGCGGCGAACTCCACTGCACCAGCTCCCCGGTCCCTCGCAGCGCCGCCACCCACCCGAGCCCCAGTCCCGACCCGAAACTCACCACCCCGAACGTCGCGACCCCGGCCACCGCCGCGCTCCACCACCGCCGCCCCAGCAGAATCACCACGAACGGCACCGCCACCACCGCGGTCACCTTGACCCCCACCGCGCACGCCACCACCACCCCCGCCCCGACCGCGCCCCACCACGCCGCCGCCCCTGCCCCGCCGCCATCGCCGCGACGATCTTGCGTGAACTGTGGGGACGGCACGCCTGAACCAGGCAAATGGGCAACCGTTCGCGCAAGATTGTCGCGATCTTGGGGGCGGTGGCGCAGGGCGAGGGCCAGGGCGGTGGTGGTGAGGGCGGCGACGAGGGCGTCGTTGTGGAGAGCGGAGAGGGCGTGGACGGCGGTCAGGGGGGTGAGCAGGGCCAGCCAGTAGGCGGCGGAGACGGGGACGCCGCAGGCGCGGGCCAGGGGTGGTAGAGCCAGCGCCAGCAGGGCCACTGCGGCGAGGGTGAGCAGGCGTAGGCCGGCCAGGGCGCCGAGCAGGCCGCCGAGGGCGGTGACCAGCCCGGTGAGCAGCACCGCGACCGGGCCGTAGGGGGTCGGTGTGTGCCACCACAGCTCGGGCACCGCCGCGGTCCAGGGGCAGCCGCCGTCGGCGACCCCCATCGCGTACGGGTCCAGGCCCGCGCGCCACAGCCAGCCCTGGCAGGCGTACGCGTAGGCGTCGCGGCTGCCCAGCGGCGGTGCGACCAGCAACGGAGCGGCCCACGCCGCCCCGACGGCCAGCAGCCGCCACGATGAGCCGGGCCACCATCGGGCCGCGCCGGACCCGGACGCCGTCCCGGACCGCTCCGCGGCTCCCGCGACGCCCGGCCGGGGCGAGATCAGGTCGCCGGCCCGGCCCAGCCGCCACCACGCGACCGTCCAGCCGGCCAGGCCGGCCAGCCAGCACGCCAGTCCCAGCAGGAAACTCCCGGACACCGCGCCGAACCCGCCCAGCCGCAGCCCAGGCCCGGGGTCGCCGCCCGGCAGCGCGCCCGCCAGGTAGGCGGAGGCGGCCAGCAGCACGCCCGAGACGCAGCCCAGGGCGACCGTGGCGCGGGAGGTGGGGTGGGGGAGCACCAGTCGATGATTCCACGGTCCTTGATCGCGACTGCGCGACACCGCACACTCCCTGATGTGGACAGGTACGCGACGCGGCGCAACATCACGATCGCCGCCGTGGTGGCGGTGCTGCTGATCGCCGTCATGGCGCTGCTCGGGTACTGCGCGCGCACCGCGCTGGCGCCCTCCGGCGGGGACGGCGCGCCCGCGGCGTCGGCGGTCCGGACGCCGGTGTCGGGCCTGCCCACGGTGCCCCTGCGCGACCTGCCCAAGGAGGCGGTCGCCACGGTCGCGCTGATCGACGCGAACGGGCCGTTCCCCTACGACAAGGACGGCACCGTCTTCGGCAACCTAGAGGGCATCCTGCCCCGGCAGCCGCGCGGCTACTACCGGGAGTACACGGTGCCCACGCCGGGTTCCCGCGACCGCGGCGCGCGGCGGCTGGTCGCGGGCCGCGACGGCGACCTCTACTACACCGCCGACCACTACGAGAGCTTCCGGCAGGTGCTGCGCTGACTCAGGTGGCGCGGTGCACCGCGGCGTCGGCCAGCTCGCGCAGCATCTCGGCCGCCTCCGGCTCGACCGGCGCGGCCTCCAGCGCGGCGAGCGCCGCCGAGGTCAGCTCGGCGATGTACGCCTCCGTGCGGGCCAGCGCGCCCGACTCGGTGATGATCCGGCGCAGCTGCGCCACCCCCGCCTCGTCGAGGTCGGGGCTGCCCAGCGCGGCGGCGAGCGTGTCGCGGTCGGCGGGCGCGGCGTGCGCGAGCGCCATCACGATCAGGTAGGTCCGCTTGCCCTCGCGCAGGTCGTCACCGGCCGGCTTGCCCGTGGCGACCGGGTCGCCGAACACCCCGAGCACGTCGTCACGCAGTTGGAACGCCTCGCCCAGCGGCAGCCCGAAGGCGGAGTACGCCTCGCTCAGCGCGGCGGGCGCGTCGGCCAGCGCGGCCCCCAGCAGCAGCGGGTGCTCGACGGTGTACTTCGCCGACTTGAACCGGGCCACCTGAGACGCCCGCTCCACCGAGGTGTCCGCGGACGCCTGGGTGAGCACGTCGAGGTACTGCCCGATCATGACCTCGGTGCGCATCAGGTCGAACACCGGACGGGACCGGGCCACCGTCACCGGGTCGAGCCCGCTCTCGTGCAGCATCTCGTCGGACCAGACCAGGCACAGATCGCCGAGCAGGATCGCCGCCGCCGCGCCGAACCCGGCCGCCCCGCCCTGCCAGCGCTCCCGGTCGTGCAGCATCGCGAACCGGCGGTGCACCGCGGGCTCGCCGCGGCGGGTGTCGGAGGCGTCCATCAGGTCGTCGTGCATGAGCGCACTGGCCTGCACCAGCTCCAGCGCGGCCAGCGCGGACACCACGTCGTCGCGGTCGTCGCCGCCCGCGCCGCGGTAACCCCAGTAGGCGAAGGCCGGACGCAGGCGCTTGCCACCGCCCAGCACGAACGCCTCCACGGCGTCGGCCAGCGGGGCCAGGCCGGCGTCGATGCCCGCCATGTGCGCCCGGCGGTCGGCAAGGAAGACCGCGAGAGCCTTCTCGACCCGCGGCCGCAGCGCGGCCCGGTCCACCGGGTGAATGGTCATGGGACGAACTTAGTTCACTCCCGGCCGTGTGGATGACCCCGGTAGGTATGACGTGAGCTGTGTGATCAGCTCACTCAGCTCACGGATCGGCCGGGTCTGCGGCCGGGCCGCCAGCCGCACCGACAGCTCGCGGGTCTGCTCGGCCGCCCGCACCGACCCGGCCCGCACCGCCTCGACCGCCGCGTCCGCGCCGACCGCGCAGGCCTGCTCCACCTCGCCGACACCCAGCAGGGCACGCGCGTACCAGCCCGCATAGACCGCCCCGGTACGCGGTTGCCCGCGGCGCGGCCGGCGCAGGCCCGGCTGCTCCAGCAGCGGCAGCGCCCGCACCGGCCGGTCCAGCGCGACCAGGCACCGGCCCGTCATGGCGGCCAGTTCCGCCTGGTCCAGCCAGTACAGCCAGGACGGCTCCTGCTCCGGGCGGACCCGGTCGCCGAGCCGCCGGGCCACCAGCAGCCCGTCGGCCGCGGCCCGCCCGTCTCCGGCCCGCGCCGCGGCCAGCGCCGCCCGGTGCGCGAGCAGCGCCCGCAGCCCGGGGCTGCCCGCCCGGCGGGTGCCCGCCGCGGCGATCCGGGCCAGCCGCCAAGCCGCTCGGGGATCGGCGTCGCAGAGCAGGTGGCTGGCCGCGCCCAGCACGTGCCCGCCCAGCGCGGTTCCCCCCGCCTCCGTCGCCAGCACCAGCCCTGCCCGGTAGGCCCGCAGCGCCGCCGCGCGGTCCCCGGCGTCGGCAGCGGTCCACCCGGCGAGCTGTGCCAGCTCCGTGACCGGGCGCAGCAGACGTCGCCGGTCCGCGCCACGGGCGCGGTGCAGCCGGTCGGCGGCCTGCTGCCAGCGCCGGTGCGCGATCGGGGCCAGATCGGCCCCGCCGACGAGATCGTCCATCCGCCGCAGCTCGGCGATCTGCCGGTCGAACCCGGCGACCTCATCCCCGCCTGGCCGGATGAGGAGCCGGCCGGACGCGATGCGCGCTGATCCGTCGGCGGTGTGGTCCGGCGCGGTGTCACCGTTCACGGTGTGGCGCAGCCACTGCTCGGCGAGCTGATGCAGACGGGTGACACCGTCGGTGGGAGCGGGCGAGCCAGTGGGCCGCGCGGCGGTGGTCAGCAGGGCGGGCGGCAGGTCGAGCACGAGCGCCAGCCAGGCCAGCCACTGTGCACCGGGCAGCCGGTCGCCGCGCTCCCAGCGGCTCACCTCGTGCCTGGTCACCGTGGTGACCCCGGCCGCCGCGCAGAGCAGCGCGGCGAGCCTGGTCTGGCTGTACCCACGTCGTCGTCGGGTCTCGGCGATCAATCCGCCCAGCGGTGGACGGGACACGGCGGCCTCCAGGCTCGTCCCACGGCATTACCGGACAACGGCCGACCCCCGGCGCAGGCCCCCATGCGCCGGATCGTTTCTACCGTCCGCGTACGACACTGCGGCCACCACGCCCCGCCGCCCGGCCAAGATCGCTGTTTCGGGTCAGAAAGTGCGGTCCGGCCTTACTTTTCGACCCGAGACGGCGATCACCGCGAGGCCAGCCGCGCCGCCGCAAGCTGCCGGGCCCTCAAGGCCACGATCTGCGGATACGACGGCCGTGCGGAGGGAGATCGCGATCCATCGTGGTGTCGTAGAGTGCGACTGTTCCGAACGACGGAGGGTGGTCTGCGATGGCGGGCGAGCAGCCTGCGTACCGGCGGGTGGCGGATCAGTTGCGCCGACTCATCCTCAGCGGTGAGCTGGCAGAGGGCACCCGCCTGCCTTCCCTGCGCGAGATCGCCTCGCAGTACGGCGTCGCCGTGAGCATCGCGACACGTGCGCTGGATGTGCTACGAGCTGACGGTCTGGTGATGGCACGGCCTGGCGCGGGGACCTTCGTGCGCCGTTTCGAGCGCATCGTGCGCAGCTCGCCGGGACGGCTGGCCCGGGACCACTGGGGCGGGGGTTCGGCGATTCAAGACCATGACACGGGTCCGCGGGCGCGGGCCGTCGACATCGTCGTCGGTGATGCGCCGGCTTCCGATTTCGTAGCGGAGGCGCTGGGCGTGGAGCCAGGAGCACTCGTGCTCACCAGGTCCCGGCGGTTCGTGGTGGAGGGTAGGGCGGTGCAGCTGTCCACCTCCTACCTGCCGACGGAACTGACCCGCGGAACGCGTATCGAGCACACCGATGCGGGTGTGGGCGGCACTTATGCACGGCTGGCCGAGCAGGGATTGGCCCCCACCCACTTCACTGAACGGATCGTGGGACGTAGCCCGCTGCCGGAGGAGGCTTCTGCCCTTGGCCTGCTCGCCGACGGGGCGCGAATCCTGGAGATCACGCGCCTGGCGTATGCGGAAGACCGCTGTGTCGAGGTGAACCGCATGGTCCTCGACTCTGACGCCTACGAGCTGACCTACTCGTTTTCTGCCTGACAACTGTTCCGAACAGACGTTGATTGTTCGGAACAGTTGTGATTGACTCATGCCACCGTCCACAAGGGAGGGCATGTGGCATGAGAACTCCCCTCGATGCTCGAACACTTGGCATATACGCCGATGCGCAGGCGGCGTATGCCCGCCACCTGTTGAAGCTGCATCTACGTGACGGCACCGGCTGTTGCCGGTGCTGCGGCCGGACTCACCCATGCACTGAGCGTCTACACGCTGCGCGACTGATCGCTCATTTCGCGGACTGGCCGATTGACAGCCAATGAGCTGCGGCAATAGCGCACATCCGGCTCGAAGGGCGGGCGTCCGCCCTGGTGACAGGCGTGTAAGGACTTAACGCCTCCTGGCCCCTACACACTTTTCTGCTGGCCCCTCCCACGGGGCGGAATCTTCGCTGTGATGAACGGGCTCGCGCTGGTCGACGGCACTCCCAGTCCGGTGTGAGCCGCCGGGGCGGCGCGTCATCTCCCATGGCCTGCGCCGCCCCGGTGCCTTCGTTCGCCCGTACACCCTGGAGGGTCTGATGGAACTGCCCCCGATCGACTGGGAGAACCCGCCGCTGGAGCCGCCGGAGCAGGTGGTGCAGCCGCTGATGTGGCGGCTGGCCGCGCGATTGCTGCACGACCACGTGCCGGGTGCTGGCTTCCGGCCGCCGGTGCACCGCTGCCGGGTGTGCGAGCTGCCCTGGCCCTGCCCGCCGCGGCGGTATGCCGAGCGCGGGCTGCTCGCCGCCTGCCGCCATCCGGCGGTGGGGCGCGGCTCGGCCTCGTTCACGGACTGGTTCCTCACCGGCGAGCAGCCGTGAGCGGGCCGGCCGAGGGCGGTGCGGCTGGGGCGGGAGGGGCCCGTGAGCATGGTCGCGCGGGGCGGGCGCACCACGCACTGGGACGAAACCGCTCTTCAGGCCGGTGCGCCGATAGAGTCGGCAGGGTGACGCTGCGTGCTCCTTCCACCATGCCGGGACCCCGGCCGACCGTCCGTGAGCTGCTGGTGTCGGGGGAGCCGACGTTCTCGTTCGAGTTTTTCCCGCCGAAGACCGCCGACGGCGAACGGCTGCTGTGGCAGTCGATCCGGGAGCTGGAGTCGCTGCAACCGTCCTTCGTCTCCATCACGTACGGCGCGGGTGGCAGCACCCGGGACACGACGGTGCAGCTCACCGAGCGCATCGCGACCGAGACGACGCTGCTGCCGCTGGGGCACCTGACCGCGGTCAACCACTCGATCGGCGAGCTGCGCAACGTCATCGGGCACTACTCGGACGCGGGTGTGCGCAACATGCTGGCGCTGCGTGGCGACCCGCCGGGCAGCGACCCGCAGGCGGAGTGGGTGGCCCACCCGCGCGGGCTGCACTACGCCGAGGAGCTGGTGAGGCTGCTGAAGGAGAGCGGCGACTACTGCGTCGGCGTGGCCGCGTTCCCGGAGAAGCACCCGCGCTCGGCCGACTACGCCTCGGACGTGCACCACTTCGTCCGCAAGTGCCGGGCCGGGGCCGACTACGCGATAACGCAGTTCTTCTTCGACTGGCAGGACTGGGCGCGCCTGCGTGACGCCACCGCCGCGGCCGGCTGCGACGTGCCGATCATCCCGGGCATCATGCCGGTGACCAACGTCAGCCAGATCGAGCGCATGGCGCAGCTGTCCGGCGCGGCGTTCCCACCGGACCTGGCCGAGCGGCTGCGCGCCGTCGCCGACGACCCGCAGGCGGTACGGGCGATCGGCGTCGAGGTGGCCACCGAGTTGAGCGCGAAGCTGCTGGCTGAGGGCGCACCCGGCCTGCACTTCATCACGTTGAACCGGTCGACGGCCACCCGTGAGGTGTGGCAGCGGCTACGGGTGGGCGCCGCGGTGTAGCTCCCACCCGGGTGGCCCGCGCGAGCGGGCGGACCGGGAGTGGAGCATGGCAGCGCCGACGACGGAAACGAGCTGGGACGGGTATGTCTCCGGCTGGTCGAACTCGCACGACGGATACGACCCCCGCCACGCGGGTCCGCTGCTGCGCAAGTGGCTGCGTGCCGCGTTCACGGTCGGCGGGATCCTGGCGCGATTCGGGGCGCGGCCCGCGTACGCGATGACGGTCGCCGTGGCCTGCGCGGTGCTGGTGCCGGTCCTCGCGGCCCGGGGTGGCTCGTGGCCCGCGCTGGCGGCGCTGGTGCTGGTGCTGGGACTGGCCGCCGACACGGTCGGGCAGACGCTGGCGGTGCTGCTGGGCCGGACCTCCCGGTTGGCCTCGTTCTACCGCACCATGATCGATCGGCTGAGCGAGGTGTGCTGGCTGGTCGCGCTGGCGTCGCTCGGCGCGCAGCGCACGTTGCTGCTGGCCTGCGCGGCGATGGTGTGGCTGCACGAGTACATCCGGGCCCGCGCCGGGGCGGTCGGGCTGCGCGCGGCGGGCTCGGCGACCATCGGCGACCGGCCCACCCGGGCCTGGCTGACCCTGCTGTCGCTGGTGCTCGCGGCCGCGTCGACGGCGCAGGTCGGCCCTGATCTCGCGGCCGGCGTGGTGACGATGGTCCTGGTCCTCTGGTTCTCCCTGGCCGTGCTCGGCCTCGGCCAACTCCTCACCGTCGTCCGCAAAGTCCTGACCTGACCTGCCGCCGTCCGGTCGCGACCGGGCCGCGTCCGGGGCCCGATCGCGATGCTCGCCGGACGCGTCGGCCCGTCGCGGGTTGAGCGGGTGCCGCAGGGCACCAAGGTCGTTCGACTTGCCAGGCAGGTGGGCGAATTCGCGGTCAAGATACGCACAAGTGCCCGGCAAGTCGGATGATCAAGCGACGCGTGCGGCGTGCGGCGTCAGTGGGTCATGGGCAGGGGGCGGCCGAGGACGGCGAAGGGGCGGGGGTCGCCGGGGAAGAGCAGGTGGCGGGAGACGTCGAGGAAGCCGGTGCGGCGGTACAGCCGCCAGGCGCGCGACGCCTGCTCGTCGGCCTCGGGGGTGGACAGCAGTGTGGTCGCCGCACCCGTCATCGCCAGCAGCGCCCGCAGCTGCGCCTCGCCCAGGCCGTGGCCCTGCGCCGCGGGGCGCACGTGCAGTTCGACGACCTCGAAGCAGTCGGTCAGCCAGCGCTGCCGCGCGTCGGGGTCGAGCACCGCGCTGACCTGGTCGTGCCACCACTGGCCGGGTTCGGAGTGGTAGCCGTAGGCGAAACCGAGCAGCTGGCCCTGGTCGCTCAGGCTCGCGATCGCGCGGAAGTGCGGGCGCTGCAGGTGCGTGGTGATGTAGCCGCGCCGCACGGCCAGTGCCTGCGGGTGGTACGACATGGCCTCGCCGAACACGGCCAGCACGTCGTCCATACGCCGGCCGAGGTCGTCGGAGGTCCAGGGGACCAGCCTCATGCGACCTCCGCCGGTGTCGCCGAGGTGACCCTCAGCAGCTCCGGGTAGGTGATCGGGAAGACGGCCCGGGGCACCCCGCCCGCCGCCCAGATCTCGCCGTACGCGGCGAGCGCGGTGTCGATGAGGGTGCGCACCGGCTTGGGGTGGCCGAGCGGGGCGACGCCGCCGATGGCCTGGCCGGTGTGCTCGCGTACGAACTCCGGCGTGGCCCGGCGCAGCTTGGCGACGCCGAGGTCGGCGGCGACCTTCGCGGTGTCCACCCGGTGCCCGCCGGAGGTCAGCACCAGCAGTGGCTCGCCGTCGACCTCGAAGATCAGCGAGTTGGCGATCTGCGCGGCCTCGACGCCCAGGGCGGCCGCGGCCGCGGCGGCGGTGTGCACGCCGTCGTCCAGGATGACCACCCGGCAGCCGGCGCCGGTGTGGTCACGGGCGTCGGCGGCGTCGAGCGCGTGCTGGACTGCGATCACGTTCGGGTGCGACGACATCACTCGATCCAAGTCTCGGCGGGGCACGTCAACGGGCGCTGTGCACGCGGTCGCGTTCGACCGTATGGGCTTCATTCTGCCCCAGCGGCACCGGCTCGATGAGCGCCGCCACGGGCACCCGGGCGGTCTCGGCCAGCGCCACGCCGATCAGCAGCAGCGTGCCGCCGGCGAGCTGCGCCGGGTTGAGCCGCTCGCCCAGCGTGATCCAGGCCACCGCGGCGGCGAGCACCGGCTCGATCATGCCGAGGATGCCGACGCTGGTCGCGGGCAGGTGCCGCAGCGAGCCGGCGATCAGCAGGTACGGCACGATGGTGCCGAGGACCAGCAGGTAGGCGCAGAGCAGCCAGAGCGGCGTGCCGCCGGCGGTGTGCCCGCCCAGCGCGCTCCAGTCGGGGGCGGCGCCGGACAGCGCCCGGAGGAGCAGGCCCGCCACGGCCGACACGCCGAACGCCCAGCCGGTCAGCGAGACGGTGTCGCGGCTGGCCACGCCCTTCGCGCCGAGGACGAAGTACGCGGCGAGCAGCACCGCCGCGCCGAGGCCGGCGAGCACGCCGACGCCGTCGAGGCTCAGGTCACCCCAGATCTCGGCGACGCAGGCCAGGCCGAGCAGGCACAGGGCCAGGCCGGCCCACAGCCGGGGGCGCACCGGCCGGCGCTGACCGAAGCGGGCCCACAGCGCGACGAACAGCGGAGCGGTGTATTCGAACAGCAGCGCGACGCCGACCGGCATGCGGGCGATCGCCACGAAGTAGAGCATCGGCACGGCGAGGAAACCGGTGATGCCGTACGCGATGAGCAGCGGCAACTGCCGGGCGGTGACGGCGAACCGGCGCAGTCCGGGGCGCAGGACCGCGCCCAGCGCGATCAGCCCCGCGCATGCGCCCAGCGCCCGCAGCGTGGTGAGGTCGGGTGCGCTGACCCCGGCGCGCAGGATCAGCTTGGAGACCGTGCCGTTGACGGCGAACAGCAGGCTGGCCAGCGTGACCATGGTGATGCCCAGGGCGGGGCGAGGGCGGAACGGCACCGTTCGAGGCTACCTGTTGTCATGGGCGCAACTTCATCTGGTCCTTACTTCTGCGGTCCGGGTGGCGACACGACGCGGGCCAGGGTTTACAACGCGATTTTTTCGAACTAACGTTCTACTCGTTGTTCGGACAAGTGTTCGATCATGTCTCGGGGGGAACGGCTCGCTACCGCGAACCCCGGGCCGGTGTTCGCGGCACCGACCCAGGTCACCGGAGATTCGCGGCTCCGGCGGCCGACCAGGCGGGTGCCACCCGCTGCCCAACGACCCCCGGGCAGCGGGTGGCCGCCCGACCGGCGAGCCGGTCCGGGCGTGGCGTGGGGAAGCTCCACGCCCGGCCGGCAAGCGCTACACCACGTTCTTCCTCCGTGGCTCGGAAAGCGGGCGGTCGCCCGGCCCGGAACGACCCGGGTCCGAACGACAGCCCTGGGGCTCGGCCGGGTATAGGCCGACGATGGAGGGAGCCGCCGACATGAACGCCACGACGAAGGTGCCGGCCCATCTGCTGCCGCACCGCACTCCGATCGAGCTGATCGTCCTCGCCCGCCGCGGGCTCGCCGAGGCCCGGGAGACCGAGAGCCACGCACAGCGCTACGCCATCGCCCACCTGGCCGCCCTGCGCGCCGCGGCCGCCGTGATCGCCGCCCGCGCGCTGCCCGCGCCCGCCCGCCGCCGTCAGATCACCAGCGTATGGGTGCTGCTGGCCATGGTCGCCCCCGAGATGAGCGCCTGGTCGTCCCTGTTCTCGTCCGGCGCGGCCAAGAGGTCCGCCGCCGAGGCCGGCATCGCCCGGGTCACCGCCGAGGAGGCGGACACCCTGCTGCTGCAGGCCGTCCACTTCACCGACGAGGTGCAGGAAGCACTGGATCTCGCGATCCAGCCCGCCCTCGCACGGTGAGTTCCAGGGCCCGCGGGGGCGGGCCCTGAGTTCCCGGGCTCGCACGGGCCCACCGCGCCCGCCGGGCGCACCCGGACAGCCCGTTCCCGACGCCGCCCGCCCGCGGCCGCCGGGGACGGGCCACCGGGATCACGACGACGGATGACCACGTACGACGGGGGGATGACCGCCATGACGGGGCTGAGCATGGCCCGGTCAATGGAGTTGCGGCACGCTTCGGTGCGGCGAGCCAGCGACCTCACCGACGAGCAGGCCGGCCTGGGCACGGACCGTTTGCTGCCGGTGCTGCCCGAGCTGCGCGAGCTGCTGCCCGGCCGGGGGCTGCGCCGGGGCAGCACGATCGCGGTCGCCTCGGCCGACGCGCCAGGCTGCGGCGGCACGACCTCGCTGCTGCTGGCGCTGCTGTCCGCCGCGTCGTCCGCCGGTTCCTGGTGCGCCGTGGTCGGGCTGCCGACCCTGGGCATGGCCGCCGCCGCTGAGCTGGGCATCGCCCTGGACCGGCTCGCCCTCGTGCCACACCCCGGCCCGCAGTGGACGACCGTCGTCGGTGCGCTGCTCGACGGGTTCGACGTGGTGGTGGCCGCCCCGACCGGGCCGGTCGCCGCGTCCGTACGCCAGCAGCTCGCCGCCCGCGCCCGCCAGCGCGGCAGCGTGCTGGTGCCGTTCGGTGGCGGCTGGGAAGGCGCCGACGTGGTGCTCTCCCCGGTCCAGGGCATGTGGCTCGGGCTGGGCCGGGGGCACGGCCGGCTGCGCGCCCGCGAGCTGACCGTCTCGGCCCGCGGCCGAGGCGCCGCGGGCCGTCCGCGCCAGGTCACCATGTGGCTGCCCGCCCCGTCCGGCCCGGCGGTCCCCGCGGCTGAGCCCGTGATCGTGTCGCCGCCGCGCCCGCAGCCCCACACCGAGGAGCAGAGCCGGGCCTCCCACCTGCGGTTGGTCCACACATGACGGCGCTGCCGCACCGGGCGGGACTCGACCGGGCGCGGCCGCGGGTGGTGCGGTGATGGGCGAGGCCGCCCAGCGCACCATGCTCGTCTGGTGTCCGGACTGGCCGGTCATCGCCGCCGACCTGCTCGACGGCGTGCCCGCGCATCAGCCGGTCGCGGTGCTGCACGCCAACCGCGTCGTCGCCTCCTCGGCCGCCGCCCGCGCCGACGGGGTGCGCCGCGGGCTGCGCAAACGTGAGGCGCAGAGCCGGTGTCCGCAGGTGATCGTGATCGACTACGACCCGGTCCGCGACGTGCGGGCCTTCGAACCCGTGGTCGCGGCCGTCGAGGAGATCGCCGCCTCGGTGGCGGTGCTGCGTGCGGGCGTGTGTGCGTTCGCGGCCCGCGGCCCGGCCCGCTACTTCGGCGGCGAGGAGGCCGCCGCCGAGCGCATCGTCGAGCAGGTCGCCCAGCAGTGCGGGGTGGAGGCGCAGATCGGCGTCGCCGACGGGACGTTCGCCGCGCTGCTGGCGGCGCGGGCCGGGCGGATCATCGACCCCGGGCAGACCGCCGCCTTCCTGGCCGCGATGCCGGTCACCACCCTGGACCGGCCCGCGCTGACCAGCCTGCTGCGGCGGCTCGGGGTGCACACCCTCGGGGCCTTCGCCGACCTGCCGCCCAGTGACGTGCTGGCCCGGTTCGGGCTCGACGCCGCGCTCGCGCAGCGCCTGGCCGCGGGCCGCGACGACCGGCCGCTCGCGGTCCGCCAGGCCCCGCCCGAGCTCGAGGTCGAGGAGCGCTACGACGAACCGGTGGACCGCGTCGACAGCGCCGCGTTCGCCGCACGGGCGCTGGCCGAACGGCTGCACGAGCGGCTCGCCGGGTACGGCATGGCCGCCACCCGGCTGGCCATCAGCGCGGTCACCGCCGACGGCCGCGAACTGCACCGGGTATGGCGCCACGACGGCGTGCTCACCGCACAGGCCATCGCCGACCGCACCCGCTGGCAGCTGGAGGGGTGGATCACCCAGCGCCGGATGACCGCGGGGGTCATCGCGCTGCGGCTCATCCCCGACGGCCTCGTCCAGCAGGCCGGGCTGCAGGCCGGCCTGTGGGGCGACGTCGGCGAGGAACGCGACCGCGCCCACCGGGCGATGCACCGGGTGCAGGGCATCCTCGGCCCGGAGGCGGTGGTGACCGCGGTGCTCGGCGGCGGGCGCGACCCCGGCGCGCAGGCGACCCTGGTGCCCTGGGGCGACGAGCGGACGCCCGCGCGCCCGGCGGGTCCCTGGCCCGGCCGCCTGCCCCCGCCGTCACCGGCCGTGGTGCTGCCCGAACCGCTGCCGGTGCAACTGCTCGACGCCGCCGGCGAGGTGCTGCGGGTCAGCGCCCGGCTCGAACTCAGCGCCCAGCCCGCCCGCCTGGTCTGGGACGGCCGAAAGATCGAGGTCACCGGCTGGGCGGGCCCGTGGCCGGTCGAGGAGCAGTGGTGGGACGGCCGCCGCACCCACCGCTCCGCCCGCCTCCAGGTCCTCCTCTCCACCGGCCGAGCCCTCCTGCTCACCCTCAACGCCGGCCAATGGTCCATAACCCTCCACTTCGACTGACCCCGGCCCCCCGCCCCCACCCCACCCCCCCCCGGGTTGATCATGAACTTATGGGCAGGTTCGTCGGTGTGTCGTTGACACAACCTCATGATCGATCGGGACGGGACGGGACGGGGCACCCGTCACCCAGAGGTGATCATGAAATTGTGGCCGCGACACGCCGTCGAGCCGTGCCATAAGTTCATGATCAACGGGTGGCCCCGGCGGTGGGGGTGAGCTGGGGGTTAGTACAGTTGTTCGAGTGGGGTTCGACAGTCAGAACCAGTTGCCGTGGGGGGAGCTGGAGCGGCGGATGCGGGGCGGCCGGGTGGTCGATCCGCTGGTCGCCGATGGGGGGGATGGGCCGGGGTTCTCGCGGAAGAGGGAGCCCTACCGGGCCGAGCCGGTCGAGCGGCCGCAGGCGGCGGTGCCGTATGCGGAGCTGCACTGTCATACCAACTTCAGTTTTCTGGACGGGGCCAGTGATCCGGAGGAGCTGGTCGCCGAGGCGGTGCGGCTGGGGCTGGAGGCGCTGGCGATCACCGATCACGACGGGTTCTACGGGGTGGTGCGGTTCGCGGAGGCGGCGCGGGAGCACGGGCTGCCGACCGTGTTCGGGGCGGAGCTGAGCCTGGCCGGGCTGCCGCGCGGCGGGGGAGCGCCCGACCCGGCGGGCACGCACCTGCTGGCGCTGGCCCGGGGGCCGCAGGGGTACGCGAACCTGGCCCGCACCCTGTCCGAGGCGCATCTCGCGGGCGGCGAGAAGGGGCGGCCGAAGTACGACCTGGAGAAGATCGCCGAGACCCTGGCCGGGCAGGCGGTGATCCTGACCGGGTGCCGCAAGGGCGCGGTGCCGCACGCGCTGCTCACCGACGGGGTCGACGCGGCCGCGCGGGAGCTGGACCGGCTGACCGCCTTGTTCGGTGCGGAGAACGTGGTGGTGGAGCTGACCGATCACGCCGACCCGTCGGACGCCGACCGCAACGAGGTCCTGGCGTACCTGGCGCGGCGGGCGGGGCTGCCCGTGCTCGCCACGAACAACGTGCACTACCACGCCCCGGCGCGGCGGCGGCTGGCCACGGTGACCGCGGCGGTGCGCGCCCGCACCAGCCTGGACTCCCTGGACGGCTACCTGCCCGCGGCGGCGACCGCGCACCTGCGCTCGGGCGCGGAGATGGCGGCCCGGTTCGCGGCGATGCCATACCCGGGCGCGGACCGCGCGGTGGCGTACGCCGCGGAACTGGGCCGTGAGCTGGCGTTCGACCTGCGCCTGGTCGCGCCGAAGCTGCCGCCGTTCACCGACGAGCACGGCAACCGGGTGGACGAGGTGGCCTTCCTGCGCGAGCGCACCTATGAAGGCGCGGCGCAGCGGTACGGGCCGCCGCAGGCGTACCCGGAGGCGTACGAGCGCATCGAGCACGAGCTGAAGATGATCGAGCAGCTGGAGTTCCCCGGCTACTTCCTGGTGGTGTGGGACATCGTGCGGTTCTGCCGGGAGGAGAAGATCTACTGCCAGGGGCGGGGGTCGGCGGCGAACTCGGCGGTCTGCTACGCGCTGCGGATCACCAACGTGGACCCGGTCGGCGGGGAGGGCGGGCTGCTGTTCGAGCGCTTCCTGGCCCCGGAGCGCGACGGGCCGCCCGACATCGACGTCGACATCGAGTCCGACCGGCGCGAGGAGGTCATCCAGTACGTCTACCGGCGCTACGACCGGCAGCACACCGCGCAGGTGGCCAACGTGATCTCGTACCGGCCGCGCTCGGCGGTGCGCGACGTGGCCCGCGCGTTCGGCTTCTCCGCCGGGCAGCAGGACGCCTGGAGCAAGCAGATCGACCGCTGGCACGGGGTGTCGGCCAAGGACGTCGACGGCATCCCGGAGCACGTGCTGGAGTACGCCAACGAGCTGCTGCACGCCCCCCGCCACCTGGGCATCCACTCCGGTGGCATGGTCATCTGCGACCGCCCGGTGATCGAGGTGTGCCCGGTGGAGTGGGCACGTATGCCGGGCCGCACCGTGCTGCAGTGGGACAAGGACGACTGCGCGGCCGTGGACCTGGTCAAGTTCGACCTGCTCGGGCTGGGCATGCTGTCGGCGCTGCACTACGCGTTCGACTTCCTCGGTCAGGAGCTGGACCTCGGCGACCTGAAACCGGACGACCCCGACGTGTACGAGATGCTCTGCCGTGCCGACACCGTCGGGGTGTTCCAGGTGGAGAGCCGCGCGCAGATGTCGACGCTGCCCCGGCTGCGCCCGGAGCGCTTCTACGACCTGGTGGTGGAGGTGGCGCTGATCCGGCCCGGCCCGATCCAGGGCGGTTCGGTGCACCCGTTCATCCGGCGCAAGAACGGGCTGGAGCCGGTGGACATCCCGCACCCGCGCATGCACAACTCGCTGGCCCGGACCCTGGGCGTGCCGCTGTTCCAGGAGCAGATGATGCAGCTGGCCATCGACGTCGCCGACTTCACCCCGGTGGAGGCCGACCAGCTGCGCCGGGCGATGGGCTCCAAGCGGTCCATGGAGAAGATGGAGCGGCTGCGCGAGCGCCTGTACGAGGGCATGGCCCGCAACGGCATCGGCCCGGCGCTGGCCGACGACATCTTCGCCAAGCTCGCCGCGTTCGCCAACTACGGCTTCCCGGAGAGCCACGCGATCAGCTTCGCCTACCTGGTGTACGCCAGCGCCTGGCTGAAGCGCTACCACCCGGCGGCGTTCTGCGCGGCCCTGCTCGGGGCGCAGCCGATGGGCTTCTACTCGCCGCAGTCGCTGGTCGACGACGCCCGCCGGCACGGGGTGCAGGTGCGTCGCCCGGACGTCAACGCGAGCCTGGTCAAGGCGAATCTGGAGTGGGCGCCGGGGGACCGGTCGGGCAGCTTGCCGGGGGAGCAGCCGTCGCAGTGGGGGCTGGGCGGCCCGGCCGTCCGGCTGGGCCTGGACAGCGTGCGCACGCTGGGCGAGGACGTGGCGAAACGGATCGTCGAGGAGCGTGGGCGCGGTGGGGCGTACGCCGACATGACGGATCTGGCCCGGCGGGCCGGCCTGCCCGCGGCCCAGCTGGAGGCGCTGGCCACCGCGGACGCCTTCGCCTGTTTCGGCCTGGACCGGCGGGCGGCGCTGTGGGCGGCGGGCGCGGCCGCCACCGACACCCCCGACCGGCTGCCCGGCACCGTCGTCGGCGTGCACGCGCCGACCCTGCCCGGCATGGACGCGGTGGACAAGCTGGTGGCGGACGTGTGGGCGACCGGGCTGTCCCCGGACGACCACCCGATCCGGCTGGTGCGCGAGCGGCTGGCCGCGCAGGGGGCGCTGCCGATCGCCCGGCTCACCGGGGTCGAGCACGGGTCCCGGGTGCTGGTCGGCGGCCTGGTCACGCACCGGCAGCGGCCGGCGACCGCGGGCGGGGTGACCTTCCTCAACCTGGAGGACGAGACCGGGATGCTCAACGTGGTCTGCTCGCCCGGCCTGTGGCTGCGTTACCGCAAGGTGGCCCGGGGCAGCACCGCGCTGCTGGTCCGGGGCCGGCTGGAGTCCGCGTCGGGGGTGCGCAACCTGGTCGCGGACCAGCTGGCGGAGCTGACCGTGGCGACCCCGGCCGCCTCTCGGGACTTCCGTTAGTAGTGTGCTGACTACTACGGGTCTATAAAGGACGACCGTACGTCTTGTGTGGACAGGAATCTGTCGATACCGTTCGCACGACCCATCACCCCTGGGACGAACGGACAGCAGATGCGGAAATCGTCGTCGATCGTGGCGAGTTGCGGCCTTTTGCTGGCCACAGTGGTCGCCTCCCTGCCCGCTCAGGCGGCTCCGGTGCTCACCCCGGACTGCCAGGTGGCCGCCCCGGCCACCGGGCTCGGCGCGGGGCTGACCGCGGACCGGGCACCCGCCTACGGGCAGTGGCTCGACAGCGAATCGGGCCGCCGGGCCAACCAGGCCGTCCAGCAGGCCGCGCGGGCGGCCCTCGGCCTCGGCGACGGCAAGGAGCGCATCGCCGACCAGGTGCGGCGCGGCTACATCGGCACCGCGATCGACCACAACACGCGGACGGTGACCGTCGTGGTGACCCCGGAGCAGCGCACCCGGGCCGGCTCCCTCGGCAGCGGCCTCGCCGCGGCGTCCCTGGCCGCGGACGGCGCACCCGAGGTCAAGTCGGCCGTCAAGGTCGGCTGCTTCCCGGCCGAGCGCCTGGCCGCCGCCGACGAACTGCTCGCCGCCCGCGCCTGGCACCCCGACGCGGCCCACGCGACGTTCAGCTACCGGCTGCGTGCCGAGGACTCCCGCTACCAGGTCAGCTTCGACCCGCGCTTCCCCGCCGCCGCGCAGGCGCTGCGGGCCGCGCTGGGCGAGGTCGCCGAGGTCACCCTCGAATCCGCGACCCGCACCGGCCGACTCAACGACGGCGAGGCGCACTTCGGCGGCGCGGGCGTGCGGGTCAACTCCGGCCCGACGAACACCTGCACCACCGCGTTCGTCGCCAGGCGCAGGTCGGTCACCGGGGACACCGCGGTGTACACCGGCGGCATCAGCGCCGGGCACTGCTTCGCCAACGGCAACAAGATCTACTCATCGACCCAGTACTGGGGCACCGCCTCGCGGGAGAGCGACTACCCCACGTACGACATGATCTTCGTGGGATCGTCCGCCGAGACCTACGACAACGTCATCCACACCGACCCGTGCTGCCCGACCCAGCGCAACATCACCGCCAAGCGCGATCCGGTGATCGGTGACGTGGTCTGCCTCAGCGGCATGGCCACCAAGGCCACCTGCGGCATCACCGTGTTCAGCCTGACCACCTCCATCTGCGACGCCGAGGGCTGCACCTACGGCCTCATGGAGGGCGGTCGCGGCGGCGACGTCATCGTGCGCACCGGCGACTCCGGCGGCCCGGTCTACATCAGATCCGGCACCAGCAACGCCGTCGCCCTCGGAATGATCATCGGCTGCACCAGCCAGTGCCGGGGCGTCGTCGCGGAGCAGCTCACCAACATCGAGTCCCACCTCAACGCCACCATCCTCATCTCCTGAGGTCGGCCACCCGCCACCGATGAAAGGCTCAACATGAGCGGACAGCGCAGCCTGCCGGCGCGGATCGCCGCGCTCCTGCTCGCCGGTGCGGCCGCCGCCGCGGTCAGCGGGTGTGCCGCGCGCAACCTGCCGCCCGCGGACGTGCCGGAGCCCTCGGCCGACGCGGTCGTCGTCACGACCCGGGTGCCGCAGGTGATCGACAGTGCCATCGGGCGGCTCGACAAGGAGTTCGGCAAGGCGGGGCTGGTGCCACTGGTCACGTACGAGCCAGGGCTGCTGCTGGAACGGGGCGTCGTGGCGGTGACCGATCCGCCCGGCGGCAGCACCGTGCCCCGCGGCAGCGTGGTCCGGGTGGTGGTGGCCGGTGCGCCGGCGACCCTCGACGAGTACATCCGCGGGCACTGGGAGACGTTCGTCGGGGCCGGAGCCGATCCGAAGGGCACCGTCGTGCTCGGGGTGCACGAGGGCAACAAGCTGCCCGAGGTCGTCCAAGGCGTGGAGAAGTACCTGAAGGGCAAGCCATACCGGCTGGTGACCTGCCCGCACTCGCGGGTCGAGCTGGAGCAGGTGGTCGTCGAGCTGGGCGAGCGCAGGTTCCTGCCCACCGCGGCCACGCTGAAGTTCTCGCTGAGCATCGACGGGGGAGCGTGCGCGGTGCAGCTGCGCGCCGACCTCAACGATGAAGAGACCGCCCAGCTCATGGAGCGCTTCGGCGCGAAACTCGTGATCGAACGGGGCCCGCTCGGCGGCGGCTTGCGGGGAGACAGCTGACGCCCGCCGGGACGGCGTGCCCCGACGGCCGCCCACCGGCGGCCGCTAGGCTCGCGACGTGGAGCGAACTGTGACGACAGCCCGCATTGCCGGACCTCGTACCGCCGTGATCTGGTCGGTGCTGCGCGACGAGCTGGCCGGACACGACGGCCGCCCACTCAGCGTCGTGGACGTCGGCGGGGGCACCGGCGGCTTCGCCGTGCCGCTGGCCGAGTCCGGGCACACCGTGACCGTCGTCGACCCCAGCCCCGACGCGCTCGCGTCGCTGCTGCGCCGCGCCACCGACGCGGGCGTCGCCGATCGGGTACGCGCGCTGCAGGGTGACGCCGACTCGCTCGGCGACCTCGTCCCGCCCGCCGCCGCCGACCTGGTGCTGTGCCACGCCGTGTTCGAGTACGTCGACGACCCCGACGCGGTCGCGCAGGCGCTGCACGACGCCCTGCGGCCCGGCGGCGCGGCCAGCGTCCTGGTGGCCAACCGGGCCGCCGCCGTGCTGTCCCGCGCGATCGCCGGGCAGTGGCAGGCCGCTACTGCCCTGCTGGACGCTGGTGGGGAGTCCCCGGAGGCCGGCCGTCCAGGCGGGCCTTCGGGACGAGCCACCAGCGGAGACACGCAGGCCCGGGCCGCGGCGCGGGACACGGTGCGGCGGCGCTTCGACCTGCTCGGCGCGGAGGCGCTGCTGGCCGAGGCAGGACTGCACGTCGAGCAGGCGCACGGGGTGCGCGTGGTCGCCGACCTGGTGCCGGGCGTCGTCGCCGACGCCGACCCGGAGTCGCTGCTGGCGTTCGAGCTGGCCGCGTCCGCCGTGCCGCCGTACCGGGACGTGGCCACCCAGCTGCACCTGCTGGCCCGCCGCCGCGGCTCGTCCGACGACTGACCTGCCGGGAGGCTTCCGTGTTCGTGGCGCCGAGATACGACGAGGGCACGCTCGCCGACGTGCTGCCCGGGGCGCTGGCCGCGCTGGGGGTGCCCGGCGTCGCCGACCGGCTGGGCCTGGCCGCCCGGCTCGACGGGGTACGCCGCATCGCGGTGCTGCTCGTCGACGGCATGGGCCATCACCAGCTGCCCGCGATGGCCCCCGTCGCCCCGGTCATCGCCGCGACCCTGCGCGGCGAACTCGGCCTGGCGCTGTCGACCACCTGCGGCTTCCCGTCGACGACCCCGACCAGCCTGGTCGGCCTCGCCACCGGGGCGCTGCCCGGCGCGCACGGCGTGCTGGCGTTCAACACCATCGTGCCGGGCACCGACCGGGTGCTCAACCACACCGTCTGGTCCGACGATCCGCCGCCGCGGCAGTGGGTGCCGGTGCCGCCGCTGTACGCCGCCGCGGCCGCCGCCGGGATCGACACCACGGTGGTGAACCGCCCGGAGTTCGCGGCCAGCGGCCTGACCGCGGCCACCAGCGCGGGCGCGCGTTACGTGCCCGCGGTCGACGCCGACGAACTGGCCACCGGCATGCTCACGGCGCTCAAGGAGGCCCCGGCGCGCGCCCTGGTGTACGGCTACCACCCGCGCCTGGACAAGGCGGGCCACGAGCACGGCCTTACCTCGCCCGAGTGGGCCGCGGCCGCCGCCGAGGTGGACGCCCTGCTGGCCCGGCTGGTCGACGGCCTGCCCGAGGACGCCGCACTGCTGGTCACCGCCGACCACGGCCAGCTCGACGTGCCCGCGGACCGCCGCGTCGACGTGCACGCCGATCCGGCGCTGTCGGCCGGGGTGCGCGTGGTGACCGGCGAGCCGCGCGTGCGCTACCTGCACACCGCGCCCGGCGCGACCGCGGACGTGCTCGCCGCCTGGCGGGAGCGGGCCGGGCACGTCGCCTGGCTCGGCACCCGCGACGAGGCGATCGCCACCGGCTGGTACGGCCCGATGGCGCAGCGCCACGCGGCCCGCCTCGGCGACGTGGTCGCGGTCTGCCGCGACGACTGGGCGATCCTGGCCACCGCCACCGACCCGCCCTCGGTCGCCCGCCTGGTGGCCATGCACGGCTCCCTCACCGAACCCGAAATGCGCATCCCCCTGCTCGTCCACCGCCCCTGACCCATCCCCCCGGGCCCCGCCCCAGCCGCCGTTGCCGGCGGTCGGCCCGCAGTTTCCGGGAAAGTGCACGAATCGGCGGCGGGTTTCGCGCAGTTTCCCCGAGACTGCAGGCACCCCGCCAGCCGGGCCACCCGGCCGGGGCTGGGCGGCGATGTCTCACCCGGGCGGTAGCGTCAACGATTGTGGGACGTGCTTCCGGGGGTGGGGCGCCGAAGGGGTTCGGGCCTGACGGCGACGATTCGGGCTGCCCGTTCCTGCACATCGACATGGACGCCTTCTTCGCGGCCGTCGAGGTGCGCCGCCGTCCCGAGCTGCGCGGGCTGCCGGTGGTGGTCGGCGGCACCGGCGGGCGCGGGGTGGTCTCCTCGGCCAGCTACGAGGCACGGGCCTATGGCGTACGCAGCGCGATGCCCACCGCGATGGCCCGCAGCCGCTGCCCGCAGGCGATCTTCATCCCGCCCGACATGACCGCCTACGCCGAGGCCTCGCGGGCGGTGATGGCGCTGTTCCGCGACATCACGCCGCTGGTCGAACAGCTGTCGGTGGACGAGGCGTTCCTCGACGTGTCCGGCAGCCGCCGCCTGTTCGGGCCGCCTGCCGAGATCGCCCGGCTGATCCGCCGCCGGGTGGCCGAGGAACAGCGGCTCACCTGCTCGATCGGGGTCGCCCCGAACAAGTTCCTGGCCAAGCTCGGCTCCACCCGGGCCAAGCCGGACGGGATGCTCGTCATCCCCGCCGACAAGACGCTGAAGTTCCTGCGGCCGCTGCCGGTGTCGGTGCTGTGGGGCGTCGGCGAGCGCACCGAGGAGGCTCTGCACCGGCTCGGCCTGCGCACCGTCGCCGACGTCGCCGACGCCACGCCGAGCCTGCTGCGTGCCGCGGTGGGGCAGTCGCTGGCCGCGCACCTGCACGAGCTGGCCTGGGGCCGGGACCCGCGCCAGGTGAACACCGAGCACCAGGAGAAGTCGATCGGCGCCGAGGTGACCTTCGACACCGACCTGGGCGAGCCGGAGGCGCTGCGCAAGGCGCTGCTGGCGCTGGCGCAGAAGGTGGCCGGCCGGGCCCGTGCCGCCGGGCAGGCCGGGCGCACCGTGTCGATCAAGGTGCGGTTCGCCGATTTCCGGACCATCTCCCGGTCCCGCACGCTGCCCGGCCCGACCGACGTGGCGCACGACATCCTCGCCACCGCCTGGGAGCTGTTCGAGGCGGTGCGTGCCCAGCAGCGCATCCGGCTGGTGGGCGTGCGCCTGGAGGGGCTGCTGGCAGCCGAGGGCGCGGTGCGGCAGCTGGCACTCGGTGAGGAGGAGGACGGCTGGCGGGAGGCCGAGGTGGCCAGTGATGCCGTCATCGCCCGGTTCGGTCGCGGGGCCGTCCGTCCGGCCAGTCTTCTCGGTACGACCCGGCGTTCTGCGGGTGCGGCGGCCCCGCGGCCGCAAAATCCCGCTCCGGGCATGGTCGTCCCGCTTTCCGACCCGCCACCGCCCTCGTAGACTGACGGGTAGCAGTCGTCCGGCTGCAACACGTATTCACGGTTTGGCGATCTTCATCTGGGGAATCGGCGCTCTGTCGCACCCTGGAGAGGGGAACGCCGACCTGGCGGACCGGGGAGGAGAGCCGTGCCGCTATCCGAGCACGAGCAGAGGCTGTTCGAGCAGATCGAACGGTCGCTGTCCGAAGACCCGAAGTTCGCTTCGGCAGTCCGCCACAGCGACCCCAAGTTCCACGCCCGCCGGCGGATCATCATCTCCGCCGTGCTCATCCTCGCCGGACTGGGCCTGGTGGTCTACGGCGTCGCCGACAGCGAGAAGCTGTGGCTGGGCGTCGTCGGTTTCGTGCTGATGCTGGGCGCGGCGGCGTTCTGGATGCTGGCGCACAAGCGCAGCCAGACCGCTGAGCTGCGCTCCGTCGGTGGCACCGCGACCCGCCGCACCCGCGGCGGCGGACGGGGCGGCCGCGGCGGCATCATCGACCGCCTGGAGAACCGCTGGCGCGAGCGCGGGGACTTCGACCGCTGACCCCTGCACCGGCGAGGCCGCGCCGGTGCCCATGACGACGACGAGCGCCGCCCCTGGACGGGGGCGGCGCTCGTCACCTCTGCGCGTTCCGGGACGCTTGCTGCCGCGGGAATGATCGCCGTTTCCGGTCGGATACTGCGGCCGCACCGCAGATCTCGACCAGCAACGGCGATCATCAGGCTGGTCCGGCGCAGCGGCCCGAGGGCCGTGCCGACCGTCGGCCTCGGTCAGCGCAGTAGCCGCCGGGGCCGGAGTGGGCGCAGCACGCGCATCAGGACCTCGCTCAGCCGTGCCGTCCGCGCCGACAGCGCGGTGAACCCGGTGTAGGTCGCGTTGCGCCAGCGCAGCAGCACCGACGGCGGCATCAGCAGCGCCGTCAGGCGCACACCCCGGTCGGCCTCGTCGGCGATGGCCCGGCGCACCTCGCGGACGGCCGGGGCGAGGCGCTCGGCCGACAGCGGCACCGGCGCGTACCGGGCCCGCTCCTCGGCCAGCCCGAGCAGGCGCGCCTGCTCCACCGCCGGCGACGCGGGCAGCGCGGTGCTGATCAGCCGTTCGACGGTGGCCCGGGGGGTCTCCGCCGGGTCGACCACGAGCCGGTGGTCGATCATCGTGTCGATGAGCTCGTCCCAGGCCGCGTGGGCCTGCCGCCGGGCGGCGTCGGTGTCGCCGACCACGGTCATGGTCAGGTCCGCCGGGGAGACACCGACCGTGGCGAACCCGTCGCCGGTGGCCGTCGCCGCGGCCCGCACGCTGCGCCGCCGCCGCAGCGTCAGCCGCCGCAGCGCCGGGGTGACCAGCAGCACCAGCAGTACGAGGACGCCGCCGCTCGCCACCCAGACCCAGGTGGGCAGCTCGGTCTCGAGGTTGATCGGCCCGGCGAACCCGCCGTCGGGGTCGATCGGGTCGCGGGTCGGCCCGCCCGGTCCCGCCGAGCCGTCGGTCGCGCCGGGGCTGAGCGAGGGCCGCGGCTGGCCGGGGGTCTCCTCCGGCGCGTCCACGTCCGGCGCCCATGCGGTGGGAGCCGAGCCGACCACGTACGTCGACGGGGTCGCGTCGAACGGCACCCAGCCGAAGCCGGAGAAGTACACCTCGGTCCACGCGTGCAGGTTGCGGTTGGTGAGCGTACGCACCCCGTTGTCCGCCGAGCCGCCCAGCGTGAAGCCGAACGCCACCCGGGCCGGGATGTCCGCGGTGCGCACCATCCACGCCAGCGCCGCCGCGTACTGCTCGCAGAAGCCGCGCTTGTTGTTCAGGAAGTCGACGATGGCCGCGCCGGAGGTGCCCGCCGGGGCCGCCACGTCGTACTTGAAGTCGTTCTTGGCGGAGAAGTAGTCGTAGAGGGCCCGGACCCGGTCGTAGTTGTTCGCCTTGCCCGCGACCAGCTTGTTCACCAGGGTGCGGACCTCGGGCACCTCCGGCACCCGGCTGTAGTCGCGCTGGTTGGCGTCGGACGCGGCCATCGTCGGCGCGGTGCGCAGCTGGTCGGGGGTGAACTCGGCCCGCACGTAGTCGAACTCGTACGACAGCTCGGCGGAGTTCGACCGCTGCGAGTAGACGATCTGCAGCGACGGGTCGTACGACCACGCGGCGTCGAGTCCGCGGACCGACGTCGGGGCCGAGTAGACCGGCAGCAGCGGCATGGCGAAGTTCTCGGTGATCTCGACGCGGGCCGTGGCGGCCTGCGTGCGCACCGCGCTGAGGTCGAGTCCGGCCGGGTCGGGCAGGTTGTCGCTGACCGGCTGGCCGGTGGGCTGGTGGCTGGCGAAGCCGCCGCCGCTGATCTGGTCGGCGACGCCGAAGCGCATGTAGAACGGGTTCGGGTCGTTGGTGGTGACCTTCACCATGTCCTGCACGCCGGCCTGCTTGAGTCGCCCGCTCAGCTCGGCGAACAGGTCCACCCGGCCGCTGCCGCGCGGGCCCTTGCCGGCCTGGCCGAGGCCGTCGCCGCTGCCGAACTCGCCGAGCCAGCCCGCGCTCATCGCGGGCACGGCCAGCGGCAGGGCGACCGCCACCAGCACGCCGACCACGGCCAGCCGCCGTCCGGCCGAGGCCAGCGGCGACGGCTCCCAGACGTCGACGCCGCGTCCCTCGCCGGTGAACCGGCGGCCGAACCGGCGCACCCGGTCGACGTTGTCGCTGACCAGTAGCCACAGGAAGCCGATCGCGGCGATGATGAACGGGATCGGCGTCACCGAGTCCACGTAGACCGCGACCGGCACCGAGTAGATGGCCAGCATCGGCAGCCCGGCCAGCGCCGGGCGGCGCAGCCCCACCGCGCACAGGTCGACGATGATCGCCACCGCGCCCATGCCGAGCGCGCTGACGAACAGCAGGCCGTCCAGGTCGGGCACCGGCACGTAGCTCTTCTGGACCTCCTCGCCGGCCAGCGCGAACAGCGAGCCGAACTGCGCGAAGGTGTCGGGCGTCGGGATCAGGCCGAGAATCGCGGTGTCCCCGCCGAACAGCCAGGTCAGGCCGATCAGCAGCGCGGCCAGCATGGCCAGCAGCTGGGCCCAGAGCCGCCCGCGCAGTGAGCGCGCGCCCAGCGCGGCCCCGGTCACCATCGCGACCATGAGCCCGCCCTCGAACAGCCAGCTCCAGCCCGCGAAGATCTGCGAGATCGGGGCCGAGGCGAGGATCGTCGCCCCACCCGCGACCAGGCCCAGATGACGTCGTGAGTTCATCGGCCGCCTCCCATGGTGACCGTCTCGGCCATCGCCGCGCGCACCGCGAAGCCCTGCTGGCCCCGGGCGGCCTGCGGCCACAGCGTGGGCAACTGGTCGCCGTGCTTGACCCGGACGACCCGCCAGCCGCTCTGCATCAGCGACAGCGCCGCCGCCGCGTGCTCGTGTTCGGCGGCCTCGCGGGCCTGGGCGGGCAGGTTGAGCCAGGTGCTGGCGTCCAGGAAGAACGCCACGCAGGTGGTGCCGCTGGTGCGCAGGGCCGACAGCAGGCGCGCCTCCTCGGCGCTGAGCAGGCCCAGCACCGCGATGATCAGGCCGCCGTCGGCGCGCCGCCGGGTGTGCTCGACCAGGCTGCTGACGTCGCCGCGCGGCGAGGACTTCACCTCGGCCAGGTGGTCGAGCAGCATGCCGTCGCCGACGCCCTCGGTGGCGTCGATGTCGGCGCCGGTGTCGGTGACCAGGCGGAGCCGGTATCCGGCCTGGCGCAGGTGCACGGCGATGCTGGCCGAGGCCGACACCGCCCACTCGAAGCTGGCCGTGGGGCCCTCGCCCCGGTGCGCGCCGAGCCGCGTGTCGAGCAGGACGGTGGCCCGGCTCTCCCACGGCTGCTCCTCGCGGCGCACCATCAGCTCGCCGACCCGGGCGGTGGAGCGCCAGTGCACCCGGCGCAGGTCGTCGCCGCGGCGGTACTCGCGCGTGGCGGCGTCGTCCTCGCCGTGCACCGCGACCGAGCGGGCCCGGCTGTCGCCGGTGCCGGAGTACTCCCCGGCCAGGCGTACCAGCTGCAGGGCCGACACGTTCGGGATGACGGTGAGTCTGTCCGCGCTGGGGAACGAGCGGGTCAGCTCGCACAGCCCGAACGGGTCGGTCATGCGCAGCGTCAGCGGGCCGACCTCGTAGCGCCCGCGCAGTTCGGCGCGGACCGTGTACGCCACGGAGCTGGCCTGCTGCGCGCCGAGGCGCTCCAGCACCAGCCGGGGCCGGCTGCCCAGCGCGTAGGGCAGCCGGTCCTCCAGCAGCAGCGTGCCCGTGGGCAGCCGGGACATGTTCTGCAGCCGCAGCAGCACCCGCGCGCTGCCGCCGGCCTGCACCCGGTACGGGTCGAGGCTGCGCGTGCAGGCGAGCTTGTAGCGCGCCCGGCCCACGTACATCGCCGCCATCAGCGGCAGCGCCACGAGCAGCACCGCCACCCGCATCAGGTCCTTCTCGCCGAGGGCGAGCGCGCACAGCAGCGCGGCCGCCCCCGCGGCGAGGAACGAGCGTCCGCGGGTGGTGAGCCCGCGCAGCGCCTCACGCATGGGTCAGCCCCGCCGGTCGTAGAAGGAGTTGGGCGGCGTCGCCGGGCGGGTGTCGTAGGGGGAGCGCCCGCGGTCGTGCGGCACCGGCAGGCGGTGCACCAGCTCGGACAGGATCGCGTCGGTGGTGCGCCGGGCCAGCTGGGCGTCGGCGGTGGGGATGACGCGGTGGGCGAGCACCGGCACGGCCAGGGTCTGCAGGTCGTCGGGCACGACGTAGTCGCGGCCGTCGAGGGCGGCGACGGCCTTGGCCGTGCGCAGCAGCTGCAGCGTGGACCGCGGCGACGCGCCCAGGCGCAGCTCGGGGGCCTCGCGGGTGGCGGTGACCAGCTCGACGGCGTAGCGCTTGACCGCCTCGGCGACGTGCACGCTGCGCACCGTGGCGATGAGCCGGCGCACGGTGCCGCCGTCGACGACCGCGGTCAGGTCCTCCAGCGGGTCGTGCGAGTGGTAGCCGTCGAGCATGGCGTATTCGGCGGCGGCGTCCGGGTAGCCCATGGCGATGCGGGCGGTGAACCGGTCGCGCTGGGCCTCGGGCAGCGGGTACGTGCCCTCCATCTCGATCGGGTTCTGCGTCGCGACCACCATGAACGGGATCTCCATGGTGTACGTCACGCCGTCCACGGTGACCTGGTGCTCCTCCATGCACTCGAGCAGCGCCGACTGGGTCTTCGGCGAGGCCCGGTTGATCTCGTCGCCGACCACCAGGTTGGCGAAGACCGCGCCGGGCTTGAACTCGAAGTCGCGGGTCTCCTGGTTGTAGACGCTGACGCCGGTGACGTCGCTGGGCAGCAGGTCGGGGGTGAACTGGATGCGGCGCACGGAGCAGTCGATGGACCGCGCGAGGGCCTTGGCCAGCTTCGTCTTGCCCACGCCGGGGACGTCCTCGATGAGCAGGTGGCCCTCGGCCAGCAGCACCGCCAGGGCCAGCCGCACGGTGGCGGTCTTGCCCTCGATGACCTGCTCGATGTTGGCCACGATGGCGTTGGTCGTGGCACGGAACTCGTCGACCGTCATGGGGTCGGTGAGTTCGCCCCCACTGCGTTGCGTGGTCACATGTCCTCCTGTAGTTCGCAACTGCGGGGCACGGCCCCCGTGGGACGGGCGCTTCCTGCGCTCACCCTGGCCTCCCACCATTCTGATCACCTGCGCCCCGACAGGACGCCGACCTCCGTCGGGGAGGTTGCTTCGCCGAGCAACCACCTGGCCGGACGGCAGGCGCGGCGTGTCGGGCGGCTCGCAGCGGAGTGCGAGCCTTGTCCGCAGTGTTCCGTAGGTGCGGCGCTTGCGGCAATGGCGGGATCCGCTCGCGGTGCGACGCGCCGGGATCAGCCGGTGTGCGTGGCATGCGAGATGCAGCGATTACGTGCTCGGGGGTATCATGCGGGCATGGCTTGGGCCCTGGCGCTCCTTAGAGAGCCGTGCTGACGCGACAGAGCGCGCGTGAGCACGGCGACCCCTCCTGCGTGAGGGGCTTTTTTGTGCCCGTTCGCGGGCACGGGAGCCGATACACCGCGACGCGCTGAGGCGTCCGTACCGCCCGATGACTTTGATCTTGATCTGACTCGTGAGGACCTGGACATGAGCGAGCACGCCGAGACCCCGGCCGACATCCCCCCGTACCGCTACACCGCCGCGTCCGCGAACGCCATCGAGGCGCACTGGCAGGACTACTGGCAGGAGCACGGCACCTTCCACGCGCCCAACCCGGCCGGCCCGCTGGCCGACCCGTCCCACCCGCGCTCGGGCGCGCCCAAGCAGTTCGTGCTGGACATGTTCCCGTACCCGTCCGGCGCGGGCCTGCACGTGGGCCACCCGCTGGGCTTCATCGGCACCGACGTGTTCGCCCGCTTCCAGCGCATGGCGGGCTTCAACGTGCTGCACACGATGGGCTTCGACTCGTTCGGCCTGCCCGCCGAGCAGTACGCGGTGCAGACCGGCACCCACCCGCGCATCACCACCGAGCGCAACGTCGAGCGCTACCGCGCCCAGCTGCGCATGCTGGGCCTGGGCCACGACGACCGGCGCTCGGTGGCCACCACCGACGTCGAGTTCTACCGCTGGACCCAGTGGATCTTCCTGCAGGTCTTCAACTCCTGGTACGACGCCGAGCGGGGTGTCGCCCGGCCGATCGGCGAGCTGATCGAGAAGTTCGCCGCCGAGGACCCGACCTGGGCGTCGAAGTCCGCAACGGAGCGCCGCGCGATCATCAACGAGCACCGCCTGGCCTACGTCTCCGAGGCCCCGGTGAACTGGTGCCCCGGCCTGGGCACGGTGCTGGCCAACGAGGAGGTCACCTCCGACGGGCGCAGCGAGCGCGGCAACTTCCCGGTCTTCAAGCGCAACCTGAAGCAGTGGATGATGCGCATCACCGCGTACGGCGACCGCCTGATCGACGACCTGGACACCCTGGACTGGCCCGAGCCGATCAAGGCGATGCAGCGGAACTGGATCGGCCGCTCCACCGGCGCGCACATCGCGTTCGCCGTCGAGGGCAGCGCCGAGGTTGTCCGCGTGTTCACCACTCGCCCGGACACCGTCTACGGCGCGACCTACATGGTCGTCGCGCCCGAGCACGAGCTGGTCGACGGCATCGTGCCCGCGGCCTGGCCCGAGGGCACCCACGAGGTCTGGACCGGCGGGCACGACACCCCGGCCGCGGCGGTCGCCGCCTACCGCGCCCAGGCCGCGGCGAAGACCGACGTCGAGCGTCAGGCCGACGCCAAGGTCAAGACCGGCGTCTTCACCGGGGCGTACGCGATCAACCCCGTCAACGGCGCGCGCGTGCCGGTGTTCATCGCCGACTACGTGCTGGCCGGCTACGGCACCGGCGCGATCATGGCGGTGCCCGGCCAGGACGAGCGCGACTGGGACTTCGCCGAGGTCTTCGAGCTGCCCATCATCCGCACCGTGCAGCCGACCGAGGGCTTCGACGGCAAGGCGTTCACCGGCGAGGGCCCGGCGATCAACTCCGGCATGCTGGACGGCCTGGGCATCGCCGAGGCCAAGGAGAAGATCATCGCCTGGCTGGAGGCCGAGGGTCACGGCCAGGGCGCGACCACCTACCGGCTGCGCGACTGGCTGTTCAGCCGCCAGCGCTACTGGGGCGAGCCGTTCCCCATCGTGTACGGCACCGACGGCCAGGCCATCGCGCTGCCCGAGTCGATGCTGCCGCTGGAGCTGCCCGAGGTAGCCGACTTCTCGCCGAAGACCTTCGAGCCCGACGACGCGACCTCCTCGCCGGAGACGCCGCTGTCGCGCAACAAGGAGTGGGTCGAGGTCGAGCTGGACCTGGGCGACGGCCCCAAGACCTACATCCGCGAGACCAACACCATGCCCCAGTGGGCCGGCTCCTGCTGGTACCAGCTGCGCTACCTGGACCCGACCAACTCCTCGACCTTCGTCGACCCGGCCAACGAGGCCTACTGGGTCGGCCCGCAGTCGGCCGGCGACTCCGGCGGCGTCGACCTGTACGTCGGCGGCGTCGAGCACGCCGTGCTGCACCTGCTGTACGCCCGGTTCTGGCACAAGGTGCTGTTCGACCTGGGCCACGTGTCCAGCTTCGAGCCGTACCACCGCCTGTTCAACCAGGGCTACATCCAGGCGTACGCCTACAAGGACGACCGGGGCGCGTACGTCCCGGCCGAGGAGGTCGCCGAGGAGCAGCCGACCGTCTTCACCTGGAACGGCGAGAAGGTCGACCGCGAGTACGGCAAGATGGGCAAGTCGCTGAAGAACGTCGTCACGCCCGACGAGATGGTCGAGCGGTACGGCGCCGACACCTTCCGCGTCTACGAGATGTCCATGGGCCCGCTGGAGGTGTCCCGGCCCTGGGACACCCGCGCGGTCGTCGGGTCGTACCGCTTCCTGCAGCGGGTCTGGCGCACCGTGATCGACGAGACGACCGGCGCGGTCACCGTCGTCGACACCCCGGCCTCGGACGACCTGCGCCGGCTGCTGCACCGCACCATCGCCGGAGTCCGCGAGGACATGGCCGCGCTGCGCTTCAACACCGCGATCGCGAAGCTGATCGAGCTGACCAACGCGGTGACCAAGGCCGGCGCGACGCCGCGTGAGATCGCCGAGCCGCTGGTGCTGATGCTGGCCCCGGTCGCCCCGCACATCGCCGAGGAGCTGTGGTCGAAGCTGGGCCACGGCGGTTCGCTGACGTTCGCCGACTTCCCGGTCGCCGACCCGGCGCTGCTGACCGCCGACCTGGTCACGTACCCGGTCCAGGTCAACGGCAAGGTGCGGGGACGGGTCGAGGTGGCCGCGGACGCGGCCGAGGACGAGGTCCGCGCCGCCGCCCTGGCCGCGGTCACCGACTCGCTGGCCGGCAAGGACCCGAAGAAGGTCATCGTCATCCCGGGCCGCCTGGTCAGCATCGTCGCCTGACGGTTTTGTCCGAAAGAAGGGCACCTTCTTAACGCTCCGCGTTATAGAAGGTGCCCTTCTTAACGTGCTAGCGCGGCTGACCTGTGGCTGCGGTTCTCCTCTGCGTCAGTCGCGCGACCGGCCGTCGGGCACCGAGCCGGACGACGGCCGCTGCCGCAAGCCCCTGCTCCGCGTGGCCGGTGGCGCGCGACCACCTGCCGTCTGTTATGCCTGACATGTTCTGTAGGCCCCTGGCGGTCGAGGCGCATGATCTGTTTTTGTGGACGCTGGGTGCCCCTCCAGGGGCCATCAGCGTCCACAAAAACAGATCATCAGCCGGGCCAGCCGGCAGCGCGCAGAGCGGCGCGCACCGTTTCGAGTACCTCGTCCGGCTGGTTGCGAACCGCCCAGGCGGGGAAGCGCAGCACCCGCTCGCCGCGCACCCACACCGCGTTCTGCCGCCGCATGTCCGCCCAGTACGCCCGCACGTCGAGATGCTGCGCGCCGTCGATCTCGGCGTGGACACCGTATTGCTCGAACAGCGCGTCCAGGTAGCGCTGCCTGCCGTCACCGTCGCGGCGGCTCACCTGTAGCCGCGGCCGGGGCAGTCCGCCACGCCGGCACACAGCCAGGAACTGGGCCTCCGCCAGCGAGCCGGCTCCGCCAGCCGCATCGTTCACAGCGAGCATGATCACGGGCCGCCGTCGCACCGAACTCAGCCTGGCGAGCACGGCACGCAGGTCGGCGGCGTCGACCAGCCGCTGCTGCACGGCGGCCGCGACGATCGCGCGTGCCTCGTCGTCGGAGCGAGCCCACTGCGCCGCGTCCACCACGGAGCGCGCGGGCATCGTGCACGGCGGGCTGCCGAGGTCGTGCACCTCGGAGGCTTCCAGCCGTCGCGTGCGGTGGATGATGACGTCGTGCGGCGTGTCCCGGTCACGGGTGGCGGACGGCATGAGCAGGTGGATCGCGTGGACGTGGAAGCCGCGTAGGCCGAGCTGGGCGAGCGCGGTGCGGCCCGCGGTGACCGTGCCAGCCGGACCGGCCAGGACGGCGATCCAGCGTCGCTGGTCATCGTCGCCGGGCGTGTCGCGCAGCACGAGCACGCCACGCCGTGGGCGCTGCCATCGGCCGGTGGCCAGACGATGACGGATCGCCTTCTCGCTGAAGTAGGCCAGCGCCTGCGCCCGACTGAGCACGTCGTGCTGCCGAAAGAGCAGGAAGTCGAGATCGGAAGAGTCGTCCCTTGGCATCGCACGCACGCCCGCAGAGCCTAAGCCCATCGAGCAAGATCTGTTTTTGTGGACGCTGACGGCCCCTGTGGGGGCACCCAGCGTCCACAAAAACAGATCTTCACGCTTTAGCAGACCTGAATCGTGGCTTTTGGTAGGAATGCGATCAGGCGGTGGCGGGGCGGGACGTCGTGCGGGACTGGTGGCGCCAGTGCAGGGCGGCGGCGGCGCTGATCAGGATGCCGGTGGCGGCCGGGATGAAGGTCAGCCAGCTCAGCGAGTGCGGCGCGATCGCGGCCGCGCCGATGGTGGCGTAGCTGAACGAGGACGGCAGGCCGCCGAGCGCGGTGCCGAGCAGGTAGTGCCGCAAGCGCACCGAACTGGTCCCGTACGCGTACCCGACCAGGCCGAACGGGGCGATCGGCTGCAGCCGCACCACGATCACGGCGAGCAGGCCGCGCCGGGCCAGCCAGCGGTCGAGCCGGGCCAGCCGGTCACCGGCGTGCGCGGCGACGAAGTCGCGCCCCGCCCAGCGCCCTGCGGCGTAGGTGACGGTCGCGGCCAGCAGCGCCGCGGTGAGCGACCAGGCGGCCCCGCCGACCGCGCCGAACAGCGCGCCACAACCCAACGAGATCGCGGTACGCGGCACCAGCGCGCACAGCAGCACCGCGCAGACCAGCACCGCGACCGCGGGTGCGGCCGGGCCCAGCTGGTCGACCCAGGTGGGCAGCTGCTCCAGCGGCAGTTTCCACGCGGCGAAGCCCGCGCCCGCGACGAGCGCTCCGAGCGCCACCAGCCGCGGCCAGTGCGTCGCCGCCCCGACCTGGCCTGGCCTGACGGTGTCCGCGCCGGCCTGGCTCGGCAGCGCGGCGTCCGCGCCGGCCTGGCCTGGCCTGACGGCGTCCGCGCCGGCCTGGTCCGGCGACGTGGCACCGGTCCCGGTCGGTTCCGGGCTCGCACCGGCCTGAACCGGGTCCACCGAGGCGATGCCGGGTCGGGCCGGTGCGGACGGCGTGGCCGGGGCGGTGCCGGGCTGTGCGGAGGTCGTGGAGGTGACCTCGGGCGAGGCCGTCACACGAGTCCCACGGCGCCGAGGCGCTCGCTGCGCAGGCGGGTGTGCCAGGTGTCGTCGGCCGCGCCGAGGTTCTCCTCGCCGGTGGCCCAGCGCAGCAGCAGGTCGGCCAGGGCCGGGTTGCGCGACAGTGCGGGGCCGTGCGAGTACGTGCCGATGACGGTGCCGGACCACGCACCCTCGGTCGCGCCGTCGTTGCCGATGCCGGCCCGGACCTTGGCCAGCGGCTTGACCCCGGGGCCCAGGTGGGTGCGGCCGCCGTGGTTCTCGAAGCCGGTGAGCATGGGCAGGCCCAGCGCCGGGTCGATGTCGCCGGCCAGCTCGCCGACGGCGCGGGTGGGGCCGCGGTCGGAGTGCAGGTCGAGCAGGCCGAGGCCGTCGCACTTGGCGCCCTTGGCGAAGAAGCTGTGGCCGAGCAGCTGGTATCCGGCGCACACGGCGAAGACCACCGCGCGGCGGTCGACGGCGCGGTGCAGGCCGCGGTCGGCGGCCAGGCGCTGGGCGGCCAGCGCCTGCGGGCCGTCCTCGCCGCCGCCGATGAGGTAGATGTCGCCGTAGGGCAGGGCCTGGTCCGAGCGCACCTCAAGGGTGTCGACGGGGATGCCGCGCAGCTTGGCGCGGTGCGCCAGGATCAGCATGTTGCCGCGGTCGCCGTACGTGGACAGCAGGTCGGGGTAGACCCAGACGATCTGGAGTGCGCTAGACAACTCGATCCAACTCCGCTCGGATGTCCTGGAACGCGGTGTAGTTCGCGATCACTTCGAGGCGGCCGGGCGGCACCGCCGCGACAGCCTCGTCGAATGTCTTCACGTGGGTGAAGGCGACGTCGTTGACCTGCAGCCGGACCGCGAGGTCGTACGCCCGGTCGCCGGTGATGAGGACCTGGCGGCCGCGCAGCGGGGCGAAGTCGACGTCGAACAGCCAGCTCGTGTCGAAGCCGTCGGGGTCCCGCGCGTTGATCGACAGCAGGGTGGGCTGCTGCTCGGCCATGTCGAAGGCCTCCAGCCAGCTGGCCGGGTTCTTGGCCAGCAGCAGGCGGATGTTGCGCCCGTCGCGGTCGACCTGGGCGTAGCGGCCGGCCACGCTGGCGACCTCGCCGAGCTTGGGCGCGGCGTCGGCGGGGGAGACCCCGAACCGGTGCGCCACGGCCAGCGCGGTGGCCGCGTTGCCGACGTTGACCTTGCCGGGGAGCTGCAGCTTGACCTCGTGGCGTACGCCGTCGGGGTCGATCACGCCGGAGTCGTCGACGGTCCACTGCGGGGTGGGGCGGGCCAGGTCGCCGTTGGCGCAGCGCCAGGCGTCGGAGTCGGTCTCGTCGCGCTCGATGTGCGCGCCGCAGGCCGGGCAGACGTGGGCGTCCTCGCGCCAGCGCTGGCCGGCGGAGAACCAGGTGACCCGGCCCTCGCCCGCGGCGGCGTGCGCGGCGGCCGCGTACACGACCATGGGGTCGTCGGCGTTGGCGACGACGTGCACGTCGGGGTGGTCGGTGAGGGCGTCGCGCCACAACTGCGCCATCATCGCCACCTCCTTGGCCCGGTCGAGCTGGTCGCGGGACAGGTTGAGCAGCGCCACGACCAGCGGCGTGGTGGCCCGCAGCACCTGCGCGAGGTAGTGCTCGTCGACCTCCAGCACGGCGTACGGCGTGGCGCCGGCGCGGGCCAGGGCGGAGGTGTGGCCGGTGGGCATGTTCGCGCCGAACGAGTTCGTCGCGACCTCGCCGAGCACGCCGACCGCCGCCGCGGTGAACCGCGTGGTGGTGGTCTTGCCGTTGGTGCCGGAGACCAGGGCTATGCGCCGCCCGGCCGCCAGGTGGGCGAGCAGGTCGGGGTCGATCATCATGCCTAGTCGTCCGCCGATGACCGACCCGTCGCCCCGGCCGGTGGCGCGCGACAGCGCCGCGGCGGTGCGCGAGACCGATGCCGCGAGCGAGGCCCGCAGCGGCAGCTTGTTCTCCGTCACGCGGGAGAGGCTACCTGACTCCGTGACGGCGTCAGGCCTGTGGCGTGAACCACTGCCCGGCTTCCTGTTTTCCCGGCGTATTGCGCGAATCGGGTCCGAAAGGGTAAAACGATACAGCGGCCGTGCGCGAATGCGCACCACGGTGGCGAGCACTTGGCACAGTGGTGGGCCGCACCCCTGGAAGGACATCGCTGTGCTCGAACTCCCCGAGCGGCGCCCCGCCCGACTGCTGCTGGGCCTGGGCGCCGGTATAGCCGCGGTCAGCCTGCTCGGCGCTCCCGCCGCCAAACCCGCCCCGACCACCGCCAAGACCTCCGCCAGCGCGTCGGCCCAGCCCGACGGGGCGGCCCGGCGCGACCAGCGCCGCCCGTCCGGCGAGGACCCGCAGGCCGACGCCGAGACGGCCGCGCCGGACGCCCGTCCCGAGGAGGACGGCGACGACACCGAAGCGGACGACGCCGGCGCGTGAGCCGCGACCCGATCATGACGGCCCTCCACCGATCGACGGCCGTATAACCGAGTAGCACCAAGAGAGAGCTGTCAAGCACCCTCTGTCACCGCGTTGCCACCTCCGGGTGATTACGCGGAGACGGAGGGTGCATTTTTCTGCGCCGACTCCGGGTGTCAAAAAGATGACCTTGGTAACGCGGCGCGCCGCCCTCCACCGCTCGTTTACGGCCATGAGCTGCGCCTATGTGGAGCAAATCGGCACCCGGAAGGCTGAATCCGCATTGACCGTGGAGGGAAGTGGAGTAAAGTGGGGCGCAATGGCGGGCCGGATGGTCCGCCGGCCCCGGGGGCAACGCACGCCGACTCGTCCGCGAAACGAGACGGCGTCGGTGTCGGTGCTGGAGGGGGTGGGGGCCGATGTTCCTGGGCACCCATACTCCCCGGCTCGACGACAAGGGCCGGCTGATCCTGCCCGCTCGGTTCCGTGACGAGCTGGCAGGAGGTGTCGTGATCACGAAAGGGCAGGAACGCTGTCTCTACGTCTTTCCGACGCCGGAGTTCCAGCGCATCGCGGGCCAGTTGGCCGAGGCTCCGATGACGCACAAGGCGGCCCGCGCCTACAGCCGGGTCTTCTTCGCCAGTGCGCACGACGAGATCCCCGACAAGCAGGGCCGGGTCACCATCCCGGGCCACCTGCGGGAGTACGCGGGACTGGACCGTGACCTCGTGGTCATCGGCGCCAGCACCCGGGTCGAGGTCTGGGACCGGCAGGCGTGGGACGCCTACCTCGAGGCGAACGAGGACGAGTTCGCCGACATCGAGGAGGGGGTGCTGCCCGGCGGTCTGTGAGGACGGGGGTCCGGCACGCGTTCATGGCAGGCCGGGCTCGGCAGTCGTACCGCGAGATCTCCACCCGCTCCGGCACCTGGCGTCACTTCCCCGACGCCAGGCGCATCGCTCTCATCCTCGGCCGCGACGAGGGTGGGAACGGGGAAGCGGTTGGGGATCTGGCGGTACGACGAGGCACAGCGAAAACAGGGGGGTCGAGATGGTGGAGCCACGTGGCGTACACGTGCCGGTTCTGCTTGATCGATGCCTGGAGTTGCTGGCCCCCGCCCTGGACCGGCCCGGACGCGCACCCGGCGGCCGCACGGTCTACGTCGACGGCACCACCGGGCTCGGCGGTCACGCCGAAGCCGTGCTGCTCGCGCACCCGGAGACCATCCTCGTCGGGCTCGACCGCGACACCGAGGCGCTGGCGCACTCGGCGCGCCGGCTGGAGCGGTTCGGCGACCGAGTGCACCTGGTGCACGCGGTCTACGACGAACTGCCGCAGGTGCTGCCGAAGCTCGGCCTGGAGCAGGTCGACGGGATCCTGTTCGACCTCGGTGTGTCGTCGCTGCAGCTGGACGAGGCCGACCGCGGCTTCGCGTACGCGCAGGACGCGCCGCTCGACATGCGCATGGACCAGACCACGGGCATCACCGCCCAGGAGATCGTCAACAGCTACTCCCACCCGGACCTGACCCGGATCCTGCGGGTCTACGGGGAGGAGAAGTTCGCGTCCCGGATCGCGGCGGCGATCCTGCGCGAGCGTGCCAAGGCGCCGATCACGTCATCGGCCCTGCTGGCCGAGCTGGTGCGGGACTCGATCCCGGCGCCGGCCCGGCGTACCGGGGGACATCCGGCCAAGCGGACGTTCCAAGCGCTGCGCATCGAGGTCAACGGCGAGCTGTCCACGTGGGAGCGTGCGCTGCCCGCCGCGATCGACGCGCTGGCGCCCGGCGGACGGGTGGTGGTGCTGTCGTACCACTCGCTCGAGGACCGGATCACCAAGCAGGCCTTCGCGGCCCGCGCTCGCAGCACCGGACCGGTGGACCTGCCGGTCGAGCTGCCGGGCACCGGGCCGACCCTGCGCCTGCTGACCAGGGGCGGGGCCGAGATGGCGTCGGAGGCCGAGGTGGCCCGCAACCCGCGGGCCGCGTCGGTGCGCCTGCGGGCCGCGCAACTGATCGACAAACAAGGTCCCTGACCGGGGGCCGACAGGCTGCGAGCAAAGGGGGTAGGGATGAACGTGACACCGCTGCGGGCATCGCGCCGCAGCACAACGCCAGCGCAGGAGGCGTCGCGACCGGGGGGTCGGGCCGCGAACCTGAATGCGAAGGCGAGTGAGGAAGGCCGTTCCGGGGACCGTTACCGGACTGTGGGCAGTGCCGCGCTGGCGGTGCAGCCGGGAGTCGCCACGTCGCCGGAGGCACGGCGACCGCGGCTGCGGCTGGCTCCGCCGATGCCGGTGGCGGCGCCGCGAACGCCGTTCGTGCTGCTCATCGTGCTGGTCGTGGTCGCCGGGGTGCTCGGCATCCTGGTGCTCAACACCAAGATCGCCGAGAGCGGCATCCAGCTGACCGATCTGAAGCGGCAGCAGGCGCAACTCGACCTGCGCGAGCAGCAGATCACCCAGGAGATCACGGAGGCGGAGTCGCCGGGTCGCCTGGAGGCGGCGGCCAAGCGGCTGGGCCTGGTGCCGGCGGGCTCGCCCGCCTTCATCCGGCTCCCCGACGGCAAGATCATCGGAGTGCCGCAACCGGCCACCGGCAAGCCGAGCATCACCAGCCAGTGAACGTCAGGAAGCCGGTGAACGGTTCCCGGCGGCCCGCCGTCCGGGCGGGCCACCGGAACCGGCCACCGGCACAGCGGCACGGCTCCGCGGGAGCCGTGCCGCGTCTGCCTGTGTAGAGGACTGGCTGCGTAGTCGACGGGAGAGGGCGACGATGGCGCGACGCGACACCGACGAGCCGGAGGACCGGGGGCGTTACCGCCGCGGCGGTATCGGCGACGCCCGCGCCTTCACCCCGCGCGGGCGCACCACCCGCGACGGCGGCTCGTCCGCGGGTTCCGAGCCGGATCCGCAGGCCGAGGCCGAGCTCCAGCGCCGCCGGGCCGAGCTGCGCATGGTGCGCGGCGGACGGGCCGAGGAGGGCCGCCCGCCGCAGCGCCTGGGCCGGGTCACGGGTGCCCCGTCGGTCCGCCGCCCGCGCCGCAGCGACGCCGGCGGCGGCGACTTCGGCGGCGGCGACTTCGATGTCGACGAGCCGGGCCGCGAGGCCCCGCGCCGCCGCACGGCCGCCGCGGGCCGGGGCCGTCCCGCGGTCCGCGCCGACCGCGAGTTCATCGGGCGTACGCAGGCCGCCCGCGCCCGCGAGCCGCACCGCGGCGACCGGCGGCACGCCGGACGGGGCCGCCCGCAGGACCGCCGGCAGCGCCCGGTCGCCCCGCCGCCCGACCCGCCGAAGATGGGCGAGCCGCGCCGACGGCTGCGCCTGGCGACCGCCGTGGCGCTGCTGCTGTTCGCCGCGATCGGGGTGCGGCTGGTGCAGTTCCAGCTGGCCGACGCGCCCGCGTTCGCCGCGCAGGGGCTGGAGGACCGGCTCGACAAGATCGTGCTGCCCGCGGCACGCGGCGCCATCTACGACCGGACCGGCGAGGTGCTGGCCAAGAGTGTCGAGGCCCGTTTCGTTGCGGTCGACCCGGAGCTGGTCAAGGACCCCCGGACGACCGCCGCGGTGATCGCGCCGCTGCTGGGCAAGGCCCCGTCGGAGCTGGAACCGCTGCTGCAGAAGGGCAAGCAGGAGGTCAGCGGCGCGCCGATCCGGTTCCGCTGGCTGCTGCGCGGGCTGAGCGTGGAGGACGCCGAGCAGGTGCGGGCGCTCGACCTGGACGGCATCATCGTCAAGCGCGACGAGCGCCGCGACATGCCCGGCGACGACCTCGCGGCGAACCTCATCGGGTTCACCGGCACCGACCTCAACGGCCTGGCCGGCATCGAGGCGCGCTACGACCAGCTGCTGCGGGGGCGCAACGGCGAGCTGCAGTACGAGACGGGCAACGGGGACCTGAACAAGCCCATCCCGGGCGGCTACCGCCGGGAGACCGTGGCGCAGCCGGGCAGCTCGCTGATGCTCACCATCGACCGCGACGTGCAGTGGCAGGCGCAGCACATCCTGTTCGAGAGCATGCAGAAGGTGAAGGCGGTCTGGGGTGCCGCCGTGGTGCTCGACGCCCGCACGGGCGAGGTGGTCGCGCAGGCCACGTACCCGACGTTCAACCCGGCGAACCCGGGCGCGGCCAAGCCGGAGGCGCTGGCCGACAACGCCACCTCGGTGGTGGTCGACCCGGGCTCGGTGCACAAGGCGATCGTGCTGTCGGCGGCCCTGCAGGAGGGTGTGGTCGAGCCCGACTCGACGGTGAAGATCGGTCCCTCGATCAAGAAGGGCGACCAGGTCTACTGGGACACCCACCAGTTCCCCGAGGGCACCAAGATCACGCTGCCGGGCCTGATGGCGTTCTCCTCGAACGTGGCCACCATCAAGATCGCCGACAAACTGGGCGCGGAGAAGCTGTACGAGTACCAGAAGCTGTTCGGGCTCGGCCAGCCCACCGGGATCGGGGTGCCCGGCGAGTCCTCGGGTCAGTTGCAGGCGCCGGCGGACTGGAGCGGCACCTCGCACGGCTCGATCCCGATCGGCCACGAGATGGCGGTGACGCCGCTGCAGATGGCGGCGGCGTACGCGGCGATCGCCAACGACGGCACCTGGGTGCAGCCGCACCTGATCAAGCAGACCATCGCGCCCGACGGCAAGGTGACCGAACCCGCGCCGCCGAAGTCGCACCGGGTCATCAGCGCCGAGAACGCCGCCGCGCTACGCGAGATCATGGAGGCGGTGACCACCGTCGACCAGGCCACGGGCCGCTCGGCGGCACTGGCCGGATACCGCATCTCCGGCAAGACCGGCACCGGCTCGCAGGTCCTCAACGGCAAGTACGTCAAGGGCGAGGTCGGCTCGTTCATCGGCATGGCCCCGGCGGAGAACCCGCGCTACGTGGTCGCCGTGTTCGTCAAGACGCCGGGCGTCGGCGCGGGCGGCAAGGTGGCGGGCCCGGCGTTCCGCGACATCATGGCGTACACGCTGCGGCACTTCAAGGTGCTCCCGAGCACGGTCAAGTCGCCCAGTTTCGTGACGCATTACTGATCCATGTCACTAGAAGTCAGACACAGCGGGCACAGGTGTGCGATGGGTCATGGGCCAGCGGGTAAGGTCTGACGCCGTGCCCGGGAAACTCAGCTCCACCACCGCACCGCTGCGGCCGGCCCACGTGGCGCCGGTCAGCCTCGCCACGCTCGCGAGCCTCGTGGAGGCGGCCCCGGCCGGCGACGCGGTGGCCCTGGCCGGGGTCGAGGTGACCGGTGTCACCCACGCCGGCGACCAGGTGCGGCCCGGGGACCTGTTCGCGGCGCTGACCGGCTCCCGCCGGCACGGCGCCGAGTTCGCGCCCCAGGCGCTCGCCGCCGGTGCGGTCGCGGTGCTGACCGACGCCGCCGGAGCGGCCCACCCGGCGCTGGCGCCCGTGCTCGCGGCCGGAGTGCCGGTGCTCGTCGTCGCGGACGCCCGCGAGGCCCTGGGGCCGGTCGCCGACGCCGTCTACGGCTCGCCCAGCGCCGCGCTGACCGTCATCGGGCTGACCGGCACCGCGGGCAAGACCAGCACCGCCTACCTCGTGGAGGCCGGGCTGCGCGCGGCCGGGCACGTCACCGGCCTGATCGGCACCGTGGAGAGCCGCCTGGGCGACCTCACCGTGCAGAGCGTGCGCACCACCCCCGAGGCGTCCGAGCTGCACGCCCTGTTCGCGGTGGCCCGGGAGAACGGCGTCACCGCGGTGGTGATGGAGGTGTCCAGCCACGCGCTGAAGCTGGGCCGCGTCGGCGGGGTGCGCTTCGCGGTCGGCGGCTACACCAACTTCGGCTCGGACCACCTGGACTTCCATCCCGACTCCGAGGACTACTTCCAGTCGAAGGCACGGCTGTTCGACGGCCGCTGCCGTGCCGAGGTGCTCAACTTCGACGACGCGGCGCTGCTGCCGCTGCGCCGCACGGACACGATCACGTACTCCGCCCTCGGCGACCCGGCCGCCACCTGGCGCGCCGCCGACGTCGTCGAGCAGGGCTTCGGCCAGCACTTCACCGCGATCGGCCCGGCCGGGCCGGTGCCCGCGGCGGTGCGGCTGCCCGGCCGCCACAACGTGGCCAACGCGCTGCTCGCGCTGGCCTGCCTGACCGCGGTCGGGGTCGACCCGCGCACCGCCGCGGCCGGCGTCGCGGCCTGCCCGGGCGTGCCCGGCCGGCTGGAGCAGGTCGACGCGCCCGGCCCGGTGGTCGGCGTGGTCGACTACGCCCACAAGGTCGGCGCGATCGAGGCGGCGCTGCTGGCGCTGCGCTCGCTGGCCGACGTCCGCGGCGGCCGGCTGATCTGCGTGCTGGGCGCGGGCGGCGACCGGGACACCGGCAAGCGCCCGCTCATGGGCGCGGCCGGGGCGCAGGGCTCCGACCTGCTCATCGTCACCGACGACAACCCGCGCACCGAGGACCCCGCGACGGTCCGGCAGGGCGTGCTCGCGGGCACCGCGGGTTACGCGGCCGAGGTCGTCGAGATCGGCGGCCGCCGGGCCGCCATCGCCGAGGCCGTGGAGCGGGCCAAGGACGGCGACGTGATCGCGCTGCTCGGCAAGGGCCACGAGACCGGCCAGGAGATCCAGGGTAAGGTCCTGCCCTTCGACGACCGGATCGAGCTGGCGGCCGCGCTGACCGCGCGCTTCGGCTCCGAGACCGCCGCCGCGCCGACCGGCGACGCCGCCGGACAGGCCGTGGCGGCCGAGCAGCACCCGGCCGACCGGGCCGCCGAGCAGGAGGAGGGCCGATGATCCCGCTGACCCTGGCCGAGATCGCCGCCGCGGTCGACGGCACGCTGCACGGCGGCGACCCGTTGGCGCGGGTGACCGGCTCGGTGGAGTTCGACTCGCGAAAGATCGGAACCGGCGGCCTGTTCGTCGCGTTCGCGGGGGAGAAGGCCGACGGCCACGACTTCGCCCCGGCCGCCGCGGCCGCCGGCGCGGTGGCGGTGCTCGGCACGCGCCCGGTGCCCGAGCTGCCGACGGTCGTGGTCACCGACCCGCTGGCCGCGATGGCCAGGCTGGCCCGCGCCGTGCTGGACCGCCTCGACACCACCGTCGTGGCGATCACCGGCTCGTCGGGCAAGACCACCACCAAGGACCTCATCGGTGGCCTGCTGAGCGGGCTCGGCCCGACCGTGGCGCCGCCGGGCACGTTCAACAACGAGCTGGGGCTGCCGTACACCGCTCTGAAGGCCGGCGCCGACACCCGCTTCCTGGTGCTGGAGATGGGCGCGCGCGGCATCGGGCACATCAAGGACCTCTGCGAGATCGCCCCGCCGAGCATCGGCGTGGTGGTCAACGTCGGGGTGGCGCACATCGGCGAGTTCGGCTCGGTCGAGGGCATCGCCCTGGCCAAGTCCGAGATCGTGCAGGCGCTGCCCGCGGACGGGCTGGCCGTGCTCAACGGCGACGACCCCCGGGTGGCCGCGATGGCGGGCGTCACCGCCGCGCCGTCGGTGCTGGTGGGCCAGGCCGAGAACGCGGACCTGCGGGCCGTGGACGTGGTGCTGGACGAGCGCGGGCGTCCCTCGTACACCGTGGTGCGAGGTGGCGAGTCCGCGCGGGTGGAACTGGGTCTGACAGGCGCGCACCAGGTGGGCAACACGCTGCTGGCGGCGGCCGTGGCGCTGCGCTGCGGTCTGCCGTGGGCCGAACTGCCCGCGGCGCTGGCCCGGTTGCGCGCCGTCTCGACCCGAAGGATGGATGTTTTCGACCGTGCCGACGGTGTCACGGTCATCGACGACTCGTACAACGCGAATCCGGCCTCGACGGCGGCGGCGCTGCGCGCGCTGCACACCCTGGGTGGCGCAGGTCAGGCGGGGCGGCGCACCGTGGCGGTGCTCGGCTACCACGCCGAGCTGGGTCCGGCGGAGCGCGACGGCCACGCGGAGGTGGGAGCGCTGGCGGCTACGCTCGGCGTCGGCCTGCTGATCGTGGTGGGCGAGTCAGCCGCGCCGATCCTCGACGGCGCGGCCTCGGTGCGGCATTGGGAAGGTGAGTCGGTGCTGGTCAGCGATCAGTCCGCGGCGATCGGCGTGCTGCGGGAGCGGCTGCGGTCCGCAGACGTCGTACTGGTGAAGGGTTCGCGATACCGAACCTGGGACGTGGTGGACGCACTGCGCGAGACGCGCGCCCTGGCGGGCGCGAGTGACGGAGACGGCCACCGATGAGATCCATCATCGTCGCGATCCTGGTGGCGTTCGCGGTATCCCTCTTCGGCACCCCCATTGCCATCAAAGCCTTCACCCGGCTCAAGGCGGGCCAGCCCATCCGCACCGACGGACCGCAGGCCCACCTGGGTAAGAAGGGCACGCCCACGATGGGCGGCGTGGTGTTCATCTTCGCCACGGTCATCGCCTACGTGGTGGCTCACCTGAGCCTGACCACCCTGCCCGAGAAGCAGATCGCCCAGATCACGCCGACCATCACCGCCCTGGTGCTGCTGGGCCTGTTCGTGTTCTCCGGCGCGGTCGGCTTCATCGACGACTTCCTGAAGGTGCGCCGGCGCAACAGCGGCGGCCTGAACAAGCGCGGCAAGCTGCTCGGCCAGCTGCTGGTCGGCGCGGCGTTCGGCATCATCGCGCTGAGCGACCCCGGCTCGAACACCGAGACGGTGGGCTCGACGAAGATCTCGTTCATCCGCGACATCGACTGGCTGGACATCGGCAAGGTCGGCGCGATCATCCTGTTCGTGGTGGTGGTGCTCGGCGCCACCAACGGCGTTAACCTGACCGACGGCCTGGACGGCCTGGCCACCGGCACCTCGGTGATGGTGCTCGGGGCGTACAGCTTCATCGCGGCCTGGCAGTACCAGCACTGGTGCGCCGACACCTCGGGCTACGCCGCCAACGCCAACAACTACTGCTACTCGGTACGCGACCCGCTGGAAGTGGCGATGATCGCCGCCGCGGCGGCCGGCGCTCTCGTCGGCTTCCTGTGGTGGAACACCTCGCCCGCCCGCATCTTCATGGGCGACACCGGCGCGCTCGCGCTGGGCGGCCTCATCGCGGGTCTGGCCATGTCGACGCGCACCCTGCTGCTGCTGCTCATCATCGGCGGCCTGTTCGTGATCATCACGATGTCGGTGGTGATCCAGGTGATCTCCTTCCGGACCACCGGAAAACGTGTCTTCCGCATGTCGCCGCTGCAGCACCACTTCGAGTTGGCAGGCTGGAGCGAGGTCAACATCGTCGTCCGGTTCTGGATCGTCGGCGGCATCGGCGTGGCGATCGGCCTGGGCATCTTCTACAGCGACTTCCTGCGCGTGATGGGGTGACATCGATGTACGAGGGCCGTTCGGTGCTGGTGGCCGGGGCGCGGGTGGCGGGAGCCGCCTGCGCCACCGCCCTGGCGGGCCTCGGCGCCAAGGTGACCGTCGTCGACCGGGCCGCCTCCGCGGAGACCGAGCGGCTCGCGGGCCTGGGCGTGTCCGTGGTGATCGGCGAGCCCGACCCCGGGCAGCTGCTGTCCGGGGTCGACGACCTGGTCGTCTCCCCGGGCTTCCCACCGCACCACCCGCTCGCCCTGGCCGCCGCGGCGGCGGGCATCGAGGTGTACAGCGAGCCGGAGCTGGCCTGGCGCCTGCGCAAGCCGGACGGGCCGCGCTGGCTGGCGGTCACCGGCACCAACGGCAAGACCACCACGGTCACCATGCTCGCCGCGATCCTGAAGGCGGCGGGCCTGCGCACGGCGGCGCTGGGCAACATCGGCACCCCGCTGGTCGACGCCCAGGCCGGCGGCCCGACCGGATACGAGGTGCTGGCCGTCGAGCTGTCCAGCTTCCAGCTGCACTGGTCCTCGACGCTGGCCCCGCACGGCGGGGCGATGCTCAACCTCGCCGACGACCACCTGGACTGGCACGGCGGCTTCGACCACTACGCGGGGGCCAAGACCGCCGTGTGGCGCTCGGCGGCCACCGGGGGCACGGCAGTCGGCAACCTCGACGATCCGCGCGTCAGGGCGTTGCTGGAGGGGCTGCACGCGGCCCGGGTGACCGGCCCGCTGGTCGGGTTCACCCTCGACGTGCCGCCGCCCGGCTGTGTCGGCGTGGTCGAGGACGTGCTCGTGGACCGCACCGGCGACGGTGACGCCCACGAGCTTGCCACCCTGGCCGACATCCACCCGGTCGGCGCGCACAACGTCGCCAACGCCCTGGCCGCCGCCGCGCTGGCGCTGTCGGTGGGCGTGCCGCACGAGGCGATCCGGCGCGGGCTGGCCGGCTACGTGCCCGAGCCGCACCGCAACGCGAAGGTCGCCGAGGTCGGCGGCGTGACCTGGGTGGACGACAGCAAGGCGACCAACCCGCACGCCGCCCAGGCGTCGCTGACCTCGTACGAGCGGATCGTGTGGGTGGCCGGCGGGCAGCTCAAGGGCGTCGACATCGACGAGCTCACGGCGCGGATCGCGCCCCGGCTGGCCGGGGCGGTGCTGCTCGGCGTGGACCGGGCCGAGATCGCCGCGGCGCTGGCGCGACACGCGCCGCACCTGCCCGTGGTGGACGTCGCCCGCACGGATGATGGGGCGATGGCGGAGGTCGTGCGGGCGGCCGCCCGGCTGGCCGAGCCGGGCGACACCGTGCTGCTCGCCCCCGCCGCCGCGTCCCTGGACATGTTCCCCAGCTACGCCCGCCGCGGCGACGCGTTCGCCGAGGCGGTCCGCGCCCTGGCCGGCTGACGCCGCCGGCGGGCGCGCCGGTCACGCACAACAGAACAGCACCCCGTCCGCAGCGGCCGAGATCGGAGTCCTCTCGATGACCGGTGACGCCCGTACGGCAGCCCCGCCCGCCGAGGCGGGCACGCCGGCTCCCCGCGCGCTGCGGGTGGACCTGTTCACCTGGCTCGCCGCCCTGCGCGGGCTGCTGTCCCGCCCGCTGGCCTCCTACTACCTGCTCCTGGCCAGCGCCGGCCTGCTCCTGGTGATCGGCCTGGCGATGGTGTACTCGGCGACCAGCGTCGCGGCGTACAGCGCCAGCGGCAACGCGTTCGCGGTCATCGCGCAGCAGGTCATCGCCGCGGTGGTGGGCCTGGCCGCGTTCTGGGTCTGCCAGCGCCTGCCGCGGCGCACTTTCCGGGCCATGGCCCCGGTGGCGCTGACCTTGTCGATCGTGCTGTTGGTCCTGATGGACGGCATCGCGCTGCTGCACGCCTCGAAGGTGCTGCCCAAGCCCCAAATCGGCTTCATCCACTCCGAGACGCTGTGGCTCTACCTCGGGCCGGTCCAGCTCCAGCCGTCGGAGCTGGCGAAGTTCGCGCTGGTGCTGTGGGGCGCGGACGTGCTGACCCGCAAGGGCAACTCGATCGTGCGGCTGAAGGAGCTGTTCTCGCCACTGTTCCCGCTGGTGGGCCTGCTGTTCGTGCTGGTCGGGTACACCGACCTGGGCACCATGCTGTGCCTGCTGATCCTGTTCGTCGGCCTGCTCTGGGCGGCCGGCACGCCGATGCGCTACTTCGGCATGCTGATCGGCACCGGCCTGGCCGGCATCGCGCTGCTGATCGTCGCGCCCGGCCTGGGCGGCTACCGGTCGGACCGGTTCGGCGCGTTCTTCCAGACCGACGCGGAGATCATCAGCTGCACCGCCAACGACGACACCTGCTACCAGTCCAAGCAGGGCCTGCTGGCCATCTCCGACGGCGGCTGGTTCGGGGTGGGGCTGGGCAAGAGCAGCCTGAAGTGGAACTGGCTGCCCAGCGCGCACAACGACTTCATCTTCGCGGTCATCGCCGAGGAGCTCGGCGTGGTCGGCTGCCTGGTGGTGCTGTCGCTGTTCGCCGTGCTGACCTTCACCGGGCTGCGCATCGCCCGGCGGGTCAACGACCCGTTCCGCCGGATGGCGGCCTGCGCGGTGACGCTGTGGCTGGTGGCGCAGGCGGTCATCAACATCGGCGGGGTGGTCAAGCTGCTGCCGATCACCGGCCTGCCGCTGCCGTTCATCTCCGACGGCGGCACGGCCCTGGTGGTGACCCTGGCGGCGGTCGGCATGCTGGCGTCGTTCGCCCGCGCGGAGCCGGACGCGGCGCGAGCCCTGCATGCCCGTCCGGCCCCGAAGTGGGCCCAGCTAGTGTGGGCCCCGTTGCCACCCCTGCCGTCGCCGGCGCGACCCGCCGACGCGGCGGCCGCCGCGACCGCGGCGACGGGGGTGGCCAAGGCGCGCGAGCCGCAGGCGAAGGAGCCGGCGTCGCGCGCGGGTGGGGAGTCCCCGGGGGACCGCCGTTCGGGCGGCGCGCCGGGACGAACCACCAAGGCAGGTGGCCCGGGTGAGAGGAGACGGTGATGGTGTCAGGTGACGGCCGGTTGCGGTCGGTGGTGCTGGCCGGTGGTGGCACCGGCGGGCACATCTATCCGCTGCTGGCGTTCGCGGACTGTCTGCGCCGCCACGACCCGGACCTGCGCATCACGTGCCTGGGCACGCCGCGCGGCATGGAGACGGAACTGATCCCGGCGGCCGGTTACGACCTGCGGCACATCCCGGCGTACCAGCTGCCCCGCTCGGTGAACATGAACCTGCTGCGCACGCCGGACCGGATGTTCCGGTCCACCAAGGCGGCGCGCGCGGTCCTGGACGAGGTCGAGGCGGACGCGGTGGTCGGCTTCGGCGGTTACGTCAGCGTGCCTGCCTACCTGGCGGCGTGGCGGCGGCACACGCCGATCGTGATCCACGAGGTGAACGTGCCGGCCGGTGTCGCCAACAAGATGGGCATGCGCTTCACCGACCACCTGGCGGTGGGCTTCCCGCACCAGCCGCGCCAGGACGAGTCGCTGCGCGGCGCGACCGTGGTCGGCGTGCCGCTGCGCCAGTCCATCGCCACGCTGGACCGGGTGGCGCTGCGCGAGCGGGCCCGCGCCCACTTCGGGCTGGACCCGCACCGGCCGACGCTGTTCGTCTTCGGCGCGTCGCAGGGAGCCCGCTCGATCAACCTGGCCGTGGCCGCCTCGGCGAAGGCGCTGACGTCGGCGGGCGTGCAGGTGCTGCACGTGATCGGGGCCCGCAACGAGGACTTCGACGTGCCGAGCGACCTGGACGCGCCGTACGTGCGGGTCAAGTTCATCAACGAGATGGAGCTGGGCTACGCCGCCGCCGACCTGGCGCTGTGCCGCGGTGGTGCGATGACCTGCGCGGAGACCGCCGCGCTCGGGGTGCCCGCGATCTACGTCCCGCTGCCGTACGGCAACGGCGAGCAGCGGCGCAACGCGCTCCCGGTCGTTGAGGCTGGTGGTGGACTTATCGTGGACGACGGCGAGCTGACCCCGCAGTGGATCGAGCAGAACGTGCTGCCGCTGGTGACGGATCAGGCGCGGCTGGCCACGATGGGCTACGCGGCCGCGGCGTACGGCCGGCGGGACGGCGACGAGCAGCTGCGCTCGTTCCTGCTGAACGCGCTGGCGTCGGCGAAGCGAAACTAGGGAGGCGTGCAGTGGAGACGGCGGAGATGATCCCGGCTGGTGTGCTCACCGCGGAGGACCTGGGCCGGGTGCACATGATCGGGGTCGGCGGGGTCGGCATGAGCGGCCTGGCCCGCCTGCTGCTGACCCGCGGCGTGCCGCTGTCCGGTTCGGAGCTGCGGGAGTGGCCCGCGCTGGCCGCGCTGCGGGCCCTGGGCGGCACCATCTACATGAGCCACGACGTGTCGAACCTGGACGGCGTCGACACGGTCATCTACTCGACCGCGATCCCGGCCGACCACGTGGAGCTGGCCGAGGCGCGCAGGCGCGGGCTGCGGGTGCTGCACCGCTCGGAGGCGCTGGCGGCGTCGATGACCGGGCGGCGCACCATCGCGGTGGCCGGCACGCACGGCAAGACCACCACCACCTCGATGATCACCCTGATCATGCAGCAGGCGGGGCTGGCCCCGTCCTTCGTGATCGGCGGGGAGATCTCCGAGGTCGGCTCGAACGCCCACCACGGCACCGGGGAGTTCTTCGTCGCCGAGGCGGACGAGAGCGACCGGTCGTTCCTGCTGTACCGGCCGCACGTGTCGATCATCACGAACGTGGAGGAGGACCACCTCAACACGTACGGCACGCTGGCCAACCTGGAGGACGCGTTCGTCGAGTTCGGCACCCTGGTCGAGCCGGACGGCTTCGTGGTCACCTGTGCCGACGACCCGGGCGCGATGCGGGTCACCGCGCGGCTGCGCGAGCTGGGCCGCACGGTGTACACGTACGGCGAGTCGCCCGAGGCGGACCTGCGGCTGACCGACATCACCACGACCGCCGCGGGCGTGCGCTACCTGGCCTCGCTGAACGGGCAGGAGCTGGGCGAGTTCTCCATGCCGGTGCCGGGCCGGCACCTGGGCCTGAACAGCGCCTCGGCCGTGCTCACCGCGCTCAAGCTCGGCGTCGACCCCGAGGTGGTGGCGGCCGGGCTGGCCGCGCACCCGGGCGTGCGGCGGCGCTTCGAGCTCAAGGGCATCGTGGGCGGCGTGCGGGTGTACGACGAGTACGCCTACCACCCGACCTCGATGACCGCCGCCCTGCACACCCTGCGCGAGGTCGCCGGCGACGGACGCCTCGTCGTGGTGTTCCAGCCCTACCGCATGTACCGCACGCGGGACCTGCAGGAGGAGATGGCCGCCGCGCTGGCGCTGGCCGACGAGGCCGTGATCATGGAGGTGTTCGGCCCCGGCGAGGTGCGCGAGCCGGGCGAGGGCGGGGTCGCGCTGACCGCGGCCGTGCCGCTGCCGCCCGAGCAGAAGATCTTCGTGCCGTCCTGGGAGGACGTGCCGGGCGAGGTGGTCCGCCGGGTCCGCGAGGGCGACGTGGTGGTGACCATGGGCGCCCCGCCGATCTCGCTGATGGGCGACGAACTCATGGCCGCCCTGGCCGGGCGCGCCGAGCCCGTCTCCCCGAACGGGTACGTCGCCCGCCACGCCTCGCCGGACGCCCGAGAGTCGGCCTGATGCCGGAAGGCCCCGACGACGGATCGCGGCGGCGCTGGCGGCTCGTGCGGGCCGGCACCGACGCCGTCCCGCCGTGGGTCCGGCAGTTCATGCGGCGTACCCGGATCCCGCTCTCGCGGGCGGGCCGGGTGCGCCGCAACCGGCGGATCGTGGCCCGGCTGGGCCTGGCGACGGGCACGCTGCTGGTGCTCGGCGCGCTGGGCTGGCTGATCTTCGTCTCGCCGGTGCTCGGGGTGCGCGAGGTCTACGTGCAGGGCGCGCTCATCCTGGAGCCCGACCAGGTGCGCGCCGCCGCGGCGGTGCCCGACGGCACCCCGCTGGCCCGGGTGGACACCGACGCGGTGCGCGCCCGGGTGGCGGCGCTGGCCCCGGCCCGCGAGGTCACCGTGTCCCGCAGTTGGCCGTCCACTCTGGTCATCGAGGTGGTCGAGCGCACACCGGTCGGCGCGGTGCCCAACGGAAAGAAGTACGATCTTTTCGATGATCATGGTGTGATCTACCGTACGGTCTCCGGCGTCCCGTCCGGCGTCGTGCGGGTGCAGTTGGCCACGCCCGGCCCACAGGACGTCTCCACCCAGTCCGCGCTCGCGGTGCTGCGGTCGCTGACCAAGCGGCTGCGGTCCGAACTGGTCACCCTGGTCGTCGAGGGCCCGGCGCGGATCAGGCTGGAGATGTCCGGAGACCGGGTCGTGACCTGGGGCGACGCGGAGAACAGCGACGACAAGGCGAAGGCGGCGGACGCCCTGCTGGCCAAGCCGGACAAGCGCATCGACGTCAGCGGCGTGCCGGAGGTCGTGACCCTCGGCTGAGCCCCTCGGCGGCCGTCACGGCGGCGACGTGCGCGAGGTCTCCATAGTGGAAGGCGAGACACGCCGCAGTGGTCCTTGGATCACAGCGTGCCGACGCTTACGTTTCCGTACAAGACAATGATTGACATAACCGTAAGGCTCTAGTAGAGGTTTAGGGTTCCCGCCCCGAACCGATGCCGGAGCGGCAGTGACCGGAGGTCCGCCTCCGCCGCTGCGGCAAGCTAGGCCGGGTGGGGGTGTTGCCCTCGCCCTTGTGGCACAAGAGCCTCGAAGGAAGGGTCCGATGACACCTCCGCACAATTACCTCGCGGTCATCAAGGTCGTCGGCATCGGCGGCGGTGGCGTCAATGCCGTCAACCGCATGATCGAGGTCGGCCTCAAGGGCGTGGAGTTCATCGCCATCAACACCGACGCGCAGGCGCTGCTGATGAGCGACGCCGACGTCAAGCTCGACGTGGGCCGCGAGCTGACCCGGGGCCTGGGCGCCGGGGCCAACCCGGACGTCGGCAAGAACGCCGCCGAGGACCACCGCGACGAGATCGAGGAGGTGCTCAAGGGTGCCGACATGGTCTTCGTCACCTGCGGCGAGGGCGGCGGCACCGGCACCGGCGGCGCGCCCGTGGTGGCCAACATCGCCCGCAAGCTCGGCGCGCTGACCATCGGCGTGGTGACCCGGCCGTTCTCCTTCGAGGGCAAGCGCCGCCAGGTGCAGGCCGAGTCCGGGATCGAGGAGCTGCGCAACCAGTGCGACACGCTCATCGTCATCCCCAACGACCGGCTGCTGGCGCTCGGCGACCGCGGCATCACCATGATGGACGCGTTCCGCCAGGCCGACCAGGTGCTGCTCTCCGGTGTCCAGGGCATCACCGACCTGATCACCACGCCGGGTCTGATCAACCTCGACTTCGCCGACGTGAAGAGCGTCATGAGCGGCGCGGGCAGCGCGCTGATGGGCATCGGCAGCGCCCGCGGCGACAACCGCGCGGTCGAGGCGGCCGAGCGCGCCATCTCCAGCCCGCTGCTGGAGCAGAGCATGGACGGCGCGCGCGGTGTCCTGCTGTCCATCGCGGGCGGCTCCGACCTGGGCCTGTTCGAGATCAACGACGCGGCGCAGCTGGTCACCGACGCGGCCCACCCGGACGCGAACATCATCTTCGGCGCGGTGATCGACGACGCGCTCGGCGACGAGGTGCGGGTGACCGTGATCGCGGCCGGCTTCGACGGCGGCTCGCCGTCGTACAAGCCGGTGGAGATCCCGCGCAAGGTCACCCCGCCGGTGGAGGCGCCGACGCTGCGCCACCCGACGCCGACCAACAGCACTCCGCCCGCGCAGTCGCAGCGCAAGGTGCTGTTCGACGACGTGGACGTGCCGGACTTCCTGAAGAACGGTTCTTGATTCCAGAAGGTCGCGGACCGCACCAAGGTCATTCGACTTGCCTGGCACCTGGCCGAAAGTGGGCTCAAGATACGCACAGGTGCCTGGCAAGTCCGATGATCGAGGGCGAGCGGCTCTCTGTGATCGAAGCTCCGGCCATGCGGTATGAACGGCATGACCGGAGCTTCCTTCGTACCTGGAGTGGATCTTGACTGACGAGCAGCGGCGCGAGCAGATCGCGGCGAACCTGGCCGCCGTGCGCGAGCGCATCGCGGCGGCCGCCGCGCGGGCCGGACGCGCCCCGCAGGAGATCACCCTGGTCGCGGTCACCAAGACCTACCCCGCCGCCGACGTGCTGCACCTGGCCGCGCTCGGCGTGGCCGACGTGGGGGAGAACCGCGACCAGGAGGCCGCCCCCAAGGCCGCGCAGACCGCCGCCGCAGGGGTGGACCTGCGCTGGCACTTCATCGGGCAGCTGCAGCGGAACAAGGCCCGCTCCGTGGCCTCGTACGCGGCGATGGTGCACTCGGTCGACTCGGTGCGGCTGGCGGCGGCGCTGGGGGCCGCGGCGGCACGGGCCGCCGAGCAGGGCCGGCCGGGGCCGCTCGACGCGCTGGTGCAGATCAGTGTGGACGGTGACCCGGACCGGGGCGGGGCGCTGCCCACCGGTGACGATCCCGACCGGGCGCTGAGACGTGTCGCGGACGCGATAGCCGCCGACCCGGCGCTGCGGCTGCGCGGCGTGATGGCGGTGGCGCCGCTGGACTGGGCGCCCGAGCGCGCCTTCGCCGAGGTGGCCCGGTGCGCCGCGCTGATCCGGGCGGCACATCCTGATGCGACGGTGGTGTCCGCGGGCATGAGCGACGATCTCGACGAGGCCGTGGCGTGCGGCGCGACACATGTGCGCATCGGCAGCGCAATTCTCGGAATGCGACCACCCCTGCGGTAGCCTGGCGGCTGCACCGAAATTACACGAGTGTGGTTAACCCACGTGAGTGAAGATGAAGTGCTGCAGGCACTGGCTTCGTGGCGGGCTTTGATGGAGAGCTGGTGTCTGCGCGAGAGCGGCACAGGCACGGGGGTTTGTGCCGCACGGCGGACGGAGGGGCGCGGCAATGGGCGCACTGCGGAAGGCGGGTGTCTGGCTCGGGCTGGTCGAGGACGATGACGAGCACGAGTACGACGAGCCTGCCTACGACAAGGGTTATTCCTCCGGTTACCGCGACCGCGGGGGTCGCCGCGGCGACCGGGCGGAGGACCGCTACTCGCGTGACGGGGGCCGGTACAACGACGACTTCGAGGACGACGACGACCTCGACGAGGTGCCGTCGGTGCCGCGTACCCGGATGGCGGCCGACCGCAGCGGTTCGGCCCGGCTGGAGGCCGCCCGCGAGTCGGCCCGGGCGGAGGCCACCCGGCTGAACGTGGAGGCGCGCCTGGAGGCGGCGCGGGCCGAGCGGGCCACGGTCCGCCCGATCACCCGGCCGCTGACCGCGGCCCCGGCCACGGCGTCGGCGACGGGTGGCACCACCGCGGTGCGCGACAACCTGGCGCTGGCGCCCCAGGTGCAGCCGCAGCAGCGGGTGGCGGCGACGGCCGAGGACGACCGGCGGCCGCAGATCACCACGCTGCACCCCACCACGTACAACGAGGCGCGGCAGATCGGGGAGCGGTTCCGGGACGGCACGCCGGTGATCATGAACCTGACGGAGATGGACGAGGCGGACGCCAAGCGTCTGGTTGACTTCGCTGCGGGACTCGCATTCGGGTTGCGGGGTACGATCGAGCGCGTCACCAACCGGGTGTTCCTGCTCTCACCGGCCAACGTCCAGGTAACCGCCGAGGACAAGGCCAAGATCGCCGAGGGTGGGTACCTCAACCAGAGTTAGTCCTACCGAGGGACTCCGACTGTCGTGTTTTCGCCTGTGCTGCAGGTCGTGTACATCGCGATCTACGTGTTCTACCTGGTGCTCCTGGCCAGGTTCGTGATGGGGTACGTGCTCTCGTTCAGTCGGCGCTGGCAGCCGGCGCGGGGGTCGGCGGCCGCGCTCGAGGTGGTGTGGAGCGTCACTGATCCGCCTCTCAAAGCGTTGAGGCGTGTGATCCCACCGTTGCGCATTGGTACCGTGAGCATCGACCTGAGCTCCATCGTCCTGTTGATTATCCTTTTCGTGCTGATGTTTATCGTCGAGGGACTGCTCTGACGGGTGACCCCCATCCGTTCGAGCGTTCCTCAACGCGGCCGCGACTGACCCGAGGAGTTTCGATGCCGCTCACCCCGGCCGACGTGCACAACGTCGCCTTTAAAAAGCCTCCGATCGGCAAGCGGGGGTACGACGAGGAGGAGGTCGACGCCTTCCTCGATGAGGTCGAGCGCGAACTCGCCCGTTTGATCGAAGAGAACAGCGAACTGCGCATGCAGGTCGAGCGCGGCGGCGGTGGCCGCCCGGTCGGTCCCGGCGGCCCCGACCCGCGGCTGGCGGCGGAGCTGAACGAGATGAAGGCCCAGCTCGACCGCATGCAGCGCGACAAGTCCGCGGCCGAGCAGGCCGCCCGCGCCATGCAGAACGAGCTGGAGCAGCTGCGCGGCGGCGGCATGGCTGCCGCGGCGGCGATGTCCGGCCCCGAGGGCGAGCAGCAGGCCCTGCGCGTGCTGATGATGGCCCAGCGCACCGCCGACGACCACGTGTCCGACGCGCGTCGCGAGGCCGACAAGGTGCTGTCCGAGGCCCGTTCCAAGGCCGAGGAGGTCACCCGGGACGCCCGGGCGAAGGCCGACGCGCTGGAGCGCGACGCCCGCCAGCGCCACCAGGAGGCGATCAGCGGCCTGGACGCCAAGCGCACCGCGCTGCAGCAGCACATCGACACGCTCAAGCAGTTCGAGCGGGAGTACCGCACGCGCCTGAAGGCGTACCTGGAGAGCCAGCTGCGCGACCTGGAAGGCCGCGGCCAGAGCCTGGAGGCCGAGATCGGCCGCGAGGACCGTCCGGCCGGCGGTGGCCTGGCCGCCGCGGGCTCGGGTTCGGGCTCCTTCAACGGCCGCTGAGGCGGCTCGGCCACCGGGTGGCACGACCGGCGTCCCACGGGCGGTCCGTTTCGGCGGACCGCCGGGGCGCGGCCGGTCTCCCAGCGGCCTGAACCACACCGGTAACACCCCTCACGCACAGCCAGTGTCACCGCGGCAGCCTCACCCCTCGTAGCTGCCGTCGCACCGCAGATGGAAACGGGCCTGGGTGCCTCCGAGCCGTGAAACGGCTCGGCGCCCCGGGTTCGCCGGTGCGGGACCCTCCCGCGCCGGTAGCGAGACGGCGGGTTCGTGAGCGCTTCCCCCCGGGTGATGCCCAGGAGCGTGTCCCGGACCAGCCGAGACCTGGATCGCCGACGCGGCGGGGGTGAGCTGTGATAGTCGCAAGTCTGCTGCTCATCCTCGTTGCCGTTGTGCTGCTCGTGCTGGGGCTGACGGACGGATCGAGCGGGTTGCTCGTCGGTTCGATCGGCACCAGCCTGCTGGCCGCGGTCGCCCTCGTGGTGGGCGCACGCCAGGCTGCCGCCGCGCGTGCCGCGGCCGGGCTCCTCGACGATGACGAGGACGAGCAGTTCGACGGTGACGAGGATGACGAACCGGTCGGCCGGCGTGCCGGCGGCCGGGCTGTGGTGCCGCCCCGGGTTCCCGAACGGGACGACTGGGACGACGAGCCGGTGCGCCAGCCGGTGCTCGGCCGCACCGACACCGAACCGATGTCCGCCGGATACCAGCAGACCGAGGTCGTGCTGCCGGCGCAGGGCGCGGGCGGGCGGGCCGACGATTTCGACGACGAGGACCCGCCGGACGAGCCGGTGGCTCAGCGCGTGTCGCCGGCCGACGCGGCGCGGATCGCCCGGATGTCGGCGGACGTGCTCGTGATCGACGGCCGGCCGCGCTACCACGTGGCCGGGTGCGTGCACCTGCTGGGACGGCCGTACGAGCCGCTGCCGGTGTCCGAGGCCGTCGACCTGGGCTTCAGCCCCTGCGGCCTCTGCGAGCCGGACAGCGCGCTGCTGGCCGACGCGCGCCGGGTTTGACCGGGAGCGGATCCTCGCCTTCGCTTCGGGATTATGTACGATATTCAGGCCCGGTCGACGATAACCAAGTCGGCCGGGCCTACCGCCGGGCTGGCGGGAAGTCAGGTCTGTGGAGCTTGTGTAAGACCGATGGGCGGCATGCCGTCCCTCGCTGGAAACCCAGGTCGGCAACGGGCTGTGAAGCAGAAAGCTCAACCCGCGAGGGAAGAATCCCTCGGCTGCAGCTGGGGGAGATGTCAAGGCGCGTGATCGGTCCTCGTCGGTGACGGAATCCGCGGTCGTCGCGGTCCGGGTCAAGCCGGGCGCGGGCCGGACCAGGGTAGGTGGCACCTACCCTGGCCCGCACGGCACCGCCCTGGTCGTGGCGGTGCAGGCCCCTGCGGTCGACGGCCGGGCGACCGAGGCGGCCCGCCGGGCCCTGGCCGAGGCGCTCGGCCTGCCCGCGGCCACGGTGTCGCTGCGCACCGGCCTGGCGAGCCGCGACAAGCTCTTCCTGATCGAGACGCCGCCCGCCGACCTGGCGGACCGCCTGGCCGCGCTGCGCGAGGCGGCTCGGTGATCGCGCACCTCGACATGGCCCTGCTGATCGGGGCCGCGGTGCTGCTCGTCGCGGTGGCCGCCGTGCGCTGGTCCACCCGCCTGGGCGTGCCCAGTCTGCTCGTCTACCTGGCCATCGGCGTGGTGCTGGGGTCGGTGTTCGGCCTGCGCTTCGACGACGCCGAACTGGTGCGGCTGCTGGGCACCTGCGCCCTGGTGCTGATCATCGCGGAGGGGGGCCTCACCGCCCGCTGGACCACGCTGCGACCGGTGCTGGGGCTGGCCGCCACGCTGGCCACGCTGGGCGTGCTGGTGAGCGTGGTGATGGTCACCGTGGTCGGCCACTTCCTGCTCGGCTGGGACTGGCGTACGGCGGCCCTGATCGGCGCGGTGCTGTCGTCCACCGATGCCGCTGCCGTGTTCTCGACGCTGCGCCGGCTGCGGCTGCGCCCCCGGCTGGTCGCCACGCTGGAGGCGGAGTCGGGCATGAACGACGCCCCCGTGGTGCTGCTGGTGATCCTGCTGTCGAGCCCGGCGGGCATCGGGCCGTGGTGGCAGGAGGCGCTGTTCATCGCGTACGAGTTGGCGGTCGGCGCGGTGATCGGCCTGCTGGTCGGGGTGGTGGGCCGGGAGCTGATGCGCCGGGCCGCGCTGCCCGCCGCCGGCCTGTACCCGCTGGCCGCGGTCGGCCTGACCGTGCTGGCGTACGCCGGCGGGGCGGTCGTGCACGCCTCGGGCTTCCTGGCCGTCTACGCCGCCGGGGTGGTCCTCGGCAACTCCCGCCTGCCGCACCGCCAGGCGATCCTCGGCTTCGCGGACGGTCTGGCGTGGCTGTCCCAGATCGGCCTGTTCGTCCTGCTCGGCCTGCTGGTGTCGCCGCCGGGCCTGGTCCAGATGCTGGTGCCCGCGGTGCTGGCCGGGGTGGTGCTGACCTTCGTCGCCCGCCCGATGTCCGTGCTGGCCAGCGCGACGCCGTTCGGGGTGGGCTGGCGGGAGCAGTTGTTCCTGTCCTGGGCGGGGCTGCGCGGCGCGGTGCCGATCGTGCTGGCGACCATCCCGCTGGCGCAGGGGGTGCCGGGCGCCGAGGCGCTGTTCAACATCGTGTTCGTGCTGGTGGTGGTGTTCACCATGGTGCAGGCGGGCACCCTGCCCGCGGTGGCGGTCCGGCTGGGGGTGACCGCGCCGGGGGAGGCGACCGAGCTGCGGGTGGAGACCGCCCCGCTGGACCGGATGCACGCCGAGCTGCTGCAGATCGAGGTGCCGCCCGGGTCGGGCCTGGCCGGGGTGCATCTCGACGAGTTGCGGCTGCCGGTGGGCGCGTCGGTGACGCTGGTGCTGCGCGACGGTGCCGGGTTCGTGCCCGACCGCGACACACGGTTGCGAATGGGTGACAGTCTGCTTATTGTCGCCACCGAATCGGTACGCGACGAAGCCGAACGTCGGCTGCGGGCGGTGAGTCGGCGCGGCCGGCTGGCCCACTGGTTCGGAGAGGACGGCAGGGAACACGGGGACTAGGTGATATTGTCCCTTTTGCCAAATTCACCAGAAAGGGACGGTCACGCGGCAATGTCCGGCATGACCGCGATGATCCGTGCCTTTCCTGCGGATACTTCGGATGATTCCGGGGTACTGACAGGAATTCGGCAGGCAGTGCGTGGCATGTTTGTGGACCGTCCATACGTTCCGTATTCTTGCCAGCCTATTGGAGTGCGCGGCGTGAGCCGCGCGCCCGTTTTGCATCTGGGGGACGCCATGGCCGAGAGGGCAGGCGGGAGCAAGACCGGAGCGGCGGCGAAGAAGGCCGTCGCGAAGACCACCGCGGCGCCGAAACGCTCCGTGAAGACAGTGGCCGCGGGGGCGGCCACGGCTAAGGGGGAGACGGTGACGGCTACCTCAGACACCACTGCCCGCAAGCGCGCGGCCGGCCCGGCCGCGCCCGAGCGGAAGACGGCGGCCAAGCCCGCCGCGGCGGCCGCCGACGCCAAGAAGTCGGCGAGCGCCACCCCGACCACCCGGCGGCGTGCCGCCGGGACGGAAGAGAATCCCCCTGCCCAGGCAACGCCGAGCGCCGCCACGTCCGCGGCCGAGGGAGCGACCATGGTCAAACCTGCCGAGTCCAAGACCGCCAGCCGTACGGCCGCCAAGGCGACCACGGTGAAGAAGGGTGATCGCAGCGCCGCGGAGACCGAGAAGATCCGCCTGGCGCTCACCGCGCGCCGCGACGAGCTGCAGGAGGAGTACGACCACACGCTCGTCGAGATCGCGGAGCTGCAGCGCGACCGGCTCACCGACTCGGCCGGCGACGACCAGGCCGACACCGGCACCAAGACGTTCGAGCGCGAGCAGGAGATCACCCTCGCGAACAACATCCTGGAGCGGATCACCCAGGTGGAGCGCGCACTGGAGCGCCTCGACGAGGGCAGCTACGGGTGGTGCGAGAAGTGCGGCAACCCCATCCCGGTGGAGCGGCTGGCCGCGTTCCCGTCGGCCACCCTGTGCGTGACCTGCAAGCAGCTGGAAGAGCGCCGCTAGGGCCCGGTTGCCGGCCGGCCGGGCCGACCCGGCATGATCGTACGAAGGGCGCGCCCGCGCCGTGACTTGGGGAGTGTGTCGGTGGACCAGGAAAGCGAACGGGAACCGGAGCACTCCCCACGTCAGATCGGCCGCGGCACCGCGTTGTCGATCCTCGTGGGCATGGCCGGGTTCGCGATCGTGCTGGACCTGGTCACCAAGGAGTGGGCGACGAAGCTGGACCCGCACGAGCCGATCAGGCTGCTCGGCGGCGCGGTCTACATGTCGCTGACCCGCAACAGCGGGGCGGCGTTCAGTCTCCTGGAAGACCACACCTACATCTTCCCGATCATCGCGGTGGTCGTGCTCGGCGCGCTCGGCTTCATGGCGCGGCGGCTGCGGTCGCTGCCCTGGGCGATCGCGCTCGGCATGATCTTCGGCGGCGTGTTCGGCAACCTGGTCGACCGCATCTTCCGGGCCCCGGCCCCGTTCCACGGGCACGTGGTCGACTTCATCAGCGTGTTCGACGCGCACGGCCGGGCCTTCCCGATCTTCAACGTCGCGGACATGGCGCTGGTCGGTGGCGTGAGCCTGGCGATCCTGCTGGAGCTGCAGGGCCGCCAGCGTGACGGCAGCCGCATCACGTCCGAGAAGAACACCGACACCGACGACGAGCCCGCGCCTGGCGACGCCCCGTCGGCCGCCGTCGGCTCCGAGCGCGGGTCCCAGGCATGGTGACCAGGGGCGAGACCCGCTCCCTGCCGGTCCCGGACGGGCTGGACGGGATGCGGCTGGACCAGGCGGTGTCCCGGCTGTTCGGGCTGTCGCGCACCGCGGCGGCCACGCTGGTCGAATCCGGTGACGCCACCGTCGACGGGGTGCCCCGCGGCAAGTCCGACAAGGTCACCGGCGGCAGCTGGCTGGAGGTGACCCTGCCCGCCCCGCCCACGGCCCCCGCCGTGGTCGCCGAGCGGGTCGACGGCCTGCGGATCATCCACAGCGACGACGACATCGTCGTGGTGGACAAGCCCGTCGGCGTCGCGGCCCACCCCAGCCCCGGCTGGACCGGCCCGACCGTGATCGGCGGCCTGGCCGCGATGGGTCAGACCGTCGCCACCAGCGGCGCGGCCGAGCGGCAGGGCGTGGTGCACCGGCTCGACGTGGGCACCACCGGCCTCATGGTCGTCGCCAAGAGCGAGTCCGCGTACAGCGCGCTGAAGTGGGCCTTCAAGCACCGTGAGGTGGACAAGCGCTACCACGCCGTGGTGCAGGGCCACCTCGACCCGCTACGGGGCACGGTCGACGCCCCCATCGACCGGCACCCCACGCACGACTGGAAGTTCGCCGTGATGTCGGGCGGCAAGCCCAGCATCACGCACTACGACACGCTGGAGGCCTTCCCCTCCGCCAGCCTCGTCGACATCAGACTGGAGACCGGGCGCACCCATCAGATCCGGGTGCACTTCTCCGCTCTGCGGCACCCCTGCGTAGGCGACACCACCTACGGCGCCGACCCCACGCTCTCCGCCCGCCTCGGCCTGCACCGGCAGTGGCTGCACGCGCGTGAGCTGAGTTTCATCCACCCCGGCACCGGACAAGACGTCCGGTTCGTCAGCGAGTACCCGCCAGATCTCGCGCAGGCGCTCGCGCTGCTGCGCGAGGCTGGTTGACACGCGCTCGCGCCCCCGCGCGAGGCCGGATGAAGGGAACGCCGGATGCGCCCGCAAAGGTTCCTGCGGCATCTGGATCAGGTGATAGTGCCACGGCTCGCGGGCGGCTTCGTCCGCATCGCGCGCGGACGGCTGCGGTTGCGGCTGCTCACCGCGGCGGCGCTGGTCGGGGTCACCGGAGTGCTGTTGGCTGTGGTGTGGACCGCGCACCGCGGCACCACGGCCACCCCGGAGAGCACGCTCGGCGAGACCGTGCAGGTGGGCGTCGTGCAGGGGCAGTCGGTGCCGCTGTACGCCCGGCAGGCCCGCTCCGAGCTGGCCGGGCTGCTCAAGCGCCCCTCGGCCACTCCGATCGAGACGTACGCCCTGGTCAGCCTCAAGGCGTACCTTGCCCCCGAACGGCTCACGCCGGTGCTCGGCGGCGTGTCGGTGGTCGAGGTCTACGCCCGCGTGCCGCTGGCGAAGACGCAGACCGCGTCGGTACGCATCCCCGCCTTCAAGATCCCTGAAGACGTGGTGGCCGGCATGAAGCAGGTCGCCCGGCGCAAGGACGCCGACGCGGCGGACTTCCGGGGCCTGGCCGGCAAGCTGACCACCGCGGACGCGGAGGAGGAGCGCCTGCGCGGCACCTACCTGGGCGGCTCCGCGGTCGCCGAGGCCGAGGCCGAGGCCTACCGCACGGGCTGCACCTGCGTTTACGCGGCGGTGGTGCGGGCCACCCCGGCGGCGCTGGACCAGATCGCGTCCCGGCCCGAGGTACGCGCGGTGGACCCCGCGCCCGAGGTGCGGCGGCTGGACCGGGCGGTCTTCCTGCCCCCGCTGCCGGAGCAGGTCGGCCAGCTCGACCCGGCCGCCTCGGCCACACCCGCGGCCTCACCGAGCGCGTCGCCCAGTGCCTCGCCGAGCACCGAGCCGAGCGAGCGTCCCGGCGCGGAGCCGAGCGAGCCCAGCACCTCCACCCCGGCGTCGCCGCACGCGTCTCCGGTGGCCGAGACCAGCCCGTCCGAGGACGGCACGGTGCCGGCGTCCCCGGCGCACGCCCCGTCGGCGGCGGCCTCCGACGCGGGGGAGGCCGACCGGTGAGGTCCCCCGCGGGTGTCCGCACCCTGCATCGAGTGGCGTCGTTGAGCACGGGGAGACCCGGTTCGCAAGTGCTCTTCACCTCTTCTCGGCGGCAATCGGCCGACAGGGTCTGGAGGTGCGGGTGCCTGAACACATAGGGTGGTCAAGCTGGTGTCGGGGTGCGTAGCCTTGCACCGCGTTGATCATTGATCACTATGGCAGGGCGGGGAGGGCGCACACCGTGGAGCGCAACGGCCAGCGGGGCGACGGCCCCACGGCTTGGGGCCGACCCGGCGAGCTGACGCCCGCCGAGGCGACCTCACGCTGGCGGGTGCTGCTCGACCGGGCCCGCGCCGCGCCGCCGCGCGACCCGGCGCCCGTCGAACCGGCACCGGCCGGACCGGCCACCGCCGCGCCGAGCGGGCCCGCATACGGCGCGCCGGCCGGGCGGATCGAGTGGCGTCCCGCGGCCCGCGCCGACGACGTCGAGCACGCCGTCTCGGTGCTGCGCCGCGAGCTGGGCGGGCCGAAGGTGCTGGCGTTCGCCAACCCCAAGGGCGGGGTGCACAAGACCACCGCCACCGTGCTGGCCGCGGCCACCATCGGCAGTGTGCGCGGGCGCGGCGTGCTGGCCTGGGACGACAACGAGCTGCGCGGCACGCTCGGCCTGCGGGCCGGCAGCGCGCGGCACGCGCGCACCATCCGGCACCTGCTGGCGGACCTGCTGGAGATCGAGAACGCGCCGATCGGCGAGCTGAAGGACCGGCTGGACGACTACCTGCGCCACGCCTCCGACGGGTCGTACGACGTGCTGGCCGGCGAGGAGAACCCGCGCTTCGCCCAGCGCCTGGACCAGCACACCGTGCGCCGGGTGCTGGAGCTGCTGTGCCGCACCCACGATGTCGTCTGCGTGGACACCGGCAACAACGTGGAGAGCGCCAACTGGCAGACCGTGATCCGCGCCGCGGACCAGCTCGTCATCACGACGGTGCCGCGCGAGGACGCCGCGTTCACCGCCGACTGGATGATCGACCTGCTGCACGAGATCGGGCTGGGCAAGCTCGCGGAGAACGCGGTGACGCTGCTGTCCTGCGCCACCCCGGGCACCTCGCCGCTGCTGGAGGACCTGCGCAAGCACTTCGCCACGCGCACCCGTGCGGTGGTCGTGGTGCCCTTCGATCCGGCCCTGGAGACGGGCTCGTCGATCGAGTACGGCGCGCTCCAGCAGACCACGAAGCGGGCGTGGCTGAACGCGGCGTCGGCGATGCTGGAACCGTTCGCCCGGTGACGCCCGGCACCCGCCGAGCGGCGGGTGGAACGCGTCGGAGCGCAGGACTAGGCTGAGGCGTACCGTCGACTAGCTGGGGGTGGGTGCGCCGTGGGCGACTCTTTTGTGCATCTTCACGTGCACACGGAGTATTCGATGCTCGACGGCGCGGCCCGGTTGAAGGAGCTCTTCAAGGAGGCCAACCGCCTCCAGATGCCTGCCCTGGCGATGACCGACCACGGCAACATGTTCGGGGCGTACGACTTCTACAAGCAGGCCACGGCCGCGGGCATCAAGCCGATCATCGGCGTCGAGTCCTACGTCACCCCGAACACGCCCCGGCAGGAGCGCTCGCGGGTGCGCTGGGCCGACGGCGGGGAGAACGACGTCTCCGGCGGTGGCGCGTACACCCACATGACGATGCTGGCGGCGGACGCCGACGGCCTGCGCAACCTGTTCCGGATGCAGTCCAGGGCGAGCCTGGAGGGTTTCTTCTACAAGCCCCGGGCCGACCGGGAGCTGCTGCACGCGTACGGCAAGGGCGTCATCGCGACGACCGGCTGCCCCTCGGGTGAGATCCAGACCTGGCTGCGCATCGGCGACTTCGACAAGGCCGTGGCAGCGGCGGGCGAGTTCCAGGACATCTTCGGCAAGGAGAACTTCTACCTGGAGCTGATGGACCACGGCATCAGCATCGAGAAGGCGGCCCGGGAGGGGCTGGACCGGCTGCGCAAGCACATGAACCTCAAGCCGCTGGTGACCAACGACCTGCACTACACGTACGCCCAGGACGCCGACGCGCACGAGGTGCTGCTGTGCGTGCAGTCCGGCTCGACGATGGCCGACCCGAAGCGCTTCAAGTTCGACGCCCGCGACTTCTACCTCAAGTCGGCCGAGGAGATGCGCCGCCAGTGGGACGACCTGGTGCCGGGCGCGTGTGACAACACCCTGGAGATCGCCGAGCGGATCGGCGACTACAAGGAGGTGTTCGCGCACCGCAACCTGATGCCGTCGTTCCCGGTGCCGGAGGGCTACACCGAGGAGTCGTGGCTGCGCGCCGAGGTGCACCGGGGGCTGCGCGACCGGTTCCCGAACGGGGTCCCCGAGGACCGGCTGCGCCAGGCCGACTACGAGCTCGACGTCATCTGCAAGATGGGCTTCCCGGGCTACTTCCTGGTCACCGCCGACCTGTGCGAGTACGCGCGCAAGGAGGGCATCCGGGTGGGGCCGGGGCGTGGTTCGGCGGCCGGCGCGCTGATCGCGTACGCGCTGCGCATCACCGAACTCGACCCGATGTCGCACGGCCTGCTGTTCGAGCGCTTCCTGAACCCCGACCGCGTCTCCATGCCCGATATCGACATGGACTTCGACGAGCGGCGGCGCGGTGACATGATCCGCTACGCGACCCAGCGCTGGGGCGAGGAGCGGGTCGCGCAGATCATCACGTACGGCACCATCAAGGCCAAGGCCGCGATCAAGGACGCGGCCCGGGTGCTCGGCTACCCGTTCGCGGTCGGCGACAAGATCACCAAGGCGATGCCGCCCGCGGTGATGGGCAAGGACATCCCGCTGTCGGGCATCTTCGACAGCAACCACCCGCGCTACCCGGAGGCGGTGGAGTTCCGGGCGCTGTACGACACCGACCCCGACACCAAGAAGGTCGTCGACACCGCCAAGGGCATCGAGGGCCTCAAGCGCCAGTGGGGCGTGCACGCGGCGGGCGTGATCCTGTCCGGCGAGCCGCTGATGGACGTGCTGCCGATCCAGAAGCGCGAGCAGGACGGCGCCATCATCACCCAGTGGGACATGGGCGCCTGCGAGTCCATCGGCCTGCTCAAGATGGACTTCCTCGGCCTGCGCAACCTCACCGTGATGGACGACTGCCTGGAGGGCATCAAGTCCAACCGCGGCATCGACGTGGTGCTCGAAGAGCTGCCGCTGGAGGACAAGCCCACCTACGAGTTGCTGGCCCGCGGCGACACGCTGGGCGTGTTCCAGCTCGACGGCGGCCCGATGCGCGCGCTGCTGCGCTCGATGATCCCGGACGGCTTCGAGGACATCTCCGCCGTGCTGGCGCTCTACCGCCCCGGCCCGATGGGCGCGAACGCGCACAACGACTACGCCGACCGCAAGAACGGCCGCAAGCCGGTGGTGCCGATCCACCCCGAGCTGGCCGAGCCGCTGGAGCAGATCCTCGGCGACACCTACGGCCTGATCGTGTATCAGGAGCAGGTCATGGCCATCGCGCAGAAGCTGGCGGGCTACACGCTCGGCCAGGCCGACCTGCTGCGCCGCGCGATGGGCAAGAAGAAGAAGGAGATCCTCGACAAGGAGTACGTGCCCTTCTCCGGAGGCATGAAGGAGAACGGCTACTCCGACGCGGCGATCAAGACGCTGTGGGACATCCTGGTCCCGTTCTCCGACTACGCCTTCAACAAGGCGCACACCGCCGGCTACGGGCTCGTCTCCTTCTGGACCGCCTACCTCAAGGCCAACTACCCGGCCGAGTACATGGCGGCGCTGCTCACCTCCGTCGGCGACGACAAGGACAAGTCCGCGGTCTACCTGGCCGAGTGCCGCCGCATGGGCATCAAGGTGCTGCCGCCGGACGTCAACGCCTCCACCGCCCGGTTCACCCCGGTCGGCGACGAGATCCGCTTCGGTCTGGGCGCGGTGCGCAACGTCGGCGGCAACGTCGTCGAGGCGATCGTGCGCGCCCGCAAGGAGCAGGGCGCGTTCACCGACTTCTACGACTTCCTGCGCAAGGTCGACGCGGTCGCCTGCAACAAGCGCACCGTGGAGTCGCTGATCAAGGCTGGCGCGTTCGATTCGATGGAGCACCCGCGCAAGGGCCTGCTGTCGGTGCACGCCGACGCCATCGACTCGTTCATGAGCGTCAAGAAGAACGAGGCCATCGGCCAGTTCGACCTGTTCGGCTCGGCGTTCGCCGACACCGACTCGTCGGGCGCGGGCATGATCGTCACGCCGCCCATCCCGCCGGGCGAGTGGGACAAGACCGACCTGCTCGTCTTCGAGCGCGAGATGCTCGGCCTGTACGTCTCCGACCACCCGCTGTTCGGCTTGCAGCACGTGCTGAGCAAGGCCGCCGACATGTCGATCGCGGCGCTGAACGAGGAGGGCGGCGTCGCCGACGGGCAGATCGTCACCCTGGCCGGCATCCTCTCCGGGGTGCAGCGGCGCATCACCAAGCAGGGCAAGGCCTGGGCCTCGGCGACCCTGGAGGACCTGGACGGCGCGGTCGAGGTGCTGTTCTTCCCGAACACCTACGACCTGGTCGGGCAGTACATCGCCGAGGACGCCATCGTCGTGGTCAAGGGCCGCGCGGACCGCCGCGACGACCAGGCCAAGCTGATGGCGATGGACATGTCCATCCCGGACACCACCGTCACCGACGACAACGCCCGGCCGGTGGTGGTCGCGCTGCCCGCCAACCGGTGCACCCCGCCGCTGGTCGAGCGCCTGCGCGAGGTGCTGTCGACCCACCCCGGCAAGGCCGAGGTGCACGTGCGCCTCACCAACGGATCGAAGTCGTCGACCTACCGGCTCGGCCCGATGCGGGTCGCTCCGGTGCCCGCGCTCATGGCCGACCTCAAGGCGCTGCTCGGCCCGTCCGCCCTGGCGGGCTGACCGGGCCCGCCGCCCCCGGCCCGGCGTCGGCCTGGCACATGATCGCTGTTTCCGGTCACCACCTGCGGTCGTACCGCAGATCCTGACCGGAAACGGCGATCTTCGAGAGGCCGGAGGTCTGGGTCAGACCGGGATGTCGGGGTGGTGGTTGGCGGCCTGGTCGGTGCGTTTGGACACGGCCACGTCGGTGTCGGTGGTGACGGTGGCGGCCTGGGTTATGTTGGCGCCCATCGACTCCATGGCCGTGCCGACCTGCCGCCACAGCGCGAGGATGTTCGGCGCGATCTCGGAGTAGCCCTTGTCCAGGGCGTTGCCGACGTCGTCGGTGCCCCAGGGCTTGGCCTGCCCGGCCGAGTCGATGCTCGCGCCGGGGCCGTTGCGCAGCGCCGTCACGTCCTTGCCGGCCGCCGTCATCCGGCTGCCGGCGTCGCGGGCCAGGTCGAGGTCGAGATGCGTGCCGTCACCGCTGGGCCAGGCCATCGGGCGGATCGGGATCTCGTCACCCATCGCGCGGCTCCGGGCGGTAGTCCATGATGTCGTCGTGCCGCTTGAGCAGGTCGTTCATGTCATTGGTACGCAGGAACGACATCGCGCCCGATTCCGCCGGCATCACCTCGGCCATCAGCTGCGACACGCCCGCGCCCGCGGCGTCGGACGCCCGCGCGATCGTCTTCGTGATCTCCTCGGCGAGGCTCGAGGCACTGTAGGAGCGCAGCGCGGCGGGCTCCAGCTCCAGCTTGATCAGCCGGCCGCGGGCGTCGACCGACACCTTGATCAGGCCGTCGCGGGACTTCTCGGTCGCCCGGTAGGCCTTGAGCTTGGTCTGCAGGTCGCCCATGCCGTTGCGCAGCCGGGTGTACTGGTCGTGCACCTGTGCGAAGCGTTCCCGCAGCGCCGAGTTGGCGTCGCGATCGGAGCGTTGTGCCACGGCGGCTCCTCCCCTGGTACGGCCGGTGACGCCGACTCTAGCCCGGATCGGCACCCGTCGCCGCAACCGGGTTGGCGCGCTCTTGTCCGGATCGAGTAGCTTACCCAGAGCGCCTGCGCGCCACCGGATACGCCGTGCCCGCACGGGCCGGATCGCGCGGGAAGCCGAACTCTGGGGAGGGTGCGGATGTCGTGGTTGCCGTCGCCGATTCCGCATCCGCTGTCCTACTTCGACGCACCGGGGTGGATGAAGGAATGCCTCGACTGGGTCATCGGTATGGACTGGCCCGAAGGCGACGAGCAGGCCACCTGGGACCTCGCCGACGACTGGTACGCGGTCGCCGGTGACCTCGCCGACCCGCTGACCGAGTCGGAGCGGGCGGCGCTGGACGCGGTCGCCGCGTTCGGCGGCGCCGAGGGCAAGGTCGCCGCCGCGATCAAGGACGCCTGGGGCCAGATCGGCAGCGGCGACGAGAAGTCGGCGCTGCAGGCGGCCGCCTACGTCGCGGGCGCGCTCGGCGAGATGCTCGAAGGCGGCGGCTGCGACATCCAGGGCGCGAAGCTGGAGTACTACATCGAACTCGGCCTGCTGCTGATCGAACTGATCGCGCTGGCGGTCGCCGCGTTCTTCACCTTCGGCGCGTCCACCGCCGCCGCCGGGCCGGTCTGCATGGCGACCCGCTTCGCCATCAAGGAGATCCTCAAGCGGCTGCTCAAGTCGCTGATCGAGCGCGGCATCAAGCGCGCCGTCAAGGACAAGCTCAAGGACCTCGGCAAGGACTTCGGCAAGAAGCTCGGCAAGTGGGCGATCAAGGCCGGCAAAGAAGGCCTGGACGAGATGAAGGAGGAGCTGCTCACCCAGGGCGCCATCCAGACGTACCAGACCGCGACCGGCCGCCGCGACGGCCTCGACCTGGGCGATCTGGCCATGGCCGGCTGGGCGGGCTTCGCCGGAGGCGCGGCCAGCACGCTCGCGGGCGGCCACAACGGCGGCTTCGTCAGCAAGGTCTCCCACGGCGTACGCGGCGAGGTGCTCGGCGACATCGGCGGCTCGCTGGCCACGGGGCAGCTGCCCGACGCGGGCAACCTGGGCATGGCGGCGACCTCGGGCGCGCGCTCCAGCGTCACCAGCCACCTGACCGGCGAGCTCAACAACATGACGAACAACATCGTCAGCAACCTCGCCGGGACCGCGCTCGACGGCGACCCGAGCTCGAACATCACCACCGCCGCGGCGGCCACCGCGACCGCGGGCGGCGGCTCGGGCGGCGGTGGCGGCCCGCACACGGGGACCACGGGCTCCGGTGGCTCGGGCGGTGGTTCCGGCGGATCGCACGGCGGTGGCTCGGGCAGCGGCTCGGGCGGTTCCGGCGGCCTCGCCGGGGTGGCCCCACCGGAGGCGAGCGCAGCCCCGGCCGCGTCCACCGCACCGCCCCCGGTCGCGAACGTTCCCGCGCAGGCCAATACCGTGATCGCCCCGGCGGTCGCCACGGCTCCGCAGAGTATGGCCGCGCCCGCCGCTGCGGCCCCCGCAGCGCCCGCGGTGACGAGCCCGGCGTCAGGCCTCGCAGGCACGTCCGCCAGCCCGCCGGCATCGTCGGTCTCGACGTCGGCTTCCGCGTCGACCTCGGTCTCCTCCGGGTCCGGAGGACTGTCCGGCACGGGCTCCGCCGGCGGCACCACGACGACCGGCGCAGGCCCGTCGGCCGGCAGCGGCACGGGGTCAGGCGGCCCTGCGGGGTCAACCTCCACCTCGGGCTCGGGCACCACCTCGGGTACGGGAACATCGGGTTCCGGCACCGGCTCCGGCGCGAACACGTCCGGCTCGGCGGGGACCAACCCCGCCTCCGGCGCGCGGCCCGCGGCAGGCGTCACGGCGACCGGCCCGACACAGGCCGGACTGGCGGCGCAGACCGTCACTCCGACGCAGACCGGCCCGTCCGTCCAGGGCAGCACCTCGACGACCACACCGTCGGCGCAGGCCAACACCAACACCTCCGTGACGACACCCGCCACGCAGACGAGCACTTCCACGACCGCGCCGTCCACGCAGACGAACACGACCACGCAGACACCGTCGTCGCAGACCGGGCCCGCCGCGCAGGCGAACACCACGGCGCAGACGCCGTCGTCGCAGACCGGGCCCGCCGCGCAGGCGAACACCACGGCGCAGACGCCGTCGTCGCAGACCGGGCCTACGGCGCAGGCGAGCACCGGCACGCAGACCGGTCCCGCGAACCAGACGTCCGCCACCAACCCGCAGGCGACGAGGCCACCGACCACGGGCACGCAGAATCCCGCGACCGCGCAGAACCCGGCACCCCAGCAGGGCCAGGCCACCTCGCCGAGCCCGTCGACGGGCCAGCCGACGACCCCGGCCCAGCAGACGTCGGGCGACCCGGCTCGCCCGCACGCGACCCCGGCCCAGCAGACCGACCCGGCGACGCCCGCCGTCGCGGTCGTGCCCGGCGCGGACACCCGCGGCCCAGGCCCGGACACCGGCTCCCGGCCACCGGCCGCGGACGGACGGCGTGACGGTGAGCGCAGCCGGGCCGAGGCGCGGCGCTGGAGCGACGCGTACCACGGTGGGCTGCGCGCGCAGCGGCGCGAGATCCTGGCCTCGATGGGCCGCCCCGGCGCGCTGGCCGCGGCCGCCTGGGACGCGCTGAACCGCCACGACGGCGCGGACTTCTCCCGCGGCGGTGTCACCACCGACGACGTGTCGGCGCTGACCGGCAGCGACCAGCCGCCGTCGGTCGACGCGACCCGCCGCTACGACCAGCGCGGCGGCTACCGGCCGGTGCTCACCCAGCACCAGCTCGACCTGGAGAACGCCGTCCCGCGTGACGAGAACGGCCGCCCGCTGCAGTTCCCGCCGCTGCGTTCGGGCTGGCTGCGCTACGCCAACGACGGCGGGCCGCAGGCCGACCCGACCCGTGCGGTGAACTGCGTCGACGTGCTGCTGTCGGTGGCCGACACGTGGCTGCACGGGCGGCCGCGCTGTGCCGCCGCGCGTACCCTCGACGGGTTCGCCGGCGGGAACCCGGACCAGCCGTCCGGGCCGGAGCCGCGCGGGCCGCACCGCATCGAGGACTTCTTCGGCGGCCGGCTGCAGCAGCTCTGCCCGGACACCCGCGGCCTGGACCGCCAGGCGGCCCGGCAGACGGTGGACGCGTCGTACGCCCGCCTCGCCGACCAGCTGCGCCAGGCAGGTCCGGGCGCGATGGCCGTGATCATCCACCACTCGTCCGACGGCACCGCGCACACCTGGCCGGTCTTCAACGACGGCGGCGTCATCATGTACGCCGACCCGCAGCAGCCGCCCGGCACGCCGACCACCACCCCGCCCTACACCAGCGGCATCATCCAGATGGACGCCATGGTGATCGGGCCGGATGGGGAGCAGTCCCTGATCGACGGCGCGCCGACCGGGGCCTGGTCGCAGTACCAGGGCCAGCCGGACCCGGCGGCCGCCCCGGCCGGGGTGCACGCGACCCAGCTCGACGCGGACATGCAGCGGCCGCTCACCGATGCCGAACTCGCCGAGCACGGCATCCGCGTCGGCGAGGCGACCCTCGACGACCTCGGCTACCCGGATCCGTCGGTGCTCGACGACGCCGAACGGGCGCGGCTGGAGGCGCTGCTGCCGCAGACGGCGGTGGTGCCTACCCAGGACATCCGCTTCACGCAGCGCTCGGTCAGCCCGACCAGCGGTGACCTGACTATGGACCAGTTCACCGCCCGCATGGCGGAGACGGGCTGGCAAGGCGGTCCTGCACATGTCATAGCCTGGGGCGACGGCTCGCTGGACAGCATGGACAACCGTCGCATGCGGGCGGCGCGGCTGGCCGGGCTCGACTCCGTCCCGGTGTGCGTGCACCGTCCGGACGAGCCGCTGAGCAACCTGCCCGAGAGCGAAGACCCGGACCGTAAAAAGTACCGGCGGCCGCTCACAGTCGAGATCCGGATGGTCGACGGTCGGCTGGTCGTCGGCGGCGACCGGGGCGAAGTCGTGCACCCGAGGGGCACGGTGCCGACGACGTTCGGCGAGGCGGCGCTGTTCCGTGCGGCGGAGCAGCGCAGCCTGCTGCCCGGCCGGTTGTACGGCGCGGACACGGTCCCGGTGACCATCGGCAAGCCGCCGGAGCCGGACGTGGTCGTCGACGACCTGGAGTCGGACGAGCGCGAGATGCTCACCGGCTTGCACGACGCCGCAGTGGCCAACGCCGACGGGATCCGCGACGACATCGCCCAGCTAGTCTCGGCCTACAACCTCAGCCCGGACACCGACGGCATCCTGCAGATGCCCGGCATCGACCACCGGGTCAAAGAGCTCGCCTCGCTGGTCCGCAAGTACCTGGTCGAGGGCCGGTTCTTCGGTGTCGAAGGATTCCCTGCGCGGGCCAACGACGCGGTGCGGTTTATGGTTCGCCTACCGGAAGGTGAGGGGTACCGGCCAGCCTTCGACGCGGTGCGCAGCGGTCTGGAGGCACAGGGCTACCAGCTCACCGACATCAAGAACTTCTTCGCGTCCGGCAACCGCTTCCTGGGCCTCAACGTCACCTTCACCAGCCCGACCGGGCAGCTCTTCGAGGTGCAGTTCCCGACTGAAAACTCCGAACGCGCCTGGATTCTCACCCACGATGCGTACGAGGTGCTGCGTCGGGAGGGCAGCCTGGACGAGAACGGCGAGCGGGTGAACGCCGAGTTGCCAGCGCGGCGTGTGCATGCGTTGCTGTCCATGCTCGCGGTCAACGAGGAGCTCGGCGTCAACGACGTGCCTCCGGGCATCGACACGATCGTGGGACCGCCGCCGGAGTCGGCCCCGGTCGGCGCCAAGTCCACCAATCTCGCGGTCTGGATCACGAAGAACGCAAAGATCTGGCAGCAGTACCGGGCATGGTTGGATGATCAGCAGGAGTCCTTCGCGGGCTTCGGCGACATCCTCGCCGAGTTCGGCATCGACCCGGCCGACGTGCCGATCACACCGGAAGTCGCGGAGAAACTGGAGCGGATCGATGGTGAGCTACTACGCGCTCTACGCGGTGGACAAGTCGAAGCCCCCGGCGAGGGGGATCATCGTGACTCACGGCGGGGTGGACGCGATGCTGTGGGACCACCGGCAGAAGGCGTGGGTGTACGACCCGACGACGGTGGCGTACGTGATGGATCACCACGACTACACGGACCGCACGGAGGAGATCAGCAGGGAGCAGGCCGAGGAGCTGACCCTGCAGATCACGAAGGGGACGGAGGCGCTTCCCGACGAGGAGACGATCCTCTGGATCTTCCAGTGGAAGGGCGTTCCGCCGCAGGACGACGACTGACGTCACCGTCCGACGCCTCGGCGTCGCCCGAGCTGGCGACGGACTCGTCGACGGACCCGGCCGCGCCCGACGCGGCACAGCGGCCGTCCGATCCCGGCTCGCCCGCGATCCCCGCGCAGCGCGAGGGTGACACCGATCCCGGCACCGCCATGCCCCCGGCGCAGCCACCTGCCGGACCGCCGCCGGACCCGATGGGCCGCTTCTTCGCGCCGCCGCCGTCGGATCGCCCGGACGCGGAAGAGTACGCGATGCTCGACGACGTCTACGAGCGTGCGCGGGAGGCCTCCGAGCGCATCCTCGGCGACCTGCAGCGGTTCACCGCCGCCGCGGAGGAGGCACTCGGCCTGCCCGAGGGGTCGCTGCCACTGCGCGATCCGGAGCACAAGGCCAAGAGCCGAGAGTCGCTGGAGCGCAAGTACCTCGCCGAGGAGCGGCAGGGTGGGCCGGACCAGTACGCGGCCAGCGTCAACGACTCGGTGCGCTTCTCGATCCAGCTGCCGGACGGACCCGGGTACCTTCCGGCGCTCGACGCGGTGCTCGCCCAGCTACAGGCAGCCCATTACGAGCTGGAAGGCAAGGTCAACAACTTCTGGAACGCCGGCAACCGCTTCTACGGCATGAACACCACCTTCCGGGCGCCCGACGGCACCCTGTTCGAGGTGCAGTTCCCGACGGAGCGGTCGTATCAGGTGTGGCACGCCACGCACGTCGAGTACGAGACGATGCGCGACGTCAAGGCCACGCCAGAGCAGCGGGTCCGCGCGCTGCTGCGCATGCTGGAGGTGAATCGCGCCGTCGGTATGATCGACGAGATCCCGCCGGGCGTGGCGGACCGCAGGCCCAAGGACGCGAGCCTGGCCAAGTGGATCGCGGACAACTCCGAAGTCTGGGCCGTCTTCGAGCGGCAGCTGGCTGCCGAGGGCCGCACCCCCGGTGACGTGATCGCCGAATACGACCTGACCCCTGACGACTTCCCGATCACTCCCGAGGTCGCCGCCCGCCTGGAGGCCCAGAATGTTGTACTACAAAGCCATCTACCGGAAGGACATCGAGGACTTCCCGGACCAGGAGGCAGTGGGCCTGATCATCGCGGGCGAGGGGTACCTGGAGTATCTGATCTGGGATCACCGGGCCCAGAGCTGGCGGTACGACCCGGAGACGGCGGGGTTCATCCTGGGCCGGGACACGTACGACTACCGGCGCAGGCCGATCGACCGGTCGGAGGCGGAGCAGATCGCGATGCTGATCACGAAGGGGACCGACCCGCTCCCGAGCGAGGAGGAGATCCTCGAGGTGTTCCGGGAGTCCCACCGTCGCCGCGCGGCGGGGACGCTGGACTAGACCCCGCCGGTCCGCCGGATCCGGCCGGGCCGCCGCCGGAGCCGATGGGCGCCGTCTTCGAGCCGGAACCGACGACCGCGGACCTGACGGCCGAAGAGTTCGCCATGCTCGACGAGGTCTACGAGACCTCGCGGCAGCGTTCGGCCGAGATCATGGCCGACATCCAGACGGCGATGGCGGCCGTCAACGGCTCGCCCGAGCACTCGGGCGACGACCTGCGCCTGCTCGACGACACCGACGAGACGCGCTTCAAGAGCCGGGAATCGCTGCAGCGCAAGTACCTGCTGGAAGGCCAGGCGCACGGGCACGGGCACTTCGCCGCGACCATCAACGACGCGGTGCGCTTCTCGGTGGTCATGCCCGGCGGCGACGCGTACCGGCCGGCGTTCGACGCGCTGGTCCGGCAGATGGCGGACCTCGGCTACGAGCTCGACGGGCCGCCGAAGGACTTCTGGCGGCCGGGCAACCGCTTCTTCGGCACCAACGCCACGTTCCGGGCGGAGGACGGCACCTACTTCGAGGTGCAGTTCCCGACGCAGCTGTCCTTCGAGCTGTGGCAGCAGACGCACCACGACTACGAGGTGCTGCGCGACGACAGCCTGCCTGCCGAGCAGCGGCTGCGCGCCCTGCTGTCGATGATCGAGGCCAACCGGCGCGCCGGTATCATGGACGCGATCCCGGCGGGCATGGGTGGTGCCGGGGCCAAGGACAACGGCCTGGCCAAGTTCCTCTCCGAGCAGCCGGAGGTGCTGGACGAGCTGCGTGCCCAGCTGGCGCAGGAGGGCCGGACCCCCGCCGACCTGATCGCCGAGTTCGACCTCGCCCCGGACGACTTCGCGGTCACCCCCAAGGTGGCCCCCAACCTGAGGGAAGAGGATGCTGCACTACTTCGCGCTCTACGTGAGGGACATCGAGTACCACCCGGACCAGGAGCCGACGGGTCTGATCGTCAAGGGCCCGGGGACCCGGGAGGCGCTGATGTACGACCACCGAGCGGGGGGCTGGCGGTATCGCCCGGACGCGGTCTCGGAGATCATGAACAGCCTGAGCTGGGACGACCGGCGCCGTCCGGTGGACCGGGCGGAGGCCGAACGGATCTCGCTGGCGATCTCGCAGGGGACGGGCCCGCTGCCGAGCGAGCCGCAGATCGAGGAGATCTTCGCGGAGTCGCACCGTCGCCGCGCCCAGGAGACGCAGCCCTAGCCGGCGACACCGATTCGGCGACCCCCGACGCCACCGGCACCCCGCCGATGCCGGGCAGCACGCCGCCCGGCCCGGTCGGCATGGACCCGGCCGACCCGAACCATCCGCAGTGGCCGTACCGGGCCGGGCTGCAGACCCGGCGCATGTCGCTGGAGCTGCAGCGGCGTCAGCAGGAGGCGGACGCGCTGGCGGCGGAGGCGGCCAAGCACCTCGCCGAGATGCACAAGTACCGGTCGTGGGCGGCGTTCTACTCCGAGCAGCAGCCCGACGCCGAGCAGGCGAAGCTGTGCCAGGAGTGGGCCGACCGGCACCAGCAGTGGGCCAACGAGTTCGGCAAGGCCTCCAAGGCCGCCTACAACGGCACGTACACGGCCAACCGGGCGCAGACGGTGGACGCCGACGCGGCCTGGGTCGCCGTCAACACCGACGACGGCGAGCTGCTGGTCGACGTGCCCGCCGCCGACGGGCGGCCCTACCTGTACCGGGGCGGCCTGCGCCCGCCGCTGCGGCAGCACCAGGACGACCTGGTCGCCGCGCTGCCGCGTACCCCCGGCGGATTCCTGCAGATGAACCCGGACCCCCGGGTGGGCACCTGGTTCGGCCTGGCCAACGACGGCGGGCCGGAGCTGGACCCGAGCCGCGGCATCAACTGCGTCGACTGCATGATCTCCGCGTGGCGGACCTGGCGGGGCCGCCCGCAGGTGTCCGCGCCACGCACCTTCGACGGGTACGCCGGGACCGACGTCAACGCGGTCACCGGCGGCGAGGTCGGCGGTATGGCCCGCGTCGCCGCGGCGGTCGGCGGGGCCTGGCAGACGGTGTTCCCGAACATGGCGCAGAGCCCGGCCACGCAGGCCCAGCAGTGGTCCGACTGGAGCTTCGCGGCCATCACGCACGAGCTGAGCGAGGCCGGGCACGGCGCGGCGATGTTCATCGTCACCGAGTGGCAGGCCGGCACCTCGCATGCCTGGCTGGCGGTCAACCAGGACGGGACCATCCTGTTCCTGGACCCGCAGACGCGCCAGATCGCCGAGAACGTGTCGATGTACGGGCACACCGGCGACCCGTCGAACAACGCCAACGTCGTCGGCATGCGCGCGATGATGCTGGACGCGAACGGCGACCCGCAGCCCATGACCAGCCTCGCCCAGACCTCGTGGGGCAAGGCCGAACTGGCCCAACAACAGCAGCCGCAACCCGACCCCGAGCCGGTTCACCAGCCTGGTCCCAGCCTGGACAAGCAACCGGCTCCGAGCCTGGCGCAGCAGGATGGACCACAAGGCCAGGAACCCGCGGGCGTGCTACCCGATCCGGGCGCGGCGTCGGCGGCCCAGCCGTCGGACGCCGGGATCCGGCACGCGGGTGAATTGTCACAGGCGGGCGCACCGGAAGCTTACGCGAAGATCCGTGCATGGACTGATGTCGTCGAGCGGGTGGCCGACTACACCGGACATCCGCCGGAGATCATCGAGCGGGCGTGGCGGAACCTGTTCGTCGACGTGCACGATGTCGCGGTCGGGCCGGGCCAGGTCGAGCACGGGGTCTGGTTTCCGGCCTACCACCACAATTCCGGACCGTGGCTGAAGGCCTATGAAGGTACCTTTCCTGACGACATCGAGGTGCGGGGTTTTGCGCTGCTGCTCGCCCACGAATACGTGGAGGCCCGCCTGATCGAGGAAGGTGTGCCGTTCAACTCGGCCGACCCGCGCTGCTGGAGTCCCGACGAGGAGGACGGCGGATGGATGGAGGGCACCGCCGACGGCATCTTTGCCGCGCACTTCCTGGCGCCGCGACACAACCCGCTGAACCAGTTCATCCAGTACCGCGGCATGGGATTGGTGCCGCTGGACATGTCGGTGCTGCCCCCGGAGACAGGGGACCCGCTGAGCGTGGACAATCTTGAAGCAGTGGTCAGTGCCGTGCTTGAGATCTTGAGGAGCCGGGGATGAAGGTGGAGGCGAGCACCGAGCGCCTGATCGAACGGCTCGACGCCGTCGACTGGGACGAGAGCATGGACCGCAACGGGTCACGGGTCAGGCTGATGCAGGAGTACCTGCGCCGGTCTGCGCTGTGGGCGCAGGCGCTGGGCCGGACCGAGCATTGGCCCTTCTTCGACATCGCCTCCTTCGTCGACCCCGCGGCGCGGATCGACGAGCAGACGGCCGCGGCGGTGCGCCGGCGCATGGGTGAGGGCGGCGCGCGGCCGCTGGACGCGACCATCGTCCGCTACATGCTGGACTTCAGCGTGCTGGAGAACTGGCCCGACGGGCTGCCGGATCCGTTCGAACCGCTCCTGATGGTGTACGAACGTGGTGGGCCCTTCGACTGGGAGGCGGGGCGGGTGTACATCGGTTCGGCCGTGGGCATCCCCCAGGGCACCTGGGAGAAGTACGTCGGCCGCACGCCGTTGGACGATGTGAGCCCGGCTGCGCTGGACGCGTTGGACGAGGCATGGCTGGCCCGGCGGGCGGAGCAGGCACGTGCTTACCAGGCCGGTGTCCAGCGCCGCGACGGCTGATGGTGCGGCAGCGGCTCACGATCCGGCAACCGCTGCTCGGCTGCCGGACGTGCCGCCCGCTGCCCGGACCGCGGCGCGCCCCGACGGCGATGTCCAGGAGAACCGGTGATGAAGGCGAATGCTCGCACCGAGCAGTTGATCACGCGGCTGCGCGGGGTGGTCTGGGAGGAGAGCCTGGTCCACAACGGGTCGCGCATCGCGCTGATGCGAGAGTACCTGCGCCGTTCCGCGCTGTGGGCACAGGCGCTGGACCGGGCGGACGCCTGGCCGTTCTTCGACATCGCGGCGGCGGCCGGCCGGGGTGCCCTGCTCGACGAGGCGCTTCTGGACTCGGTGCTGGACGGGCTGGAGGGGCGGGGATTGCGGCCGCTCGACCCGCGGATCATCCGGTACATGCTCGACTTCACCGCGTTGCCGGCCAGGCCGCAGGACCCGCCCGATCCGTTCGAGCCGTTGCTCATGGTGTACGAGCGCGGCGGGTCCTTCAGCCGGGCGGCCGGCAGCATCCGGATCGGCGTCGGCGACGGTGTCCCGGCGCGATCGCCGGAGCGCTACGCGCGGCTCGCTCCGGTGGAGGATCTGGGTCCAGCGGCGCTGGACGCACTCGACAGGTCCTGGGAGGAGCGCCGCGCCGAGGCTTCGCGTCGGGTCCGCGAGGCGGATCAGCGCAGCTGACCGGGCTGCCAGTGAAGCCATGCGAGGTGACTCCCGAACTTGCTGGTCCCGGTGGGCTGGGAATTCACGATGATCGTAGGTCTACATTGGACATGTTTCTGAGATCGTGCCTGCCCGTGGCAGGGTGAAGCCCGGCCCGCGCTGCCTCGCGGGCCGGATCGTGCAGGGGAAGGGACTGGCGATGACCGTCACGGCGCAGGACGCGCAGCGAGTGGCCGAGCAGCTGGCGCGCGGGGCGGGCGGCTCGCACCGGCCGTACGTCGCGGAGTTCCCGGAGTGCTTCATCGTCTGGACGCTGCCCGACAGCGACGGCCCACCGGAGCCCGGCGCGGGCGCGCGGCTGGTCATCGACCGGCAGGACGCGCGGGTGACCACGTACCCGTCGGTGCCGCTGGAGCACGTGCGCCGACTGCACCGGCAGCACCGGGCCGAGCAGGAGCCCGCGGCCCCGGTGACCGCCGACCCGGTCGCGGCGCTGCGGCGGCTCGGCGGCGGGTCGGCCCCCGGGGTCACGGTGCGCCTGGTGCCCGCCGACGGACTGCCGCGCGAGACGACCGGGGCCAAGGGCGACCAGGAGCTCAACCACCACCCGCTGGTGGTCAAGTGGCTGGCGGTGCAGAGCCCGGGTTCGCTGGTACGCGGCACCCGGCGGCACGCGGAGTTGATCGTGCTGTCCGACTGGCTGCACGAGCTGGAGCACGCGGCGGCCTCCCGCGGCGAGCCGGGCCTGACCGTCGCGCAGGTGCGGGCCGCCGCGCAGCAGGTGCAGGAGTTGCGGCTCACCCTGGTCCGCGACCCGGGCGACCCGCTCGCGGGCACGCCGGCCGGGCCGTGTGACACCTGCCTGGCGGCCTGGATCCACTTCGGGCTCGCGCCCGCCTCCGCCGCCGTCGGGCCGGTCGAGCCGGTCGCGCCGCCGACGGGCATCCCCGGGCCGCTGGCGAACCTGTCCCCGGACGTCGCGGCGACGCTGGCCGCGGGCGGCTGGGACGTGCCGCTGCGGCTGGACGGGCGCATCGTGTCCGCGACCGAGTGGGCCGAGTGGTCCGTGCGGGCGCTGGGGGAGTACGGCCACCCGCCGCTGGAGCCGCTGCGGGCGGCGATCGAGAAGTTCCCGTACCTGGTCTCGGTGCGCCGCGGGCCGGGGGTGGCGCACTGGGTGCGCCCGTTCGAGCTGGGCGGCGACCTGGTCGGCGCGACGGCGGACTCGCTGGCCGACTTCGCCCGGGTGATCGGTGTCCAGCTCGCCCCGATCGGCGCGGAGCAGGCCGGCGACGCCATCATCGCCGTGGACGAGCGCAGCCGCGTCTGGGTCCTCGACCAGGCCGGCGAATGGTACGCAGGCCCCGACCTCGACACCGCCTTCGTCGTCCTCCTCCAGGGCCACCCCATGCCCCGCGTCCGCGACGACGGCACCCTCGAACCGCCCGCCTGACCCCTCGCGTGCTTCGCGGCCGCACAGTCACGTTGATCATGAAGTTGTGGCAGCGGCGCGCCGTCGAGCCGTGCCATAAGTTCATGATCAACGCGGGAATGGCCGGGGGGGTTACCAGGTGGCGTTGGGGCGGAGGCGGGGGGTGGAGCGGCCGATGAGGAGGGTTTGGACGGCGGCTTCGAGGGTGGGGCCCAGGTACCAGGCGCCGGCGTGGTCGACGGCGAAGACGCGGTGGTGCTCGTCGACGGCGAGGATCGAGTGCAGGCCGCCGGCCTCGCCGCCGATCGGGAACAGCCGCGCGCCGAGGCGTTCGGACAGGTCGCCGAGGGTGTCGGCGGTCTGCTCGCGGGTCCACACGTCGAGGGTGAACGACTCCACGCGCTGAGCCGCGCCGCTCTGGCTCTGCAGCACCGGGTGGAACGGCGCGTACGGCTCCAGCAGATCCACCAGGAACGGCAGCGCGGGCAGCCGGTGGCGTACGCCGGGCACGGCGATCGTGGCGGCCACCGCCTCCGCGGTGATCGCCCGCAGCGCCGCCCGCCCGGCCGCACCGCGCTGCGGCGGCTCCGGGCGGACCAGGTCACGCGGCAGCTCACCGGGCATGCCGAGGCTCACCAGCACGGTGCCGCAGGTGTGGCAGGAGGCGGCGGGGGTGGGGTTGTCGGCCGGCGCGCCCTCGCGCAGCAGATGCAGCCGCAGCGTCGCCCCGGCGAGCTGCCGGGCGGCCCAGGCCGGGTCGGTGTGCGCTGCCCCGCCGAGTTCGAACAGGGCCTTGGACACGACGATCAGATCGGGGTGGCGGTGCGCGCCGCGGGTGCGGCTGCCGGGCGGGATCGCGGCGAGCGCGTGCGCGACGGCCGGGTGGTGCGCCGGTTCGGCGTCGGCGGTGTGCCCGAGCGCCTGGAACGTCCGTCCGGCCACCTCCAGCGTTGCCACCACCTGCGGCAGCGTCGGCGCGGGCAGGCCGGGGCCGAGCCGGGCCAGCTGCGTGGCGAGCGCCATGGCGCGCCGCTCCGACTCGTCGGCCGACAGCCGGGGCGGCCCGAACGGGGACGACGTCAGGGCGGCGTTCGGCGGCGGAGGCCCGGGGGTCAGCGAGTGCGGGTCGGCCGGCACGGAGAGCACGGGCGGCAGCGGTGGCATCGGCGGTGGCATCGTGCTGACGGACGAGGTCGCGGCCCCGGGCGGCGGGACGGGCAGCGGTGCGGCCGGGTACGCGGCCTGGGCCGTCGCGGCGGGGCCCGCGTACCGGCTCATCGCGACCTGCGGCGGCAGGCCCGGCACCACGGTCAGCGCGCCGGTCTCCCGATCGATGATCACGGTCTCGCCGCTGCCGGGCTCGGCCACCGGACCGCCGGCCGGGGGCGGCGACCAGACGACCCAGCCGCCCGGGAACTCGGTGAGCCGGGGTTCGCACTCGTAGCCGCGGCGCAGGGTCTCGGCGACGGCCCAGTGCCGCGCGATCTCCTCCAGCCGTTCCTGTGAAATCATGGCGGCTCCCGCGTTCGGCGATCGGTCTGGACAACTTATCGCAGCAGGGCACGAAGGGAGGTATCCCGCCCATCCGTGCCCGGGCGCGGGCCCGGCCGCGCTGAGGGGACTACGGTTCGAACATGCTTTCCGACGACACTTCGCAGTACCAGGGCCCGATCGAGCCAGGCCGGCCGGCGTCGTCGGGTGGTGGCCGGGGCGGGGACGTGCTCTGGGCGCTCGCGCTGGCGGCCGTGATCGGCGTGCTGGGGCTGGGCCTGGGCCTGCTGTGGCACGCGCTCGCGCCGACCCTGCCGCTGCGCATCGTCGAGGAGGGCGCGGTCTACACCTCCCCCGAGCCGGAGCAGCTGGCCGCCGCGGAGGGCTGGTTCGTGCTGCTCGGCCTCGGTTTCGGCCTGCTGTGCGCGATCGCGGCCTGGGTGCTGCTGCCCGCCCGCCGGGGGCCGATCCAGCTCGCCGGGCTGCTGCTGGGCACCCTGATCGCGGGCTGGGCCGCCTGGTGGCTGGGCCACGACATCGGGCTGTCCGCCTACCAGGACCAGCTGAAGAACGCGCCGGTGGACACGATCGTGCACCGGCCGGTGGACCTGCGCGCGGTGAAGAAGCTGACCTTCTTCCCGTACGCGATCGGCGGAGCGCTGCTCATCCCGGCGCTCGCCGCGGTGGTCACCTACGCGCTGGCCGCGGCCTGGTCGCGGTTCCCCTCGCTGCGCCGCCACGAGGACGAGCAGGAGTGGGCCGACCACGACGACGATCAGTTCATCGCGGGCGCCGGGCCGAGCTGAGACAGCTGCGCCGGCACCGCCCGGACCTCGCGCAGCAGCGCGGTCTCCCGGGCCAGGATGGCCAGCTCCTGGCGCAGCCGGGACGCCGGATCCGGTGCGCTGAGCAGCTGCTGGCGGTCGCCGACGGTCAGCGACGCGCTGGCCGCGACCAGGTTCGACAGCACCGTCGGGTCGTCGGGCAGCTGGTCGTCCGGCCCGCCGCGCAGCACCCCGAGGTATTCCCGGAACGCCGCCAGCACCCGGGGCGCGAGCTGGTCGGCCAGCTCGTCGGGGGCCGGATCGGGCAGCCATTCCACCCCGACCACCGGGTACGGGTGCGGGCTGGGCACGAAACCGGTGATGCGGAACCGGCGCGCTCCGACGGTGACGATGTCGAACTTGCCGTCGGGCAGCTCGGTGATCTGGCGCAGCTGTGCCACGCAGCCGACCTCGTGCACCACCACCTCGGAGGTGGCGATGCCGTCGTGCGGCGGGGGCATGACCTCCAGGCCGCGTTCGATGGCGACCACGCCGAACTCGCGCGGGGTGCCGTCGGGCAGCTCCATCAGGTTGCGCATCAGCGTGCGCCAGCGCTCCTCGAAGATGTGCAGTGGCAGCACCAGGCCCGGGAAGAGCACCGTGCCCAGCGGGAACAGCGGCAGCGTCCCGGTCATTGGGTGAGCCTAACGCCGCAGTGTGTCAGCGGGCACCGCCCGCCCGGTGTCGTCCGCGACGCAGCGGGGGACGACACCGATCAGGGCCGCGGTGGCCGGCGGCCATGACACTGCCCGCCCGCGGTAGCGGCCGCTCGGTGTCGTCCGCAGCGCAGCGGAGGATGACACCGATTAAGGCCGCGGTAGCCGGCGGCCATGACTCAGTGGCCCGGCTCACTGTCCCAGTGCCTGGGCGGGTGCGCCGGGGCGTGCGGGTGCGCCAGTAGACTTTGGGAGGTGTTGACCCGTATCGACCTGCGTGGACGTGACATCGATCCGCGCAACCTGCTGCCGCGTGCCCAGATCGACGTCAGCCAGGCGGTGGAGCAGATCCGCCCGCTGGTCGACGGGGTGCGCGAGCATGGCGTCGAGGCGGTCAAGGAAGCCACCCATCGGCTCGACGGGGTGGACCTGGCCGCGTTGCGGGTGCCGGCGGAAGCGATCAAGGAAGCCGAGCAGGCTCTCGAACCCGAGGTCCGGGCCGCCCTGCTGGAGGTGATCGCGCGCACCCGCAAGGTGCACGCCGACCAGCGCCGCACCGACCACACCACCCAGGTCGTGCCCGGCGGCACGGTCACCGAGCGCTGGCTGCCGGTGTCCCGGGTCGGCCTGTACGTGCCCGGCGGCCTGGCCGTCTACCCGTCGACCGTGGTCATGAACGTGGTCCCCGCGCAGGCCGCGGGGGTGTCCAGCCTGGTGGTCGTCAGCCCGCCGCAGCAGGCGACCGGGCTGCCCGACGCGCGGGTGCTGGCCGCCTGCGCGCTGCTCGGCGTCGACGAGGTGTACGGCGTCGGCGGGGCGCAGGCCGTGGCGATGCTCGCCTACGGCACGCGCGGCACCGCCGACCCGGAGCGGGAGCTGCCCGCGCACGACGACTGCGCGCCGGTCGACCTGATCACCGGCCCCGGCAACCTGTGGGTGACCGCCGCCAAGCGGCTGGTGCGCGGCGTGGTCGGCATCGACGCCGAGGCCGGGCCGACCGAGATCGCGATCCTGGCCGACGACACCGCCGACCCGGCGCACGTCGCGGCCGATCTGATCAGCCAGGCCGAGCACGACCCGATGGCGGCCAGCGTGCTGGTCACCGACTCGCCCGCGCTGGCCGACGCGGTCGACGCGGAGCTGGCGGTGCGGGTGGCCCGCACCAAGCACAGCGAGCGGGTCGCCACCGCGCTCGGTGGGCCGCAGTCGGCGACCGTGCTGGTCGGTGACCTGGCGCAGGGCCTGCGGGTGGTGGACGCGTACGCCGCCGAGCACCTGGAGATCCAGACCCGCGACGCGCGCGAGTGGGCGATGCGGGTGCGCAACGCCGGGGCGATCTTCGTCGGGGCGTACGCGCCGGTGTCGCTGGGCGACTACTGCGCCGGCTCCAACCACGTGCTGCCCACGGCGGGCTGCGCCCGGCACAGCTCGGGCCTGTCCGTGCAGTCGTTCCTGCGCGGCATCCACGTCGTGGAGTACACCGCCGACGCGCTGCGCGACGTCGCGCACCACGTGGTCGCCCTGGCCAACGCCGAGGACCTGCCCGCCCACGGCGAGGCCGTGACCGCGCGTTTCGAGGGGAGCGCGGCATGAACGAGTGGGTGCAGGAGCTGCTGCGGGAGGATCTGCGCGGGCTCAGCGCGTACGGCGCGCCGCAGCTGGACGTGCCGGTGCGGCTGAACACCAACGAGAACTCGTACCCGCTGCCCGACGAGGTCGTGCGCGCCGTGAGCCGGGCGATCACCGGCGAGATCGCGGACCTGAACCGCTACCCCGACCGCGACGCCGTGAAGCTGCGCGCCGACCTGGCCGCCTACTGCGGGCACGGGCTCACCGCCGAGCAGCTGTGGGCCGCCAACGGCTCCAACGAGGTGCAGCAGCAGCTTTTCCAGGCGTTCGCCGGGCCGGGGCGCACCGCGCTGGGCTTCGGCCCGGCGTACTCGATGCATCCGCTACTGGCCGTCGGCACCGCCACCACCTGGGTGGACGGCCGGCGAGACGGCGACTTCGGGCTGACCGCCGAGCACGCGGTCGAGCAGGTGCGCCGCCACCGGCCCGCGCTGACGCTGCTGTGCTCGCCTAACAACCCGACCGGCACGGCGCTGGACTTCGCCGTGATCGAGGCGGTGCTCGCCGAGACGACCGGCCTGGTCGTGGTCGACGAGGCGTACGCCGAATTCCGGCGGCCGGGCACGCCCAGCGCCCTGGAACTGCTGGACAGGCACCCGCGGCTGGTCGTCAGCCGCACCATGAGCAAGGCGTTCGCCTTCGCGGGGGCACGCGTCGGCTACCTCGCCGCGCACCCCGCCGTGATCGAGGCGGTGCAGCTGGTCCGCCTGCCGTACCACCTCTCGGCGCTCACCCAGGCCGCCGCCCGCGCCGCGCTGGCGCACGCGGACGTGCTGCTGGGCACCGTCGAGGCGATCAAGGCACAGCGCGACCGCATCGTGGCGGAGCTGCGCGACAGCGGCTGGACCGTGGCCGACTCGGACGCGAACTTCGTCCTGTTCGGACGCTTCGCCGACCAGAAGGCCGCCTGGCAGACGCTGCTCGGTCAGGGCGTGCTGGTCCGCGACGTGGGCCTGCCGGGCTGGTTGCGCGTCACCGCGGGCACCGAGCAGGAGACCTCCGCCTTCCTGGCGGCTATGAAGGAGTTGAAGGCATGAGGACCGGACGCGTGGAGCGGGTCACCAAGGAGACCAAGGTCCTCGTCGAGGTCGACCTCGACGGCACCGGCCGCGGCGACATCAGCACCGGGGTCGGCTTCTTCGACCACATGCTGAACCAGATCGCCCGGCACGGCGGCATCGACCTGACCGTGCGCACCGAGGGCGACCTGGAGATCGATGCGCACCACACCATGGAGGACACCGCGCTGGCGCTAGGCGAGGCGTTCGCGCAGGCGCTCGGCGACAAGGCGGGCATCCGCCGGTACGGCGACGCGGTGGTGCCGATGGACGAGGTGCTGGTGCAGGCCGCAGTGGACCTGTCGGGGCGGCCGTACATGGTGCACGACGAGCCGGAGAACATCGCCGACTACATCAACCCGGGTAGCGGCCCGGTCTACCCGACCTCGATGACGCGGCACATCTTCGAGTCGTTCGCGCAGACGGCGCGCATCACGCTGCACGTGTCGGTGCTGCGGGCCTCCCGGCCGGGGCAGAAACCCGACGCGCACCACGTCATCGAGGGCCAGTTCAAGGCGCTGGCCCGCGCGCTGCGTACCGCCGTGGAGATCGACCCGCGCAGTGCGGGCGCGGTCCCGAGCACCAAGGGCGTGCTGTGAGCGCGCTGCCGAAGGTGACGGTGCTCGACTACGGGTCGGGCAACCTGCGCTCCGCGCAGCGCGCGCTGGAGGCGGCCGGAGCCGACGTGGTGGTCACCGAGGACCTGGCTGCGGCCGTTCGGGCCGACGGCCTGGTCGTGCCCGGTGTGGGCGCGTTCGCCGCATGCATGGCGGGCATCGAGGCCGCGCAGGCCGGGCCGGTGATCGCCGACCGGGTCATGGCCGGGCGGCCCGTGCTCGGCATCTGCGTCGGCGCGCAGGTCATGTTCGACTCCGGCGACGAGCACGGCGTGGTCACCAAGGGCCTGGGCCTGCTGCCCGGCGCGGTGACCAGGCTGGCCGCCCGCCGGGTGCCGCACATGGGCTGGAACCTGCTCGACGCCCCGGCCGGCTCGACGCTGTTCAGCGGCGTCGACGCGGACGCCCGCTGCTACTTCGTGCACTCGTACGCCGCGCCGCCCAACGCCGAACTCGACGCGGTCGCGCTGGTCACCACGTCGACGCATGAGCACGCGACGTTCGTCGCCGCCGCGGAGCGGGGGCCGTTGTCGGTCGCCCAGTTCCACCCGGAGAAGTCCGGAGCGGTCGGCGCACGGGTGCTGCGGAACTGGATCGCCACGCTGTGAGCCCACTCGTTAGGCTCGCCGCGACGTTGCGGCGGGACCGGGGTGGAGACGACACATGAGCAAGGAACGCAAGCTGCGCCGTGAGGCACGCGAGGCCGCCGCGCGGCAGGCCGTCGCGGCCGAGGAGCGCCGGGCGGCCCGCCGCCTGGCGCGGCGCGCCTTCTGGCGCCGGATCAGCCTGTATGAACTGCGCATACGCCGTACCGGCCGGTTGTCGGCGCGGCGCAGCGCGGCCGAGCGGGCCGGGGTCGCCATCGTGACGGCCCTGGCACTGTTCGTGATCTGGACGCTGGTGCCGTCGACGGCGCTGGCCGTGGCGCTGTCGCTGCTGCTGGCGCTGACCCTGCCCGTGTTCGTGATCGTCGCTTTCGACCGAAGGAGTTCCTGATGGCCCTGGACCTGCTGCCCGCCGTGGACGTCGTCAACGGCCAGGCGGTGCGCCTGGAGCAGGGCGCCGCCGGCAGTGAGACGTCGTACGGCGCCCCGCTGGCCGCCGCGCTCGACTTCCAGGCAGCCGGGGCGCAGTGGATCCACGTGGTGGACCTCGACGCCGCCTTCGGCCGGGGCTCCAACGCGGAACTGCTCGCGGAGCTGGTCGGCCGGGTCGACATCAAGGTCGAGCTGTCCGGCGGCATCCGCGACGACGAGTCGCTGGCCGCGGCCCTGGCCACCGGCGCGGCCCGGGTCAACATCGGCACCGCCGCGCTGGAGGACCCGCAGTGGTGCGACCGGGTCGTCGGCGAGTACGGCGACCGGGTCGCGATCGGCTTGGACGTGCGCGGACGGGTGCTGTCCTCGCGCGGCTGGACCCGGGAGGCCGGTGACCTGTACGAGGTGCTGGAGCGCCTCGACAAGGCCGGCTGCGCCCGCTACGTGGTCACCGACATCCTCAAGGACGGCATGCTCCAGGGACCCAACCTGCAGCTGTACCGCGACATCTGTGCCGCGACGCCGGCTCCGGTGATCGCCTCCGGCGGCGTGTCCACGCTCGACGACCTCCGCGCCCTGGCGACGCTGGAGCCGATCGGCGTAGAGGGCGTCATCACGGGCAAGGCCGTCTACTCGGGCGCGTTCACCATCCCGGAGGCGCTCGCCGCCCTCGCCTGATGCCGCAACTCTTGAAGACTCGCGGCATCAGGCCGGCCCGGTAGGCGCGACTCGTCAAGAGTCGCGCCACGGGTGGGGCGGGTCAGGAGCCGGCGCGGGCGGTGGTGCGGGTGGACCAGGCGGTGGTGATGGCCTCGATCACGGCTTTGAGGGCGGGGCGCTGGTGGTGGGCGGTGCGCCAGGTGACGCTGACGCGGCGGGTGGGGACCGGGTCGACGGGGACCACGACGGTCCCGGGGGCGGTGGTGAGGCGGGCCAGGCGGGGGAGCAGCGCGACGCCGAGGCCTGCGGCGACCAGGGCCTGCTGGGTCTCGAACTCGCCGACCAGGTACGCGGGGCGCAGGCCGGGCAGGGCGCGGACCAGCCAGTCGTGGCAGATGGTGCCCTCGGGTGAGGCGATCCAGCGCTCGTTCGCGGCCCGGTCCAGCGGCCCCGGCCCGGCGTCGGCGAGCGGATGGTCGGCGGGCACGACCAGGTCGGCGGTGTCCTCCCCGAGCACGGTCGAGGAGACGCCGGGCGGCAGGTGCAGGCGCACCTCGCGCCAGTCGTCGATCACGGCGACGTCGACGCGGCCGCGGTCGAGGGACTGGAGCGCCTCGTACGGGTTGGTCTCCACGACGCGGGGGCGCAGGCGCGGATACGACCTGGTCAGTGCGGTCAGAGCGGGGGGCAGCAGGCCGCGGCAGGCGGTGGCGAAGCAGGCGACGGTGACCTCGCCGGCGACCTCGCCCCGGTAGGCGTCGAGCGCGGCCGAGGCGGTGTCGGCGGCCGCGAGCACCAGCGCGGCGTGCTCGGCCAGCAGCCGCCCGGCGTCGGACAGGCGCAGCCCGCGCCCGTCCTTGTGGCACAGCACCGCGCCGGTCTCCCGTTCCAGCTTGGCGAGCTGCTGCGACACCGCGGACGGGGTGCAGTGCAGGGCGGCGGCCGCGGCGTGCACGGTGCCGTGGCGGGAGAGCGCGTCGATGGCGCGCAGGCGGCCGAGATCGAGCATGTAGCGATTCTAAACGAACACTGAAGAACTATTCGCTGGTGCTGCACGGTTGTCCGGGCCGAGACTCGGCTCATGAGACCGAGGGACATCCTGCTGGCCGTGGCCGTCGCCGCCGTGTGGGGCTGCAACTTCGTGGCGATCGAGGTCGGGCTGGACCGGATGCCGCCGCTGCTGTTCGGCGCACTGCGGTTCGCGCTGGCGGCGTTCCCTGCGGTGCTGCTCATCGGCGGTCCGCGTACGCCCTGGCGGTGGGTCCTCGGCATCGGCCTGGTGCTGGGCGTGGTCAAGTTCTCGCTGCTGTTCGCGGGGATGGCCGCCGGCCTGCCGGCCGGATTGTCCTCGCTGCTGCTGCAGAGCCAGGCGATCTTCACCACCGTTTTCGCGGTCGCGCTGCTGCGGGAGCGGCCGGGCCTGCGCCAGTGGGCCGGGCTCGGGGTGGCCGTGGCGGGCGTCGGGCTGGTCGCCTCCCGGCTCGGGTCCGACCGGCCGGTGGAGGGTTTCGTGCTGGTGCTGGCCGCCGCCGTCGCGTGGAGCGTCTCCAACGTCATGATGCGCCGGGCCGCCCCGCCCGACATGCTGCGCTTCATGGTCTGGGTGTCGGCGGTGGCCACGCTGCCGCTGTTCGCGCTGTCGCTGCTGTTCGAGGGGCCCGGCCGGGTCGGCGCGGCACTGTCCGGGCTGGACCTGTCCGGGCTCGGGGCGCTGGCCTACATCGCGGGGATCTCCACGCTGGCCGGGTTCGCGGGCTGGGGCGTGCTGATCAAGCGGTACGGCGCGGCGACGGTGGCCCCGTTCTCGATGCTCGTCCCGTTCTTCGGGATGAGTTCGGCGGCCCTGTTCCTGGGGGAGCCGCTGCGGGCGGGCGACGTGATCGCCGGGGCGCTGGTGATCGGGGGAGTGCTGCTCGGGGCGAGCGGGGGCGGCAGGGTCGCGGCCCCGGACGGCACGGACCGGCGCCCCGGACCGTCCCACGAGCCGGACCAGCGGCTCCTCGTGGCGGGCCGGCGGGTAGCGTCGAGCGCATGAGTGTCGCGGTGCGGGTCATCCCCTGTCTGGACGTGGACGCCGGGCGGGTGGTGAAGGGGGTCAACTTCGTCGACCTGCGCGACGCCGGTGATCCGGTGGAGCTGGCGTCGGCGTACGACGCGGCGGGCGCCGACGAGATCACGTTCCTCGACGTGTCCGCCTCCTTCGAGGGGCGCGGCACGATGCTGGAGGTGGTCCGGCGCACCGCGGAGACCGTCTTCATCCCGCTGACCGTGGGCGGCGGCGTGCGGTCGGTCGAGGACGTGGACGTGCTGCTGCGCGCGGGCGCGGACAAGGTCGGCGTCAACACCGCCGCGATCCACCGGCCCGAACTGATCACCGAGATCGCCCGCCGCTTCGGCAACCAGGTGCTGGTGCTGTCGCTGGACGTGCGGCGGCTCAAGGACGGCGGCGGGTTCGAGGTGACCACGCACGGCGGGCGCAAGTCGGCCGGGCTGGACGCGATCGAGTGGGCCCGCCGGGTCGCCGACCTGGGCGCGGGCGAGATCCTGCTGAACTCCATGGACGCCGACGGCACCAAGGAGGGCTTCGACCTCGAACTGATCAAGGAGGTCCGGGCCGTGGTCGACATTCCGGTGATCGCCTCCGGTGGCGCGGGCAAGGCCGCCCACTTCCCGCCGGCCGTGGACGCCGGGGCCGACGCCGTGCTCGCCGCGAGCGTGTTCCACTTCGGCGACGTCACCATCGGCGAGGTCAAGACGGCCCTGCGCGGCGCGGGCCACCCGGTCCGCTGACTGGCGCGGGCGCGCCGTGCGCACCGCACCTCGCGCCCGGTCCGACCGCAGCTCACACGGCATCCAGTGTTAACAGGGGCACCTTCTATAACGCGGAGCGTTAAGAAGGTGCCCTTGCTTTGCCCGCTCAGCGGCGGAGGTAGCTGAGCAGGCGGAGGATCTGCCAGTAGAGGAAGATCAGGCCGACCAGCATGCCGAAGGCCAGGTACCAGCCGTAGCGGGGTGGCAGGCCGGCGGCGACGGCGCGTTCGACCTGGTCGAAGTCGATGACGAAGGTCAGCGCGCCGACGATGACGCAGAGCACGGCGAAGAGCACGCCGAGGGTTCCCGCGCGGTAGATCGGCAGGCTGTGGCCGAAGAAGCGCAGGGCCAGGTCGACCAGGCTGAGCAGCACGATGCCGAGCAGCGCGCCGGTGACGACCTGGGTGAAGCGTTTGGTGGCGCGCAGGATGCGGGCGCTGTACAGCGCGGCCATGGCCAGGAAGACGCCGAACGTGCCGATGACGGCCTGCACGACGATGCCGGGGAACTGCTGCTCCAGCTCGCGGCTGACCACGCCCAGGAAAACGCCCTGCAGTACGGCGTACCCGCCGATCACGAACGGGTTGGTGATCCGCTTGAACACGATCACCAGGGCGAGCACCAGGCCGGCCAGGGTCGAGCCGAGCACGGCCAGCCCAGTCCAGGCGGGGGCCCGCAGCAGGTTCCAGGACGCGGCGGCGGTCGCCGCGGTGACGGCGACCAGCACCAGGGTCCGCCCGCACACGCCGTCCAGGGTGAGCCGCTGCCGCTGGTCGAGCACGACGGGAGCTTCGATCGGACGGGTGAGCACGGGATTGGAGCTCTGCATCACCACGGACGTCCTCCGCTGACGACGTAACGGCACTCTCAACCGGACATTAGCCGTCTAAATGCTCTCAGGCTGTGTGTTCACTGAGATATCTCTGAAATCCGAATGAGGCTCTCAAATCGGTCAGATTCGGATTACGGTCAGCTTATGCGGGTTGCGTGAACCGTGTTCGCACCCCATCGGACGGATGTACCGCCGCTCCGCGGTCGCTGGAAGGGAAGTCCACGGCCATGATCCGCTGGATGGTCAGCACCAGTCTCAAGTTCCGCCTCCTGATCCTGCCGCTCGCGGCGGCGCTGCTGATCCTGGGTGCGGTACGGCTCAAGAGCGCGCCGGTGGACGTGCTGCCCGAGTTCAGCGCCCCGCGGGTGGAGGTGCAGACCGAGGCCCTCGGTCTGTCCGCCGAGGAGGTCGAGCAGCTGATCACCGTGCCGCTGGAGTCCGATCTGCTCAACGGCGTCGCCTGGCTGGACCACATCAACTCCGAGTCGGTCCCCGGGCTCTCCTCAGTGGAACTGATCTTCGAACCGGGCACCGACGTGTACCGGGCCCGCCAGATGGTCCAGGAGCGGCTGACCCAGGCCGGCGCGCTGCCCAACGTGTCCAGCCCGCCGGTGATGCTGCAGCCGCTGTCGTCCACCAACCGCGTCATGATGGTCGGCCTGACCTCGAAGGACGTGCCGCTCACCGAGATGTCGGTGCTGGCCCGCTGGGTCATCAAGCCGCGCCTGATCGGCGTGCCGGGCGTGGCCAACGTGGCCGTCTGGGGCAACCGCGAGCGGCAGCTGCAGGTGCAGGTCGACCCGGCGAAGCTGCAGCAGAACGACGTGACCCTCAACCAGGTCATCTCCACCGCCGGCAACGCGCTGTGGGTCTCCCCGCTGACCTTCCTGGAGGCGTCGACCCCGGGCACCGGCGGCTTCATCGACACCCCCAACCAGCGCCTGGGCATCCAGCACGTGCTGCCCATCCGCACCCCGCAGGACCTGGCCCAGGTCACCCTGGAGAGCCAGGACGGCGACAAGCGGCTGCGCCTGGGTGACGTGGCCACGGTCGTCGAGGACCACCAGCCGCTGATCGGCGACGCGCTGGTGGAGAGCGGCCCCGGCCTCATGCTCGTGATCGAGAAGCTGCCCGGCGCGAACACCGTGCAGGTGACCAAGGACGTGCAGGCGGCGCTGAGCGCGATGAAGCCCGGCCTGACCGGCATCGAGATGAACACGAACGTGTACCAGCCGGCCGCCTTCATCGACCGGGCGCTGGACAGCTCCGCCCTGGTCGCGTTGCTCGGCCTGCTGCTGCTCGCGCTGGTGCTGGCGCTGTGCTTCTGGGAGTGGCGCACCGCGCTCACCGCGTTCCTGGCGGTCGTGGTGTCGGTGGCGCTGGCCTGGGTGGTGCTGAGTTTCGCCGGGTACGGGCTGAACCTGATGCTGCTGGCGGGCATCGTGCTCGGGGTGGTCTTCGCGATCGCCGACGCGGTCGGCGACGTCCGGCACATCGCGGGCCGGCTGCGCGAGCGGCGGCTGTCGGGCAGCGAGGAGCCGGTCGGCCGGGCCGTCTTCAACGCGGCGCTGGAGGTGCGCAAGCCCACGGCGTACGCCACGGTCATCGCCCTGGTCGCGGCCGCGCCGGTGCTGCTGCTGCCGGAGCTCACCGGGCTGTTCTTCCGCCCGCTGGCACTCGGCTTCGTCGCCGTCGTGCTCGCCTCGACGGTGGTGGCGCTGACCTTCATCCCGGCCATGTCGCTGGTGCTGCTGCGCAACACCGCCCTGGAACGGCACTCCTCGCCGCTGCTGCGCCGGGCGCACGGCTGGTACCCGCGGTCGCTGTCGCCGGTGCTGCGCACACCCGCCATCGCGTACGGGCTGGCCGGGCTGGTCGCCCTCGGCGGTGTGCTGGCCCTGTTCCAGCCACTGGCCCAGAGCGTGATGCCGTCGCTGCGCGAGCGCAGCCTGCTGGTGCACTGGGACACCACACCCGGCACCTCCGGCATCGAGATGACCCGGATCACCGAGAAGGTGAGCAAGGACCTGCAGGCGCTGCCGGGGGTGCAGGCCGTCGGCGCGCACCTGGGCCGGGCCATCACCTCTGACCAGGTGGTGAACGTCAACTCCGGCGAGCTGTGGGTCAACATCGACCCGGCCGCCGACTACGGCGCGACCCGCGCCGCCATCGCTTCGCTCGTGAAGAGCTATCCGGGGCTGGACACCGACGTGCTGACCTACCCGGAGGAGCGCATCACGCAGCTGCTCGGCGGCGACGAGGAGGCCGTGGTCGTGCGGGTGTACGGCCAGGACCTCGACGTGCTGCGGAGCAAGGCGGCCGAGGTGCAGCAGATGCTGGGCACCGTCGACGGCGTGGTCAACCCGACCGCCGACCTGCCGGTGGAGGAGCCGACGGTGCGGGTGAAGGTGGACCTGGCCAAGGCGCAGCAGGCCGGCATCAAGCCCGGTGACGTACGCCGGGCCGCCGCCGCGATGCTGTCCGGCATCCAGGTCGGCAACCTCTTCGAGGACCAGAAGGTCTTCGAAGTCGTGGTCTGGGGCGCGCCGACCGTGCGCAACAGCCTGACCAGCATCCAGGACCTGAAGATCAATACTCCGGCGGGGCAGCAGATCCGGCTCGGCGACGTCGCCGACGTGTCGATCGCGCCGAGCCCGACCGTCATCGAGCGCGACTCGGTGTTCCGCTACGTCGACGTCAGCGCCGGCATCAAGGGCCGCGACTACCGGGCCGTGGTCGGCGACGTCGAGTCCAAGCTGGGCGCCATCCCGTTCCCGCTGGAGCACCACGCCGAGCTGCTCGGCGCGTACGAGCACCAGCAGGAGAACCAGAACCGGCTGCTGCTGGTCGGGCTCGCCGCGCTGATCGGGATCTTCCTGCTGATGCAGGCGGCGATCGGCAGCTGGAAACTCACCGTGCTGGCGTTCCTGACGCTGCCGGTGGCGATGGCCGGTGGGCTGATCACCGGACTGATCACCGGCCTGTCGGCGATCACGACCCTGACCGCGCTGGTCGCCGTGGCCGCGATCACGGCCCGGTTCGTGCTGCAGATGATCGGCCACATGCAGGCCCTCGAACGCCGGGGCGCGGAGCCGTTCGGCCCCGGGCTGGTCACCCGGGCGGCCCGGGAGCAGGCCGGCTCGATCCTGGTCACCGCGGTGGGCACGGCCGCGCTGCTGCTGCCCCTGCTGCTGCTCGGCGGCCGGGCGGGCATGGAGCTGCTGCGGCCGATCGCCCTGGTCCTGCTCGGCGGCCTGGCGGTGGCCGTGCTGCTCGCCCTCTTCGCCGTCCCCGCGCTGTACCTGCGCTTCGGGGCCGGCTCACAGCGCGAGGACCTCGCGCTCTACACCGAACCACGGTTGGGGTGACACGACGATGAAGCACCATCTCGGCGAGAGGCTCGACCGGTGGACGGTCGGCGGCCTGCTGGTCGGCCTGCTGGTCGTCGGGGCGCTGGGCGTCGCCGCTGCCAAGGGAGTGCCCACCAGCACCTCGACGCCGCCCAAGCCGGCCAAGGTCGAGTCGATCGAAGGCAGCAAGGTCAAGAAGGTCACGCTCACCGACGAGGGCGTCGGCCGGCTCGGCCTGACCACGGTGCCGCTGACCGAGGCGGCCGGGGTCAAGACCATCCCGTACTCCGCACTGATCTACCTGCCGGACGGCACCACGTGGACGTACGTCGAGACCGCCCCGCTGAGCTTCCAGCGGGAGCCGGTCACCGTAACCAAGATCGTGGGTGACCAGGTCACGCTGTCGCAGGGCCCGGTTGCCGGCGCCAAGGTGGTGTCGGTCGGCGCGTCCGAGCTCTACGGCGCCGAGACCGGCATCGGCAAGTGACGGGGGCGGCGCGGCCATGATGCGGTGGATCGTCGGATCGAGCCTGAAGTTCCGGGCCCTGGTGGTCGCGATCGCCTGCGGCATGATGTTCTTCGGCGTCGGCCAGCTGCGCGACATGCCGGTCGACGTGTTCCCGGAGTTCGCCCCGCCGCGCGTCGAGGTGCAGACCCCCAGCCTGGGCCTGTCCGCCGCGGAGGTGGAGGCGCTGGTCACGGTGCCGCTGGAGCAGGCGCTCAACGGCGTGGAGGGCCTGGCCGACATCAGGTCCAAGTCGGTGTCGCAGCTGTCGTCGATCGTGCTCATCTTCAAGCCGGGCACCGACCTGCTCAAGGCCCGCCAGCTGGTGTCCGAGCGGCTCAACGAGGCCTCGGCGATGCTGCCGACCTGGGCCAGCCCGCCGGTCATGCTGCAGCCGCTGTCGTCGACCAGCCGGGTCATGAAGATCGGGCTGTCCTCGGACACCCGGTCCGTGATGGAGATGTCGATGGTCTCCTACTGGACCATCCGCAACCGGCTGCTGCGGGTGCCCGGCGTGGCCAACGTCGCCATCTGGGGCGAGCGGCTGCAGATGATGCAGGTGCAGGCCGATCCGGCCCGGATGCAGGCGCACGACGTGACGCTGGACGAGGTCATGGAGGTCACCGCCGACGCGCTCGACGCGGGCCTGCTGCGCTACTCCGACGGCGCGGTGATCGGCACTGGCGGCTTCCTGGAGACGCCGAACCAGCGTATGGCCATCCAGCACGTGCTGCCGATCGTGACCCCGGCCGACCTGGCACAGGTCCTGGTGGCCGAGCGCGACGGCAAGAAGGTGCTGCTGGCCGACGTGGCCACGGTCAAGGAGGACCACCAGCCGATGATCGGTGACGCGGTCATCAACGGTGGGCCGGGCCTCATGCTCATCGTCGAGAAGCTGCCCTGGGGAAACACGCTGGAGGTGACCGAGGGCGTCGAGGCGGCGATGAAGGAGCTGGCACCGGGCCTGACCGGCATCACCGTCGACACGACGATCTTCCGGCCGGCCACCTTCGTGGAGACCGCCATCCACAACCTGGGCCGGGCACTGCTGCTGGGCTGCCTGCTGGTGGTGCTGGTGCTGGCGCTGTTCCTGTTCGAGTGGCGCACCGCGCTGATCAGCGTGGTGGCCATCCCGCTGTCGCTGGTGGGCGCGGGCCTGGTGCTGCACGCGTTCGGGTACGGCATCAATACCATGATCCTGGCGGGGCTGGTGATCGCCGTCGGCGTGGTGGTCGACGACGCCATCATCGACATCGAGAACATAGTCAGACGGTTGCGCCAGGCCCGGCGGGCCGGTGCGGACGACTCCGTGCCGACCACCGCCCGGCTGATCCTGGACGCCTCGCTGGAGGTCCGGGGCCCGATCGTCTACGCCACGCTGATCATCATCGCGTCGGCCGTGCCGATCTTCTTCCTGGAAGGCCTGACCGGCGCCTTCTTCCGGCCGCTGGCCCTGGCCTACATGCTGGCCGTGCTGGTGTCCATGGTGGTAGCGCTGACGGTCACCCCGGCCCTGGCGCTGATCCTGCTGCGCAAGGCGCCGCTGGAGCGGCGGGAGTCGCCGCTGGTGCGCTGGCTGCAGAAGGGATACCAGTCGGCGCTGAGCCGCGTCACCAAGCGGCCGGTGCGGGCGTACGCCCTGGTCGCGGTCATGACTCTGGCGGGCATCGTGGTGCTGCCCGGCCTGGGCCAGGCGCTGCTGCCCTCGTTCAAGGAGCGCGACTTCCTGATGCACTGGGTCACCGAACCCGGCGCGTCGCACCCGGAGGAGGTGCGCATCACCGAGCAGGCCAGCAAGGACCTCATGGCCATCCCGGGGGTACGCAACTTCGGCGCGCACATCGGCCAGGCGCTCATCGCCGACGAGGTGGTCGGGGTCAACTTCGGCGAGAACTGGATCAGCATCGACCCGGACGCCGACTACGACGAGACCCACAAGAAGATCGAAGCGGTCGTGAACAGCTACCCGGGCCTGGTCCGCGACGTGCAGACCTACCTCAAGGAGCGCATCCGCGAGGTGCTCACCGGCTCCGGCGACGCGATCGTGGTGCGCATCTACGGCGAGGACCTCCAGGTCATGCGCGAGCAGGCCGACAAGGTGCTCAATGTGCTGTCCGGCATCGACGGCGTGGTCGACCAGCACATCTCGTTGCAGAAGCAGGTGCCGCAGATCGAGATCGAGGTCGATCTCGCCAAGGCGCAGCAGTTGGGGATCAAGCCCGGTGACGTGCGCCGCGCGGCCGCCACGCTGATGGCGGGCGAGGAGGTCGGCGACGTCTTCCGCGACGGCAAGGCCTACGACGTGCAGGTCTGGAGCACCCCGGAGACGCGGTCCAGCGTCACCGCGATCCGGCAGCTGCCGATCGACGTGCCCGCCGGCGGCACGGTGCCGCTGAGCGACGTTGCCGACGTGCGCATCGCGTCGACGCCGAACCAGATCGAGCACGACGGCACCCTGCGCAAGATCGACGTCGACGCCAACGTGAAGGGCCGCGACCTGGGCTCGGTCGTGGGCGAGCTGGAAGAGAAGATGCAGACGGTCGACTTCCCCCGTGGCCACTATGCCCAGATCCTGGGCGAGTACGCCGAGCGCCAGGCCGCCGACCGGCGGCTGCTGGTCTACGCCGGGCTCGCCGCGGTCGCCATCTTCTTCCTGCTGCAGGCCTCGTACAGCAGCTGGCGGCTGGCCGCGCTGTCCTTCCTCACCCTGCCTGCGGCCCTGGTCGGCGGCGTGCTGGCGGCCTTCCTGACCGGCCGGGTGATCTCGCTCGGCTCGCTGGTGGGCTTCTTCACGGTGCTGGGCATCGCGGCCCGCAACGGCATCCTGATGATCAATCACTTCCAGCACCTGGAACGTGAGGAGGGCGAGCCGTTCGGCCTCGACCTGGTGCTGCGCGGCGCGCGCGAGCGGCTGTCGCCGATTCTGATGACCACCCTGGCCACCGCGCTGGCGCTGGTGCCGCTGGTGGTGCTCGGCAACCTGCCGGGCCACGAGATCGAGTACCCGATGGCCGTGGTGATCCTCGGTGGCCTGGTCACCTCGACCCTGCTGAACCTGTTCGTGCTGCCCGCGCTGTACCTCAAGTTCGGCAAGGGCCGCCGGGACGACGCGCTGGACGGGGGGCCGACGCCGCCCACCGATCCGTCCGGTCCGCGGCACGCGGCCGCCCCGCCGTCCGTCGGGCCGTCCCCGAACCTGGCGATGGACCGGACGGCAGCGCGTGTCGGGCTGCGGCCGAACCTGGCGATGCGCCGCTCGCCCGCCGGTGGACCCGCACCCGGTGGGTCGCCTGCCGCCCGGGAACGTGCGGGCCCGGTGGCGACCGGTCGCGGCTTGCGCACGATCCGGGTGAGGCTGCGCATTGCCTGATCACCGTGTGCGAGGCTGGCTGGCCTTCGGGGCGGCGGCGACGCTGGTCGGGCTGTGGGTGCTCGCCGGCATCACCGACGACGTGGTCGCGCACGAGGAGCTGAGCAGCACAGATCCGCCGGTCGCGAGTTGGCTGGCGGATCACCGCACGCCCTGGCTGACCCGCTGCATGCAGGTGGTCACCTGGCTGGGCAGCGGCTGGGTCACCGTGCCGCTGCTCATGCTCGCGGCGCTGCTGCTGCCGCTGTGGCGGGACCGGCGGCGCACCGTGGCGCTGGTGCTGGCGGTGTCGGTGGGCAGCGCGCTGCTGGTCACCGCGGGCAAGCTGCTCACCGTGCGGCCGCGCCCCGTCGTCGGCGAGGTGCTGACCACGGCCACGGGTTACGCCTTCCCGTCCGGCCACAGCGCGCAGGCCGCCGCAGCGTACGGCATGCTCGCACTGCTGGTCAGCCTGCGCGTCGCGCGCGCGGCGAAGCCGCTGGTGTGGCTGGCGGCCACGGCCTTGACGCTGCTGGTCGGCTTCTCCCGGCTGTATCTCGGCGTGCACTGGCTCACCGACGTGCTCGCCGGCTACGCCCTGGGCGCGTGCTGGCTCGCCACGGTGGTGGCGGCGGCGCTGCTGCACGACCGGATACGTCCTGCCTCGCGCCCTCGGGTGAACGTCTGACCTGGACTGATTCGGCCTCATCGGGGCTCGTGGTGTGCCAGGGTGCTTACGGGGACGGTGCCGCCGGGGCGGCGGCGACCGTCGGGCAGCCCTACGGCGCCGTCATGCGCCACGGGACGGTGTGCCGGTGCCATCTGTGCCGGCGGGCGACGGTGTCGCGCGACTGAGGAGATCGACATGGACCAGGTCAAGTCCCATGCGGAAACACGGATGACGGCCACCGCGCCGCCGGGCGCCGAGCGCCCCGTCCGGGCCACCCGGCGCTGGTTGGCCGAACGCGACCGGCTGGAGGCGGCCATCGCCGAGACGGGCGTCGACTTCGACCAGCCCCGCTCCATCTACTGGAACGCCGCCTGCGGCACGGAGGCCGGGGCCGACTTCGCCGCGATCCGCGCCCGGGTGCGCCGGTACGCCGACTTCGCGCCCACCTTCGAGGCGGTCGCCCGCCGCCGCGAGGCGCGCGCCGAGGCCGCCGCCGACGACGGGCACCAGATCACCGCGCGCGACAACTACTACATGGCCGCCGTGCACTGGGGCGCCGCGCAGTGGCCGATCCACAGCGACGACGAGGTCAACCGCTTCTACCACCGGCGTAAGCGGGCCTGCTTCGCGCACTACGCCGAGCTGGCCGACCATCGCATCGAGGCGGTGAGCATCCCGTTCGCGGGCGGGGCGCTGCCGGCCTGGTTCCACCTGCCGCCCGGTTACCACGGCGGGCGGGTGCCGGTGGTGATCGCGGTGCCCGGCATGGACAGTTTCAAGGAGGCCACCGTCGCGCTGCACGGCGACCGCTTCCTGACCCGCGGCTTCGCGGTGCTGGCGATCGAGGGGCCGGGGCAGTACGAGGCCGCGATGATGGGCATCCACACGACCGTGCCCGCGTGGGCGCGTACCGGCACCGCCTGCGTGGACTGGCTGTCCCGGCGCGAGGAGGTCGACGCGTCGCGGATCGTGCTGAGCGGCATCAGTTTCGGCTCGTTCGCCGGGACCATCGCGGCGGCGCACGAGCCCCGGATCAAGGCCTGCGCGGTGATGAACACCTGCCACCAGCCGGGCTGGTCGGCGGCGTTCGAGCAAGCCTGGCCGACGTACAAGATGCGCTTCATGTACATGTCGGGGCACACCGACGAGGACGCCTTCGACGCGTTCGCCAGGACGCTGACCTGGGAGGGCCATGCCGAGCTGCTGAAGATGCCGTACCTGGTGCTGGCCGGGGACCGCGACGAGCTGAGCCCGCTGGAGTGCAGCGAGGCGCTGCTGAACAGCGTCGCCGGGCCGAAGCAGCTGGTGGTGTACCAGGACTCGCGGCACTCGATCGGCGGGGTGCCCGCGGCGAACCTGGGCCCGTTCGCGCCGACGCTGGCCGTGGACTGGCTGGTCGACCGGCTGCGCGGGGTGCCGATGGCCAGCGAGCGCTGGTACGTCGACCACGGCGGCAAGGTGACGAAGACTCCGCTCTGACACCGCAGCTCAGCGCACCTGGCGCGTGAGGAAGGGCACCTTCTGCATCGCGGAGCGATGTGAAGGTGCCCTTCCTTTGTTCAGGCCACCTGGATCGGGCGCATCATCTCGTTGTCCTCGTGTTCGAGCATGTGGCAGTGCCAGACGTAGCGGCCGGGGCGGTCGAAGACGGCCTTGACGCGGGTGACCTCGCCGGAGTGGGCCAGCACGGTGTCCTTGCGGCCGGACTCCCAGGACTCGGCCGGGCGCGGCTTCGGCGGGATGCCGAAGGGCTGCCGGCTGACCACCTCGAACTGCACCTGGTGCAGGTGCACGGTGTGCGAGTGGTCGGTGAAGTTGAGGATCTCCCAGGTCTCGCTGCGGCCCAGCACCGGCTTCTCGGTCGGCGCGTCGTGCCAGCGCAGCGGGGTCTGGGTGCGGTCCGGCGCGACGGTGCCGAGCGTGGCGACGCGGTGGTTCACGCCGGTCAGCGCGACCGAGGGCAGGTCGTCGAGCAGCACCCGCCAGCTCGCCGCCGAGTCGGGCAGCTTCGGCGCGGCGGGCAGGCTCAGGTGCTCCGGCGGCACGCTGGTGTCCGTGCCCCGCAGCGGGATCACCAGCAGCTTCATCACCTGGCCGGTGGTGGCGATGTTCGCGGGCTGGTAGTCGGTGCCGAGCACCCCGGCCGCGTACGGCACGTCCGGCGCCTCGTTGATCACGAACAGCTCGGTGCCCTCGGCCAGCTTGGAGAGGTCGACGATCACGTCGGCGCGCTCACCCGGCCCGAGCATCAGCTGCTCCAGTTGCACCGGCTCGCGCAGCCAGCCGCCGTCGGAGCCGATCTGCCAGAACGGCACCGCCGCGGTAGCCGGACGCGGCGCGGTCGCGCTGGCCGCGATCTTCAGGATCAGGGTGCGGGAGTTGCTGCCGTTGAGCAGCCGGAACCGGTAGCGGCGCGGCTCCACGGTCAGCTGCGGCCAGGTGCGGCCGTTGACCACGATCGCGTCGGCGAGGTACGCCGGATTCCAGATCGGGGCGATGTCGCTGGCCGGCACGTACGGGCCGGCGAACGCGTCGTGGAACAGGCTGCGGCTGTCCGGGTAGTACAGCGAGCCGTCGGTGCGGAACGAGCGGTCCTGGATGCACAGGGGGATCTCGTAGTGGCGGGTGCCGTCGGGGTCGTCGGGGCCGGGCGCGGGGCCGGGCAGGGTGCCCTCGGGCAGGTCCTGCTCGCCGCCGCGGATCAGGTAGAAGCCGACCGGGCCGGCGTACACGTTGAGCCGGGTGATGCCCAGGGCGTGGTCGTGGTACCACAGCGTGCCCGGGGCCTGGTCGTTGTCGTAGCGGAACACGGCCTGGCCGGGCTTCCAGCGCGGGCCGTAGGCCTCCGCCTTCTCCCGCATGTCGGCGTAGTCCGAGCCGGTGGTCGCGTAGCCGCGCGGCAGCGGGGCGTCGGGCAGGTACCAGGCCGTCGGGTAGCCGTCGGCCTCCTCCGCGGCGTGCGCGCCGTGCACGTGCGTCACGATCGGCACCGGACCGGTGTAGCGCGTCGGCGTGGTGCCGAAGTCAGCGGGCATGTCCCGGTGCGCCATGCCGCCGGCCGGGTTGGCCCAGTGCAGCGTGGGGTCCACGGGCAGCAGGTGCGGCCGGGCCCGGCCCTTGGCGTCGATCAGGCCGTTGATCCAGGTGACCTCGACCGGCCGGTCGGTGCGGGCCTCGATGGTGCGCGCGGGGTAGCCGAACGTCTTCGGGTGGGCCGCGGAGCCGTAGCCCCACACCGTGGTCTGCGGCATGCCCGGCGGCAGGATCTGCTGGCGGAACTGACGCACCTCGACGGCGTACCGGTCGGCCTTGCCCTTGGTGGAGACCGTCGGCATGGCAGCCGGGACCGGCAGCCGCGTCTTGTACTTGTGGATCTTCGAAGCGTCGAGTTTTCCGGCGGCCAGTGCCGCGGCCGCGGCGCGCGCGGCGCTCGCCGGGGCCGGGATCAGCATGGCCGCGCCGGACAGCAGGCCGGTGGTGAGAAGTTGTCGTCGGGAAGGCATCGGTCGCCCTTCGGTCGCGATGTCGGAAGACCTGGCAACCGGCACGGGACCGAAAAGGCAAATTTGTCCGATTAGCCAGGAACTCCGCCACCGTAACCACCGACGCCCACCAGCCCAAACAGGCGCACCGCACAGCCACCCGGAACCCGCCCCGCGCACCGCCACCGTGCCGGCCACCCGGCGCGTCCAAGATCGCCCGACTTGCCTGGCACCTGTGCGTATCTTGACTGCGCTTTCACCCACCTGCCTGGCAAGTAGGGCGATCTTGACGACGAAGATCGCCGTTTCAGGTCGAAAGCTGGGGTTGAACCCGAGGTTTTGACCTGAAACGGCGATCTTCATCCGGGAGCCGCAGCGCGGACCGCGGCGGGCCAGGGCTGTTATGCGGCGGTGACCACCACGGCGGCGTTGAAGCCGCCGATGCCGCGGGCCAGGACCAGCGCCCGCCGTAGCGGGGCGGGCCGGGCGGCGTCGCGGACGAGGTCCAGGTCACGGCAGCCGTCGGCGAGGGTGCCGACGTTGACGGTCGGCGGGATGACCTGGTCGCGCAGGGACAGCAGGGCCGTGGCGACGTCGAGCCCGCCCGCCCCGGCCGCGAGCCGCCCGGTCATCGTCTTCGGTGCGGTCACCGGCACCCGGCCCGCGCCGAACACCCCGGTCAGCGCCTGCGCCTCGACGAGGTCCAGTTCGGGCACCCCGGCCGCGTCGGCGAAGACCACGTCCACGTCGGACGCGGCGCAACCGGCGTCGGCCAGCGCCAGCTCGATCGCGCGCCGCAGGCCGGGCGGGCGGGCGGAACCGGGGGCCGGGTCGAAGGTGGCGGCGTAGCCGCTGATCTCGCCGTACACCCGCGGTGCGGCCCGGCGCTGCGCGGCCGCGCGCTGCTCGACGACGAGGATCGCCCCGCCCTCGCCCGGCACGAAGCCGTTCGCGGCGGCGTCGAACGGCAGGTACGCCCGCGCCGGGTCGTCGCACTCGCTGATCTGCCCGGTGGCGAGCTGCCCGATCCAGCCCCAGGGGCACAGCGAGCCGTCGACGCCGCCGGTGATCGCGAGCGCGGTGCCCGCGCGCAGGTGGCGGCGCGCCTGACCGATCGCGTCGAGCCCGCCGGCCTGGTCGGTGACCAGCACCCCGCTGGGCCCGCGCATGCCGTGCCGGATGGAGATCTGCCCGGTGTTGACCGCGTAGAACCAGGCGAACGACTGGTACGCGCTGACGTGGTCACCGCCCTTTGACCACAGCTTCTCCAGCTCCTTCTGACCGAACTCGAAGCCGCCCGCGGAGCTCGCGGTCACCACGCTCATGTCGTACTCGCCGAGCGCCGCCGGGTCCACGGCCGCGTCGGCCAGCGCCGTCGCGGCGGCGGTCAGCGAGAACCGGGTGACGTGGTCGGTCTGCGCCAGCAGCCGGTCCGGCAGATGGTCGGCGGGGTCGTAGTCGCGGATCTCCCCGGCCAGCCGGGACGGGTACTGCGCCGGGTCGAAGCGGGCGATGCGGCCGATGCCGCCGCGCCCCTCCAGGGTGGCCTTCCAGTACGTCTCGGTGTCCGACCCGGTCGCGGCGATCACGCCGAGTCCGGTCACCACCGGTGCGTCGCTGTTCATCGGGCGTCTCCTTCCGGGCGGGCCAGCAGCATGGCGCTCTGGAAGCCGCCGAAGCCGCTGCCGACCGACAGCACCGCGTCGAGCCTGCGGTCGCGGGCCTCCAGCGGCACGTAGTCGAGGTCGCATTCGGGGTCGGGCTCGTGCAGGTTCGCCGTGGGCGGCACCACGTCGTTGGTGATGGCCAGCGCGCACGCGGCCACCTCGATCGCGCCGATCGCTCCGAGCGAGTGCCCGACCATCGACTTGATCGAGCTCATCGGGGTGGCGTACGCGTGATCCCGCAGTGCCAGCTTCACCGCCGCCGTCTCGTGCCGGTCGTTCTGCTTGGTGCCCGAGCCGTGCGCGTTGACGTAGCCGATCGTCGTCGGGTCCATCCGGGCCGTGTCCAGGGCGTTGCGGATCGCCTCGGCCATCTCCCGGCCGTCGGGGCGCAGCCCGGTCATGTGGAAGGCGTTGCAGCGCGAGGCGAAGCCGACGATCTCGGCGTACACCGGCGCGCCGCGGCGGCGGGCCCGCTCCAGGTCCTCCAGCACGAACATCGCCGAGCCCTCGCCGAGCACGAACCCGTTGCGGCTGTTGTCGAACGGCCGGGAGGCGTGTGCGGGGTCGTCGTTGCGCGGCGTGGTCGCCTTGATGGCGTCGAAGCAGGCCACGGTGATCGGGGAGATGGGCGCGTCGCTGGCCCCGCCGATCACCACGTCGGCGCTGCCCTCGCGGATCAGCTCGGCGGCGTACGCCACGGCGTCCAACCCGGACGTGCAGCCGGTGGAGACCACCGCGGCCGGGCCCTCCGCGCCGATCGACCAGGCCACCTCGGCCGCGAACGAGCCGGGCACGTAGTAGTCGTAGAGGTGCGGCGAGGTGCGGGTGTTGTCGACCAGCCAGCGCGCGCCCTTCTCGGAGGCGATGACGTACTCGCGCTCCAGGCTCATGGTCGCGCCGACCGCGCTGCCCACCACCGTGCCGACCCGGTGCGGGTCCAGCTCGGCCAGTTCCAGGCCGGCGTCCGCGACGGCCTCGGCCGCGGCGACCACGGCGAACTGGGCCGCGCGGTCCATCCGCAGGGTCTGCGCGGGGGTGAGGCCGTACGCGGCCGGGTCGAAGTCGCACTCGGCGGCGACCTGGGACCGGAACGGCGAGGGGTCGAAGAAGCTGATGGTGCGGGTCGCGGTACGTCCTGAGGTCAGCAGCTCCCAGAACGCCTTGGCGCCGATGCCGCCCGGCGCCACCACGCCCAATCCGGTGATCACGACACGTCGATGCATGGACGCCTCCTGCGGGGTCGGTGGACCTGCGTCGAGCGTCGCGCGCGCCGACTTGAGTCCGGCTTGAGAAATCGGCTGGTCAGGCCGGGCCGCGCCCGGCGGCGACCAGTTCGGCCCCGCCCACGGCGCTGTCCCAGGTCCACGCGGTGTCCAGGGCGGACGCCGTGTCCAGCACCGGGTCGGCGGTGAGAATGGCGTGCTGCACGCGCTGGATGCGCCGGGAGGGCTCCAGGCCGAGCTCGTCGATGAGCACCTCGCGCAGCCGCCGGAAGGCGTCCAGGGCGTCGGTGCGCCGGCCCGCCCGGTACAGCGCGATCATGTACTGGGCCTGCAGGTCCTCGTGCAGCGGATGGCGGGCGGCCAGGCAGCCCAGCTCGCCCAGGATCTCCCGGTGGCGGCCGAGTTCCAGGTCGGCGTCGATGCGCTGCTTCCAGGTGGCCAGCCGGGCCTCCTCCAGGCGCTGCGCCTCGACCCGCAGCACGGGCCCGAGCCGCACGTCCACCAGCGCCGAGCCGCGCCACACGGCCAGGGCCGCGCCGAGCAGCCGGGACGCGTGCGCGTGGTCGCCGCAGAGCTGGGCGAGCCGGCCCTGGTCGGCCAGGCGCTCGTACTCGTGCAGGTCCAGCGACGAGCCTTCGAGGTGCAGCTGGTAACCGTCGGCGTGGGTGACCAGCAGCTCCCGGGCCACCCGGGCCGGGTCCATCGCGCAGGTGCGGGCCAGCATCCGGCGGATCTGCAGGATGTAGGTCTGCAGCGTGGTCAGCGCGCTCGCGGGCGGCTCGTCGTCCCACAGCTCGGTGGTGAGCAGGTCGATCGGCACCACCCGGTCGGCGTGGATCAGTAGCAGTGCCAGCACCTTGCGCGGTTTGGGCGCGGTCAGATCACCCGACACCCCGCCGCAACGCAGGTCCAGCGGGCCGAGTACCCGACATTGCATGTCCACCCCCGAATGGCTCGTCGCGCTCGCGATGTGCGAATGCCGCCTCCACCACTATTAGTGCTAGAGAGGGGCGATCTGTCCCATTCGCCGGAACTGAGGGTGATCTTTCCTGTTGGTGCGCCGCCGGTGCGCACGCGCCCGCCTTGATCGCGGCGTGGTGGCTTGACCTGGGCATTCAAGTCGCTTTCCACCGGTTCTCAAGTGGCCGGCTGCGACGGTTCTTGGCAGACGGTTCGCCGCGGATGACCGCGTGCGGCCGAAATCCCCACCACGGCCCGTAGAGGAGCGCCGATGTCCAAGAACAAGGTGTACACCGAGACCCAGCGCGCGGAGGTCGCCGCGCCGGCCGCGGTCGCCTTCGAGCTGATCGAGGACCTGCGGCACTGGCCGCAGTTCTTCCCGGACGGCGTGCACGCCGAGCCGGACGCCGACGGGGCGAACGTGCGCTGGTGGGCCCTGGACGGCGAGGGCGTACGGCAGTGGACCACCACCCGCACGGTCGACAAGGCCGGGCTGCGGGTCGTCACCGAGCAGCGCGACTGCGCCGCCCCGCTGGTGTCGGTGCGCACCGAGTGGACGTTCGCGCCGCAGGGCGAGCAGGCCTGCGAGGCCGACCTGACGATCACCGTGACCGCCGCGCCGGGCGCCGAGGGCGCGGACGCCGCCGCCGCGCAGCTCGAAGGCGCGCAGGAGATCGTGTCCCGGGTCAAGGGCCTGGCCGAGCGCTGGGACGAACTGGAGCAGCTGGTCATCTCGTTCGAGGACCCGCTGTTCATCGCCGGGCAGCCGCAGCAGGTCTACGAGTTCCTGTACGCCGCCGACAAGTGGCCCGAGCGGGTCCCGCACGTCACCGCGCTGTCGATGACCGAGGACCAGCCCGGCGTGCAGTTCTTCGACATGGACACGGTCACCCCGGAGGGCCGCGCGCACACCACCCGCTCGGTGCGCGTCTGCCTGCCGCACAAAATCATCTACAAGCAGATCGGCCTGCCGAAGCTGCTCGACGCGCACACCGGGCACTGGCACTTCGTGGAGACGCCCGAGGGTGTCACCGTGCACGCCCGGCACACCGCCACCATCAAGCCGTCGGCGCTGAACCTGCTCGGCGAGGACACCACGGTCGCCGACGCGCGCCGCTACCTGCGCCGGGTGCTCAGCACCAACTCGCTGCAGACGCTGCGCCACGCGCAGGCGTTCGCCGAGGAGCCGGCCCGTGCCAAGTAGCACCGACGCCGACACCGTCGCCGCCGAGCGGGCGCTGGCCGACGCGCTCGCCCGCTCGGGCGGCACCCTCGACGGGCTGCTGCGCCGGGCGGCGGTCAGCGCACCGCACCGCATCGCCGTGCAGACCGGATCGCGGGCGATGACGTTCGCGGAGCTCGACGCGGCCGCCGACGGCTTCGCGGCCAAGCTCACCGCGCTGCTGCCGCGGGACGCTGGGCCGGCCCGGCCCGGCCTGCCCGGCGCTGTCGTCGGCGTCGCCGGCGCGCTGCACCCGGCGTTCGCCGTGGCCTACTACGGCACCGTCCGGGCAGGCCACGTGTGCGCCGTGATCAACCCGCTGCAGGGCGAGGAGGAGCTGGCGTACGCCCTGGAGTCGGCCGGGGTGCAGGTGCTCGTCGGCGTCGCCGAGATGGCCGACAAGCTGCAGCGCGTCCGGCTCGACCTGCCGCGCCTGGCGCACGTGTTCTACCTGGACCGTCCGGGTGAGCACTGCGTTCCGGCCGCGGGCGCGCCGGCGGGCCGGGCCGCCCGGTTCGAGTCGCCGGTCGACGACCCGGACCAGGTGGCGGTGCTGCAGTTCACCAGCGGCACCACCGGGCGGCCCAAGGCGGTGCTGCTCACCCACCGCAACCTGGTCTACAACGCGGCCCAGGTGGCGGCGGCGCACGGGCTCGGGCCGGACACGGTGACGCTCAACCACCTGCCGACGTATCACCCGATGCACCTGAACTCGGCGGTGAGCGCGGCGTCGACCCAGGTGCTGTGCCCGGACGCCGACCCGACGCAGGCCGTCGCGACGGCGGCCCGCACCGGCGCGACGCACTTCTACAGCCTGCCGGTGCGGCTGGCCCGGATGGCCGCCGACCCGCGGCTGCCCACCTGGCGGATGCCGGGGGTGCGGGCCATCCTCTCCGGAGGGTCCGCGCTGGCCCCGGCCGCCGCGGCCCGGCTGTGCGCCGGGCTGGGCATCCCGGTCATCCAGGGGTACGGCCTGGCCGAGACGTCACCGCTGACCCACTGCGACCGGATCGCCGGCCCGTCGGCGGGTTCGGTGGGCCGGCCGGTGCTCGGCACCGAGTGCCGGGTCGTCGACCTGGACACCCGGCAGCCGCTGCCCACCGGCACCCCGGGCGAGGTGCAGCTGCGCGGGCCGCAGCTGATGGCGGGTTACCTGACCCCGGACGGGGTGCAGCGCCCGTACGACGCCGAGGGCTGGTTCGACACCGGCGACGTGGGACGGCTGGACGAGGACGGCACGTTGTTCCTCGTCGACCGGCTCAAGGACGTCTTCAAGTGTGACAACTGGCTGGTCTCACCCGTGGAGCTGGAGCGGGTGATCATGCGCCATCCGGCGGTGACCGACTGCATGGTCGTCGACATGCCGCACGAGTACCGCGGCGCGGTCGCGTACGCCCTGGTCGTCACCGATGACGAGCAGGTCGGCGCGGACGAGATCGTCGCGTTCGTCAACGGTGGCCTGCCCGAATACCAGCACCTGCACGGCATCGAGCTGGTGCGGGAGATCCCGCGCTCGCCCAACGGCAAGGCCCGCCGCCGGGACGTGCGCACCCGAGTACACGAGCGGCACGGCGCCGCCCAGACCCGAAGGAGCGACCACATGGTCACGTTCATCAACAAGATCACTGTCAACGGCGACGTCGCGCGGTTCGAGCAGGCGCTCGACGAGATCTCGGCGTACATGAGCGCCCAGCCGGGCTTCATCGGCCGCCAGTTCTACCGCTCGCGCCGTCAGCCGGAGGTCTTCATCGAGACCGTGCAGTGGGCCGACGCCGCGGCGCACGCCAAGGCCGTGCAGACCCCCGGCTTCCGCGAGCAGGTCATGAAGCTCGCCGGGCTCGCCGTCCCGGAGCACGACCTGTACGACGCGGTCGACGAGCACGCCCCGCTCGCCGCTCGCTGAGCCCACGCCGATGCCTGAACGGAAGGGAGCGCGTCATGAACGACTTCACCATCGAGGACGTGCGGCGCATCCTGCGCGATGTCGCAGGGGCGGACGAGAGAGTGGACCTGGACGGGGACATCGCCGACACCAGCTTCGCCGACCTGGGGTATGACTCCCTGGCGCTGCTGGAGACCACCGCCTGCCTGCAGCGTGACCTCAACATCCGCCTGCCCGACGACGCGGTGCTGGCGGTGAGCACGCCCGGACAGCTGATCGACCTGGTCAGCTCTACCCGGACCGGGGCCTTGTCATGAGCGAGCGCAGCGAGCGAATCATGTGGGCGGCGCACCACGACGCTCGCTCGCGAAGCGAGTGTGCGTCGTGACCGGAGATTCGGCTGGACCGGGCGAGCTGCCCGGTCCGGCCGGACCGGACGCGTCGTGGGTGTCCTGCGGCCGTTGCCAGGCTGTCGTGTACGGCAAGCGGCTGGCGCGCGGCAACGGCATCTGCCCCCAGTGCGGGCACTGCCGCCCGCTGGGCGCCTGGGACCGGCTGGCCCTGCTGGCCGACCCCGGTTCGGTCGAGCCGCTGGACCTGGCCGCCGACGCCGCGGACCCGCTGCGTTTCGTCGACGACAAGCCATATCCGCAGCGCATCGCCGAGGCGCGGCGCACGACCGGGCTGGCCGAGGCGGTGGTGTGCTGCCGGCTGCGGATGACCGGCACCCCGGCGATCGCGGCGGTGATGGACTTCCGCTTCATGGGCGGCAGCCTGTCCGGCGCGGTCGGCGAGCTGATCACCTGTGCCGCCGAGACGGCGCTGGCCCAGCGGCTGCCGCTGCTGCTGGTCACCGCGTCCGGCGGGGTGCGCATGCAGGAGGGCGTCATCGGCCTGATGCAGATGGCGAAGACCGCGCAGGCGCTGCACCAGCTCGACGAGGCGGGACTGCCCACGGTCTGCCTGGTCACCGACCCGACCTACGGCGGCGTGGCCGCCTCGTTCGCGATGCTCGGCGACGTCGTGGTCGCCGAACCGGGCGCGCGGCTCGGCTTCGCCGGGCCCCGGGTCATCGCCCAGACCATCAAACAGGAGCTGCCGGCCGGCTTCCAGACCGCGGAGTTCCTGCTGGACCGCGGCTTCCTGGACCTGATCTGCCCGCGCCCGGCGCTGCGCCACCGCATCGGCCGGCTGCTGGCCATCGGCACCCGCCGCGACGCGGTGCCGCCCGCCCCCGTCGAGGGCGGCGCGTTCACCGTGGTCCGCGATCCGGCGCTGCTGCCGGAGCGGCGGGCCTGGGAGGCGGTCCGCCGGGCACGCAACGTGGCCCGGCCCACCACCTCGGACTACCTCAGCATGATCCTCGACGACTTCGAGGAGCTGCACGGCGACCGGGTGGGTGGCGACTGCCCGGCGATCATCGGCGGGGTCGGCCGGCTCGGCGGCACGCCGCTGGTCGTGATCGGCCACGAGAAGGGCCACACGACCCGCGAGCTGGACCGCCGCAACTACGGCATGCCCGGCCCGGCGGGTTACCGCAAGGCCGCCCGGCTGCTGCGGTTGGCCGCCAAGTGGGGCCTGCCCGTGGTCACGCTGGTGGACACGCCCGGGGCGTACCCGGGGGTGGACGCCGAGGAGCAGGGCCAGGCCACCGCCATCGCGGAGAACCTGCGCCTGATGGGTTCGCTGCCCGTTCCGGTGGTCACCGTGATCACCGGCGAGGGGTGCAGCGGCGGCGCGCTCGGCATCGCCGTCGCGGACCGCGTACTGATCATGGAGAACGCGGTCTACACCGTCATCAGTCCTGAGGGCTGCGCGGCGATCCTGTGGCGTGACGCCGCCGCGGCGCCGACCGCCGCCCAGGCGCTGCGCGTGGACGCCCGCTCCCTGCTCGAACTCGGTGTGGTGGAAGCGGTGATCCCGGAACCGCCGGGCGGCGCCGAAGCCGACCACCACGCCGCGGCCGCCGCACTGCGCGCCGCCGTCCATGCCGAGCTGGCCGATCTCGCCGGGCTCGACCAGAGCCGCCTCGTCGCGCAGCGGCGGGCCCGCTTCCGGCGGTTCGGCAGCTCGCGCCGGCCCGACGAGGCCGTACTGATCCCGACCGAAGGAGGTTCGTGGTGACCGGTCTGCTGGATCCACACCTGCGCGTGCCACCCGTTCCGGTGGACACCGCCGAAGCATGCCCCATGCACGGCTCGCTGCCTGACACCGGCCGCACTGTCGCCGACGACCTCGACGACGTGCGCCGCAGCGCCCAGCAACTGCTGTCCGGAGTGGACCGGCAGCCCAGCGCGCTGCGCATCCGGGCCGGTGACGTGCTCGTCGAGCTGGAATGGGGCGGCGAGCCCGCGCCCGCCGCGGAGGCCTCGCAGGTCACCGCCGCCGTCCAGGCCGTCACCGTGACGGCCGGCGCGGCCGCGGCGGTGGGTCACGTGCCCGCACCGGCCGCGCCCACGGGCGACGGGTTCGTCGACGTCTGCGCCGGCACCGTCGGCACCTTCTACCGGGCCGCGGAGCCGGGCACGGCCCCGTTCGTCACCGAGGGCGACCAGGTCCGGCGCGGCCAGCAGGTGGCGATCATCGAGGTGATGAAGCTGATGATCCCGGTCGAGGCCGAACGCGACGGGAAGATCATCGCGGTGCACGTCGCGGACGGCACCTCGGTGGAGTACGGCGACCGGCTGCTCACCATCGCCCCGGCGACCGGGCACTAGGGGGCCGCCGTGTTCACCACCGTGCTCATCGCGAACCGGGGCGAGATCGCCCTGCGCGTCGCCCGCACGTGCCGCGAGCTGGGGCTGCGCGTGGTCGCCGTCTACTCCACCGAGGACCGCGACGCCGCGGTGGTTGACCTCGCGGACGAGGCCGTCTGCATCGGACCCGGCCCGGCGCGCTCCAGCTACCTGAACATGGCCGCGATCCTGGAGGCGGCCCGGCGCACCGGCGCGGACGCGGTCCACCCCGGATACGGCTTCCTGTCCGAGGTGCCTGACTTCGCGGAGGCCTGCGAGGCGTACGGCATCACCTTCGTCGGCCCGCCCGCGGCGGTGATCGAGCGGCTGGGCGACAAGGCCGCCGCCCGCGCCACGATGGCCGCCGCCAACCTGCCGATGCTGCCCGGCAGCGACGGGCCGGTGCAGTGCCCGGATCTCGCGGTGCAGGTCGCCGCCGGGATCGGCTACCCGGTCATCGTCAAGGCGGTGGCCGGGGGCGGCGGGCGCGGCATGCAGGTCGTGCACGAGCCGGGCGACCTGGTCCGGCAGTTCCGGGAGGTGAAGTCGGCGGCGCAGTCGCTGTTCGGCGACGACCGGCTCTACCTGGAGCGCTACCTGCCCACCGCGCGCCACGTCGAGGTGCAGATCCTCTGCGACCAGTACGGCGACGGCGTCTACCTGGGCCTGCGCGACTGCTCGGCGCAGCGGCGGCGGCAGAAGATCATCGAGGAGACGCCGGCCCCGGGCCTGCCCGCCGACCTGGCGCGGCAGATGGGCGAGGCGGCCCTGCGCGGGGCACTGGCCACCGGCTACGTCGGCGCGGGCACCTTCGAGTTCCTCGTCGACCACGACGGCGGCTTCCACTTCATGGAGGTCAACTGCCGGATCCAGGTCGAGCACCCGGTCACCGAGCTGACCCATGGCGTCGACCTGGTCCGCGAGCAGCTGCTGATCGCGGCGGGGGAGCGGCTGACCCTGCGCCAGGACGACCTGGTCCCGCGCGGTGCGGCGATGGAGTGCCGGATCAACGCCGAGGACCCGGCCCGCGACTTCGTGCCCGCACCCGGGCGGCTGGTCGAGCTGACGCTGCCCGGGGGCCCGTTCGTGCGCGTCGACACCGACGCCTACCAGGGCGGCCGGGTGTCCCCGGCGTACGACCCGCTGCTGGCCAAGCTCGTGGTGTGGGCCCCGGACCGGCCGCAGGCGCTGCTGCGTATGCGGCGGGCGCTGGGCGAGTTCCACGCCGCCGGGCCGGGCCTGGCCACCAACCGCGACTTCCTGCTCGCGGTGCTCGACCATCCGCAGTTCATCGAGGGAACGCACGACACCTCGCTGGTCGCCGGCATCAATCCGACCGGTGCGCGAGGCCTGACCGAGGAGGCATCCATTGGCTGACAGGGACAGCGACGTCCTCACCGATGTCTGCGTGATCGGCGGCGGGCCGGCCGGGCTGGCGCTCGCGCTGCTGCTGGCGCGGTCCGGCGTCGACGTCACGGTGGTGGAGAAGTCGTCCAGTTTCGACCGGGCCTACCGCGGGGAGATCCTGCAGCCCGGCGGGCTCGCGGTGCTGGCCGAACTCGGGGTGCTGGCCGCGGCCCGCAACCGGGGCAGCCACGTGCACGACCGCTTCCAGCTGGTCAACAAGGGCAAGGCGGTGCTCGGGGTGGACTACCGGGACCTGCCGGGGCCGTACAACTACATGCTCAGCGTGCCCCAGCAGTACATCCTGGAGGAACTGCTGGCGGCGTGCCGGCGGGAGCCGACGTTCCGCTACCTGGCCGGGACCCGGATCACCGACCTGGTCCGCGACGACGGCGCGGTTCGCGGCGCGGTCGTCTCCGGCCCGCGCGGGCACCGCACCATCCGGTCCCGCTGCGTCGTCGGCGCGGACGGGCGTTACTCCAAGACGCGGCAGCTGTCCGGAATCCCGTACGACCGCCGCGACGTGTTCACCTTCGACCTGCTGTGGTTCAAACTGCCCGCGGCGGGCGAGGCGGTGCGCGACGTGACCATCCGCGGCGGCGGCGGCCGCATGCTGCTCAGCTACAGCAGCTACCCCGAGGGCATCCAGCTCGGCTGGGCGCTGCCGCACGGCGGCTACCGGCAGTTCGCCGCGCGGCCGTTCACCGAGTTCCGCGACGAGCTGTGCCAGGCCGTGCCGGAGTACGCCGGGCGGGTGTACGAGAAGGTGCGCGGCCTGACCGACCTCAGCCTGCTCGACGTGTTCGCGGGCACCGCCCGGGAGTGGGCGCGCGACGGGCTGCTGCTCATCGGCGACGCGGCGCACACGCACAGCCCGCTCGGCGCGCAGGGCCTCAACCTGGCCCTGCAGGACGCGGTGCTGGCCCACCCGGCCCTGGTCGCGGCCCTGCGCAAGCCGGGGCCCGTGGCGGCGGCGGCGCTGGCGGGCTACACCACCGCGCGCGGCGCCGACATCAAGAAGGTGCTCAAGTTCCAGCACCTGCAGGCCAAGGGGATGCTCGGCAGCCGCAGCCGGGCGCTGGAGGTGGGCCGGCAGGCGGTCGCCTCGATCGTCCACCGCACCCCGATCGGCCACAAGCTCACCCGGATGGTCGCCTTCGGCAACCCGCGCTGCCGGGTCCGCACCGACCTCTACGCCACCGCCACCGGCGCAGGCCCGGTCCCATCGGCCTGACCGCCCCGGCCAAGATCGCCGGACTTGCCAGGCACCTGGGCGAAACCGGCTGCAAGATACGCGCACCTGCCAGGCAAGTCCGACGATCTTGGCCGCACCCGAACTGTCTGTTCCAAGGAGGAGTTGATCATGCCCATCATCGACCTGTCCACGGCCGTGGACGCCGCGGCCTGGGAACCCGAGCCGGTCATCCACGACGTCATGACGCCCGCGCAGGGCGCGGTGCACATGGCCGAGGAGATGGCGCTGCACTTCGGCGTCGACTTCGATCCGTCCGTGCTGCCCGACGGCGAGCTGCTGTCGGTCGACACGCTCAAGCTCACCACGCACACCGGCACCCACATCGACGCGCCGTCGCACTACGGCAGCAAGGCCAGCTACGGCGTGCCGCGGCACATCGACGAGATGCCGCTGGACTGGTTCCACCGGCCCGCGGTCTGCCTGGACCTGCGTTCGGCGACCGGCCCGACCGTCGACGCGGACTTCCTGGACAAGGAACTGGCCCGCATCGGCTACCAGCCCCAGCCGCTGGACATCGTCCTGCTGCACACGGGCGCGTCGGCCTGGGCCGGCACCCCGCGCTACTTCACCGAGTTCACCGGCCTGGACGGCAGTGCCACGAACTTCCTGCTGGACAAGGGCATCCGCGTCATCGGCACCGACGCCTTCAGCCTCGACGCCCCCTTCGGCGCGATGCTCAAGCGCTTCAACGAGACCGGCGACCGCAGCGTGCTGTGGCCCGCCCACTTCACGGGCCGCGACCGCGAGTTCTGCCAGATCGAGCGCCTGGCCAACCTCGACGCCCTGCCCCAGCCGTACGGCTTCACCGTGTCCTGCCTGCCCATCAAGATCAAGGGTGCCGGCGCCGGCTGGACCCGCGCCGTAGCCATCCTCTGACCACTCTCACCCGAAGGAGCACACCATGGCCATGACCGCCCTCCCCGAGATCACCGACACCTCGGCGCTGTACCTCTCCGTCCAGCAGTTCTACGCCCGCCACATGCACCTGCTCGATTCCGGCCGGGCCCGCGAGTGGGCCGACACCTTCGCCCCCGACGGCACCTTCACCGCCCCCGGGCTCGACGCCCCGGTCCGCGGCCGGGACGCCCTCGCGGCCGCCGTCGAGCAGACCCACGCGCGCCTGGCCGCCTCCGGGGAGACCCATCGCCACTGGCACGGCATGGTCTGGGTGACCCCCGCCGCCGACGGCACCGCCCACGTGAAGTGCTACGGCATGGTCATCGCGGTCACCGCCGACGGCACGCCCCGGCTGCACCGTCACTGCCTGTGCGAGGACGTCCTCGTCCCGGCCCCCGCCGAGCCTGAGGGCTGGCTGGTCCAATCCCGCCACGTCACCCCGGACGCCGCCCCGGCCGGCCACTGACGCGCGACGCCCGCGCACCCGGCTCGCCCGCCCCAGCGCGCATAGGCGCTGGCCTATCACGTCGACTTCGATCGCGTCCTGGTCGATGTAATAGGCCAACGTCCATGAAAAAGGGACCGGGGCCACGCCGTGTGCGGCGTGGCCCCGGTCCGACACGCCGGTCAGGCGGGCAGGCGAAGTTTCATGACGCTGCCGGTGGTGGCGCAGACGGAGCAGGTGGTGATGAAGGCATTGCGGCCGCGGATGGCGATGCCGCCGGGGTGGTCCACCTTGTCGAGGACCATTTCGGGGGCCTTGCCCTCGCCCGGGATGCGCATCAGCGCGCCGACGCCGCGGCTCGGGCCGAACATCGACGTGTGAGTGAACTCCAGGGCATACAGGGCGCCGTCGGGGCCGAAGGCGATGTCGACGACCGTGGTGAGGCCCTCGGCGTACACGGTGGGCTGCTTGCCGGGGACGACCTTGAAGATGCGGGCCGAGCCCTGGGTGAAGGGGCGGCCGGTCAGTTCGGCGACGTAGTAGGCGCCGTCGCGGTAGACCACGGCCATCGGCACCGACTGCATCGGCAGCATGGTGCCCGCGGGCATGTTGAAGTTGGGCGGCGCGGGCATCTGGCGCTCGGGGAACACCGCGAGGGTGCTCACCTGGCCCGCCGGCGTGACGAACAGCAGCGAGTTGGCGCCGGCGTCGACGACCGCGGCCCCGCCCGGCCCGAACGCCACCGACTGGGCGTTGGAGTCCAGCTCGCCGCCGTCGGGGTTGTTCGCGGCCTCGTGGCCGGCGATGTCGGCGATGCGCTGCGTGGTCAGGCGCTGGGTGTACCAGTCCCCGGACCAGTCCCGGCGCACCGACAGCAGTCGGCCCATCTCGCGGCCCGGGTCGGGCAGCCCGTCGCGGTTCGCGGGGGCCTCGCTCAGGCCCACGGTGAGCAGGGCGCGGTCGTGGCGGTTGAACGCGATGTCGTCGGGCCCGATGGCCTCGGTGCCGTCCGGGCCGGCCAGCGAGGGCAGGCCGGTCAGCACGCGGGTCAGCGTGCCGTTGCGGTCGAGGCGGGCCAGCGCGCCGGTGGCGCCCAGGCAGCCGATGCCCTGCGGCCGAGGTAGGCAGGTCGGGTTGGCGGCGCCGTCGGCGCCCCGTCCGGCCTCGGTGATGTAGAGGGTGCCGTCGCGGTCGAAGGCGAGGCCCCGCGGGTTGCTCAGCCCCGTGTAGAGGACGGTCACGTCCGGCGCGGCGGCGACGGCGGGGCCGGCCTGGACGACGGCGGACAGGATGACGGCTGACGCGATGGCCAGCCGCTTCATGGATACGAACACGAAATTGCCTCCGGCAGGCAGGGTCAGGTGTCCGTACCAATAAAACGTACTTTGCCCCATTTACGCTGTGTGACGCGCCCGTCACGCCGTGCCAAGTCGGTCCGACCGCCTGGCTGGCCCCGCCGCGCGCCCCATCCAAGACCGCTCGACTTGCCTGGCAGCTGTGCGAAAGCGGGCCCAAGATACGCACAGGTGCCAGGCAAGTCCGATGATCAAGGCGAGTGCGGGACGCGGGTCAGCAGGCGGCCGGTTCGGCGGCGGGGGTGGCGTTCGCCGGGGTGGGCGCGGCGACGGCGGGCGGCGCGGGGCGCGGGCGCACGGTGAGCATCGGCAGGAAGAACTGCGCCAGCGGGCCGATGGCCAGCGCGTACAGGACGGTGCCGAGTCCCGCCTTGCCGCCGAGCGCGAAGCCCGCGGCGACCACGCCGATCTCCAGCATGGTGCGCCAGCCGCGCAGCGACCAGGTGCGGGCGGCCAGGCCGGTCATCAGCCCGTCGCGCGGCCCGGGACCCAGATTGGCTCCGATGTAGAGGCCACTGGCGAAGCCGCACAGCACGATGCCGCCGATCATGAAGGCCCAGCGGGCGAGCACGTGCGACGGCTCGGGCAGCACCTGGTTGGCCACGTCCACGACCAGGCCGATGACGACGATGTTGGCGATGGTGCCGATGCCAGGGCGCTGGCGCAGTGGGATCCAGCACAGCAGCACGGCCGCGCCGACGATGATCAGCACGGTGCCGACGCTGAGCCCGGTGCGCAGGGCGATGCCCTGGTGGAGCACGTCCCAGGGTTGGTTGCCCAGGTGCGCGCGCAGCATCAGGCTGATGCTCGCGCCGTACCCGACCAGGCCGATGAGCAGCTGGAACAGGCGGCGGGGGAGGCGCTCGCGCAGGGGCATGGGGGCGGGGCGGCGGGTGGCCGGGGCGGCGGTGGAGACCCGGCGCTGGGTCGTTCGAAGTGGCATGTGCAGTGGCTTGCGTGCGCCTGTCATGTCTGCCAGTCTGGAGGCCAATCGATAAGCCAGAAAGGGCCAATCCGGGGGGACTGGCCTTACCGGCGGGGGAGTAGCGATGACCGTCTCTGTGCGCGGAGTGCAGCTGGCCCGGCTGCTCGGGCGCTGGCACGCGCTGCCCGCCCGGCGGCGCAGCCCCGACTACGCGGCCCTGGCCTCGGCCGTGCGCGGCCTGCTCGCCGACGGCCGGCTCGCGCTGGGCGTGCGCCTGCCCGCCGAGCGCGAGCTCGCCGAGGCCCTGGAGATCTCCCGCACCACCGTCAGCGCGGCATACCGCGAGCTGCGCGACTCGGGCCACCTGACGAGCCGGCGCGGCGCGGGCAGCTGGACCACCCTGCCCAGCGGGCACCGAGTCGCGAGCAGCGGCCTGTGGATGGCCGACGACGAGCTGGACCTGATCGACCTGAGCTGCGCCGCGCTGGGCGCGCCGGAGCCGCTCATGGCGGCGGCCCGGGAGGCGGTCGAGGAGCTGCCGCGCTACCTGGGCGGGGCCGGCTACCACCCGAGCGGCATCACCGAGCTGCGGGAGGCCGTGGCCGAGCAGTACAGCGAGCGCGGCCTGCCGACCAGTCCCGAGCAGATCATGATCACGAACGGGGTGCTGCACGCGCTCGACCTGATCCTGCGGCTGCAGGTGCCGGTGGGCGCGTCCGTGCTGGTCGAGTCGCCGACCTACCCCAACGCGCTGGCAGCGTTCGCCGGCCGCCGGGCGCGGATCAGCACGCACGGCCTGGACGAGGGCGGCTGGGACGCCGAGCTGCTGCTCGGCGCGCTGCGCCAGACCCGGCCCAGCCTGGCGTACCTGATCCCGGAATTCCACAACCCGACCGGCCACGTCATGCCGGCCGCGCTGCGCGAGCAGCTCGTCGCCACCGCCCAGCGCACCGGGACCGACCTGGTCATCGACGAGTCCTTCGTGGACCTGCCGCTGGACGGCCAGCCGATGCCGCCCGCGGTGGCCTCGTTCGACCGGCACGGCCGGGTGCTCACCATCGGCGGCATGAGCAAGCCGTTCTGGGGCGGCCTGCGTGTCGGCTGGATCCGGGCCTCCGCGCCGATCGTGCAGCGGCTGGCCGCGGTGCGGGTCGGTGTGGACACCGCCGGGCCGGTGCTCGACCAGCTCGTGGCGGTGCGCCTGCTGGCCCGCGCGGGCGAGGTCATCCCGCAGCGCCGGGCGCAGCTGGCCGCGCAGCGTGACGCGCTGGTCGCCGCGGTGCGCGAGCATCTGCCCAGCTGGCGGGTGACCGTGCCGTCGGGCGGGGTCACCCTGTGGGCCGAGCTGGACGGTCCGGTTTCCAGCGCGCTGGCGCGCGCGGTGGAGCCCCTGGGCGTACGCCTCGCGCCCGGCCCCCGGTTCGGCGTGGACGGCACCCTGGAGCGCTTCGTCCGGCTGCCCTTCACCCAACCCGTCCCGGAACTGGTCGACGGCGTACGCCGCATCGCCGCGGCCCGCTACGACCTCGACCGCACCAGCCGTCCGCAGTGGAGCGAACCTGCGCTCATCGCGTGAGCCGCCGCGCCGCGCCACGCCGCGTTGATCGTTCGACTTGCCTGGCACCTGGGCGAAAGCGCGCTCAAGATACGCACGCCTGCCCGGCAAGTCGAGCGGTCATGGGTCGGCATCAGGCCCGGAAGCGCGCAAAAACGTAGGGGCGGCTTGTGGCCGCCCCTACGTACCTCACTGCGTGGGAAAGAATGTCCTCGCCGGGTCAGATTTCGACGAGGGAACCCTCGTACATCTTCTCGATATCCGACGCGAAATTGGTCTCCACCGTGCGTCGCTTCAGCTTCATCGAGGGGGTGATCTCCCCGTGCTCGATGGTCAGGTCGCGCGGCAGAATGGTGAACTTCTTGATGGTCTCCCAGCGGTTGAGCTTCGCGTTCAGCTCGTCGATGTGGCCCGCGACCATGGCCTTCGCCTCGTCCGAGCCCACGATCTCCGCGTAGGACTTTCCTTCGAGCGGCGTGCCCGCCGCCCAGCCGGTGATCGCCTCGGGGTCGAGACTGACCAGCATCGAGCAGTAGTTGCGCGAGTTGCCGATCACGAGCACCTGCGAGGTGTACGGGCACAGCGCCTTGAACAGGCCCTCGATGTGGCTCGGCGCGATGTACTTGCCGCCTGAGGTCTTGACCAGGTCCTTCTTGCGGTCCGTGATCTTCAGGAAGCCGTCGGCGTCCAGCTCGCCGATGTCGCCGGTGCGGAAGAAGCCGTCCTCGGTGAACACGGCCGCGGTCTCCGCGGGCAGGTTGTGGTACCCGCGCATGATCGGCGCGCCGCGCAGCAGGATCTCCCCGTCCTCGTCGATCCGGCACTCCAGGTCGCCGAGCGGCTGGCCGACCGTGCCGATCTTCAGCGCGCCGGGCCGGTTGACGAACGCGCCCGCGCAGTTCTCGGTGAGGCCGTAGCCCTCGCTGATGGGCAGGCCCGCGGCGGCGAAGAACTCCGCGATCGGCACCGACAGCGCGGCCGAGCCGGACACCATGTAGCGGATGTTGCCGCCGAGCCGGGCGTGCAGCTTGCTGAAGACCAGCTTGTGCGCGATGCCGTACTTGCGCAGCAGGCCGCTGGGGACCGGCTTGCCGGCCTGCTCCAGGGCGACCCGCTCGCGGCCGACCCGCACCGCCCAGCCGAAGATCTTCGCCTTGAGCCCGCCGGCCTCGGTGGCCTGGCTGACGACCCGGTTGTAGACCTTCTCGAAGATGCGCGGCGCGCCGCACATCAGCGTCGGCTTGACCAGGCCCAGGTTGTCGACGATCTTGTCGACCCGGCCGTCCACGTACGTCGGCACACCGACGTGGATGATGCCGCAGATCAGCGTCTTGCCGAACGAGTGCGACAGCGGCAGCCACAGGAACTGCACGTCGGTGGGCAGCAGCACACCGACGTCGGACTGCGCCACGCCCTCCCAGGTCCAGCCGCGGTGCAGCAGCTCGACGCCCTTGGGGCGGCCGGTGGTGCCCGAGGTGTAGATGAGGGTGGCCAGGTCGTCCGGGCCGATGCCGGCGACCAGGTCGTCGACCAGCGACGGGTTGGCGGCAAGCGCCTCGGCGCCGCGGCGCTCCAGGTCGGCGAGGGTCAGCTGGGGGAAGGCGGCGGCCGGGTCGGCCGCGCCGTCGATCAGCACGATGTGGGTGAGCGAGGGCACCGCGTCCCGGCTCATCTTGGCCGCCTGGGCCGGGTTCTCCGCGATCAGCACCTTGGACCCGGAGTCGGCGACGATGAAGCAGGCCTCCTCCGGCTCGGTGGTCGGGTAGACCGTCGTCGTCGCGGCGCTGGAGCACATCACGCCCAGGTCGGCGACGATCCAGTCGAGCCGGGTGTTGGCGAGGATCGCGACGCGGTCCTCCTTGCCGACGCCGAGCGTGGTCAGACCCGCGGCGATCGCCTTGGCGCGCTCCGCGATCTGGGCCCAGGTGTACCAGACCGGCGCGTTGTCCGCGTCCGGGCCGCCGAAGGCGCGGGCGTCGGGGGACGCCGCCACTCGCTGCAGGAACATGTCCGGAATAGACCGGTAGGGCACGTCAATGGTCATGAGTCGGGGCCGCCTCTGGTAGGCAGTAGTGACGGGGGACACGTTAACTTGGTGTTACCGAAGGGTAATGCTGCGCAGGGGCTTGGGGAACCCCTCGGGAAGATCTTTCTGCGGGTCACGGGGCCGGGTCAGATACCCAGCCGCGCCCCGCGTAACCGGCTCGTCAACTCGGGCGGGCCGTCCAGGCTGGCCCGCGCGTGGCCCTGCCGGCCGGTCAGGAACATCAGCAGCTCGCTCGGCGTGCCGGTGAGGTTGAGCGGCTGGGTGCCGGCCCGCCCGGTGGTCACCGTGCCATGGCCGGGGGAGATCACCCGCACCTGCACCGGGTAGCGGCGCAGCAGCAGCGGCGCGCGCCGCCGCACCTGCCCCCACAGCGCCTCGGACAGTCCCGGCTCCAACTTGCGGGGTGTCCAGTCGGCGGCCGCCCGCCGCACGTCCTCGTGGTGCACGAACATCTCGGTCAGGTTGATCAGCTCGTCGAGCGGCCCGAACCCGGCGGGGCTCCACCGCGGCGGGCGCCGCAGCTCGGCCAGCAGGGTGTCGAAGTTGCGCGCGGCGATCCGCTGCTGCACCGCCGCGGTGCGGTCGGCCAACCGCTTGATCAGGATGCCGGGGGCCGCGTCGAAACGCCGTTCCCGCAGCAGCAGGTGCGCGAGCAGAGCGCGCACGGTCCAGTCCCCGCAGAGGGTGGGGGCGTCTGGTCCGACCTCCGCCATCAGGTCGGCCAGAGCTAGCCTTTCAGCGAAGGCGTACCGGGTCATGTCGGCGATCCTACGTACCCTGGAGGCGGTGTGACGCCCGGCACAGGCCATACCCGTTCGCCTGCGCGAGCGGCTTCGGTAAGGATAGGAAGCCAAGCTATTACTTACCGACCTGACGACGGGGACAAACGAGTGGCAGGGCAGACCGCCGGCGACGAGCCGGCCAAACCGGGGATCACGGGGCGCGACGTGCTCGCCCGCGGTGCACGGGTGATGTGGCGCGGGATTCGGGACGAGCCTCGCCTGTTCCTCATCGCCGTCGTGGGCAGCTGCCTGTTCGGCGCGCTGGTCATCGGGCAGGCCAAGGTGATCGGCTGGCTGGTCGAGGACCTCGTGGTGCCCGCCACCACCGGCGGCGAGGTCGCCGCCGACGTGCTGGTGCTCGGCCCGTCGGTGCTGATCGCGATGGGCCTGGGCCGGGTGGTGGCCATCTTCGGCCGCCGGCTCGGCGCGGGCTTCATGCAGTTCGCCCTGCAGGCCAGGTACCGCCACGCGGTGACCGGCCGCTACCTGCGGCTGCCGGTCTCCTGGCACCAGCGCCACGCCACCGGCACGCTGCTGTCCAACGCCAACTCCGACGTCGAGGCCGCCTGGTTCCCGGTCGCCCCGCTGCCGTTCGCGGTCGGCACCGTGTTCATGCTGGTCACCGCAGTTGTCGTGCTGTTCGCCGTGGACTGGGCGCTGGCCCTGGTCGGGCTGGTCGTCTTCCCGGTGCTGTTCGTGATGAACGTCGTCTTCTCCCGCCGGATGGCTCCGCGCCAGGCCCACGCGCAGCACATGCGGGCCGAGGTCGCCGCGATCGCGCACGAGAGCTTCGACGGCGCGCTCGTGGTCAAGACCATGGGCCGCGAAGACCTGGAGACCCGCCGCTTCGCCCAGCGGGCCGGGGAGCTGCGCGACGCGCTGATCAGCGTCGGCCGGCTGCGCGGTCTGTTCGATCCGCTGATGGAGTCGCTGCCGTTCCTCGGCACGCTGCTGGCGCTGCTGGTCGGCGCGTGGCGGCTGGACCAGGGCGCGATCGAGCTGGAGCAGCTGGTGCAGGTGACCTTCCTGTTCACCGTGCTGGCGTTCCCGGTGCGGGCCATCGGCTGGGTGCTCGGCGACCTGCCCCGCTCGGTCGCGGGCTGGGACCGGGTCGAGCACGTGCTGCAGTCGACCGGGCAGATGCCGTACGGCACGCAGAGCCTGCCCGGGACCGGCGCGGCCGAACTGAGCTTCCGCAACGTGGACTTCGCGTACGAGCCGGCGCAGCCGGTGCTGCACGACGTGACCTTCACCCTGCCCGCCGGGCGCACCGTCGCGCTGGTCGGCCCGACCGGCTCCGGCAAGTCGACGATCGCGACGCTGGCCGCCCGCCTGCTCGACCCCGACCAGGGGCAGATCGCCCTCGACGGGGCCGACGTGCGCGGACTGACCTCGGCGTCGCTGGCCGGGACCGTCGCGCTGGTGCCGCAGATCGCGTTCGTCTTCGACGACACGGTGCGCGGCAACGTCGCGCTGGACCGGCCCGGCGTCGACGACGACCGGGTGGCGCAGGCACTGGCCACGGCGCAGGCCGACACGTTCGTCGCGCGGTTGCCCGAGCACCTGGACACCCAGCTCGGTGAGCGCGGCACGTCGTTGTCAGGCGGGCAGCGCCAGCGGCTCACGCTGGCCCGGGCGCTGGCCGGGCAGCCGCGGCTGCTCGTGCTCGACGACGCGACCAGCGCCGTCGACCCGCGAGTGGAGGCGCGCATCCTCGCCTCGCTGCGCGAGTCCGCGCACACCGCCACGATCCTGGTCGTCGCGTACCGCCGGGCGACCATCGCGCTCGCCGACGAGGTCGTCTACATCGAGTCCGGCCGCGTGGTCGCGACCGGCACGCACGAACAGCTGCTGGCCACGGTGAGCGGATACACCGACCTGGTCACCGCGTACGAGAAGGCCGAGGAGGAGCGCGAGCGCGAGCGCGTCTACGACGACGCCGACGTGTCCGCGGCCGCGGAGCAAGAGGGGGTCGCCGCGTGAGCGAGCGCAGCGAGCGAACCATGTCGCAGGCTTTCCACGCTGCCGACGAGCGAAGCGAGGAGAAGGCGTGAGCGAGCGGAGCGAGCGAACCATGTCGCAGGGTCCTCACGCTGCCGACGAGCGAAGCGAGGAGAAGGCGTGAGCGCGTCAGCTGTCACCGAGAACGGCAGGTCCGAGTCGGCCTGGGCGACCTTCCGGCGTGGCGTGTCGCTGTCGCCAGAGCTCAAGGCGGGGCTGGCCGGCACGCTGGGGCTGGCGCTGGTGGCGATGATCGGCCGGGCGGCGGTGCCGGTCGCGGTGCAGCAGGGCATCGACCGCGGGCTGGGCGTCGAGACCGGCCACCTCGACATGGGTGTGATCGCGGCCGTCGTAGCCGTCACCGCGCTGATCCTGGTGATCACCACGGCCTGCGGTTACTTCATGATGCGGCGGCTGTTCACGGTCAGCGAGACCGCGCTGGCCAACATCCGGGTGCGCACGTTCCGGCACATCCACGACCTGTCCATGCTGCACCAGCAGTCCGAGCGCCGCGGCACCATGGTGTCCCGGGTGACCAGCGACGTCGACTCGATCACGCAGTTCATCCAGTGGGGCGGCGTGATCCTCATGGTCAACGGCGGCCAGCTGGTGGTCACCACGATCGTGATGGCGTTCTACTCGTGGCAGCTCACCCTGGTGGTGCTGGCCGCGTTCCTGCCCGCGGTGATCGTCATCCGGGCGTTCCAGAAGCGGCTGTCCGGCGCGTACGCCGAGAACCGCAAGCGGATCGGCGTGATGCTCGGGGCCATCTCCGAGTCCGTCGTCGGCGCGTCGGTGATCCGGGCGTACGGCGTCTCGGCGCGCAGCGGCGCGAAGCTGTCCGAGACCATCGACGACTACCAGCACGCGCAGCGCCGAGCCCTGCGCATCAGCGTCACCAGCTTCTCCACCGGCGAGATCGCGGCCGCGCTGGCGCTGGCGTCGGTGGTGCTGGTCGGCGTCCGGCTCGGCGTCGCGGGCCAGATCACGCTCGGCGAGATGACCGCGTTCCTGTTCCTGGTGACGCTGTTCATCCAGCCGGTCCAGATCGCCACCGAGGTGCTCAACGAGGCGCAGAACGCGGTCGCGGGCTGGCGGCGGCTGCTCGACGTCATGGACCTCAAGCCGGACGTCGCCGACCCCGCCGAGCAGGGCGTGGACCTGCCGGACGGCCCGCTGGACGTCAGCTTCGAGCGGGTCAGCTTCAGCTACCCGATCGACGGCGAGCCCGGCCCGCGGGTGCTGCACGAGGTGCACCTCGACATCGTCGCGAAGACCCGGGTCGCCGTGGTCGGCGAGACCGGCAGCGGCAAGACCACGTTCGCGAAGCTGCTCACCCGCCTGATGGACCCGAGCGAAGGCCGGGTGCTGCTGTCCGGCACCCCGCTGACCGACGTGCGGTTCGGCTCGCTGCGCAGCCGCGTGGTGATGGTCCCCCAGGACGGCTTCCTGTTCGACGCGACGGTCGCCGAGAACGTGCGCTTCGCCCGCCCCGACCTCACCCAGGCTCAGCTGGAGCAGGCCTTCACCGACCTGGGCCTGCTCGACTGGGTCCAGGGCCTGGCCCACGGCCTGGACACCCCCGTCGGCGAACGCGGCGAGGCCCTCAGCGTCGGCGAGCGCCAGCTCGTCGCCCTGGCCCGCGCCTACGTGGCCGACCCCGATCTGCTCGTCCTCGACGAGGCCACCAGCGCCGTCGACCCCGCCACCGAGGTCCGCCTCCAACGCACCCTCGACGCGGTCACCCGAGGCCGCACCACGGTCGCCATCGCCCACCGCCTGTCGACCGCCCAGTCCGCCGACGAGGTCATCGTCGTCGACAAGGGCGTAGTGATCCAGCGCGGCCACCACGACACCCTCGTCACCGCCGAGGACTCCGTCTACGCCAAGCTCTACGCCTCCTGGCTCGAACAGACCCGCTGACCCCAGACCGCGACGATCTTGCGTGAACTGTTGGGATATGCCCCTTACGGGCGTGTCATACCCACAGTTCAAGCAAGATCGTCGCGGTCTGGGGCGGGGGTCAGCGGGAGTAGAACTCGACGACCAGTTGCTCGTCGCAGATGACGGGGATCTCGGTGCGCAGCGGTTCGCGGGTGAGGGTGGCGTGCAGGTCGCTCAGGCTCACCTCTAGGTAGGGGGCCGTGGGACCGTCGAGGTGGGCGCCGGCGGCGGCGATCTGGAACGGGGGCTTGGTGCGGCTGCGCTCGCGGACGGTGATGGTCTGCCAGGGCTTGACGCGGTACGAGGGGCGGTCGACCTTGTGGCCGTCTACGGCGATGTGGCCGTGGCCGACTGCCTGGCGTGCCTGGTAGATGGTGCGGGCGAAGCCGGCACGCAGGACCAGGGCGTCGAGGCGGCACTCCAGGGCGACGAGCAGGGTCTCGCCGGTCTTGCCGGAGCTGCGGGCGGCCTTGTCGAACTGGTTGCGCAGCTGGGTCTCGCTGATGAAGTACTGGTGGCGCAGGCGCTGCTTCTCCAGCAGCCGGACCTGGTAGTCGGAGGGCTTCTTGCGGGCCCGCCCGTGCACGCCCGGCGGGAACGGCCGGCGCTCGAAGTACTTCACGCACTTGCGGGTCAGCGGAATGCCGAGTGCCCGGGACAGCTTCGCCTTGGGCCGCGCTTGGTTCACGAGGGTGCCTCCAACGTCCGGATGTCATAGGTTAGGCTCGCCTAACGAAGGTAAGCCTAACCGATGTTGGAGGACCGCCGTGCCGCACCCCGCCGAGATCGCCCGCACCCTGACCGCCGGCCGCCTGCCCGGCGTGGCCCAGGTGCCGTTCCACGCCAGCCCGTACCGGGTGCGCCACGCCACCGACCACGAAGGACGCCCGATGCTGCTGTGCCGCGAGGGCGGCCGGCTCGACAGCGCGCTTCGGCCCCGCGACGGGGAGGGCGACGACACCGCCGTCGTGCTCGCGGTGGGGGAGTCCCGCGGGGCGCGGGTCTGGGTGTCGGGCTGGGCCACCGCACTGGAGGGCGTCGAGGCCCGTGCCGCGGCCCTGGAGTTCGCCGCGGTGAACCCGGTCAGCGACCTGCTCGACGTGGACCGCGGCTTCCGGCTGTACCGGATGGACGTCGCCGAGGTGCGGCTGGAATGCCCGACCGGGCACCTGACCGAGATCGACGTCGAGGACTACGCGGCGGCCGAGCCCGCGGCGTCGGTGGCCTGACCAGTCTGGGCGCACCCCCGGCCGGTGACCCCGGCCGGCCAGTGACCCGGCCAGGGTGCCCCGACCGGCACTACGGCAGGATCGCTTCGCCCTGGCCGAGGTCGCCGGTGATGTAGCGCTGCAGGTTCGGCGCGACGGCGGCGACCACCTGGTCGGCCGACAGCGAGGCCAGCGGTTCGAGCTTCATGATGTACCGCATCAGGGCCAGCCCGCTGATCTGGCTGGCGACCAGTGAGGCGCGCAGCGGGGCGTCCGCCGCGTCGAGCTTCAACTCGGTCTGCACCCGGCGCAGGATCTGCGTGATCAGGAACTCGCGCAGCAGGCGCATGGTCCACTCGTTGCTCATCGCGGAGCGGACCAGCGACGCCCCGATCGCCCCGACCGGCGAGTCCCAGATCGTCACGAAGACGCGCGCAAGGCGTACCCCCGCCTCGTCCTTGCCCCCCGCCACGACCTGCTCGATCAGCTCCCGCGGGTCCATCGGGAACTGCATCGTGGCGACGAAGAGCTGCTCCTTGGTGCCGAAGTAGTGGTGCACCAGGGCCGGGTCGACCTCGGCCGCGGCGGCGATGGCGCGCATCGTCGCGGCGTCGAAGCCCTTCTCCGCGAAAAGCTCGCGCGCCGCGGCCAGGATGGCCTCGCGGGTGTCGGGGTTGCCCGGCCGGCGCCCGGTGCGGCTGCGCTTCATCTCGCCCTTCCTCGGTACGCGGCGCGTCCCCGGCTTGCCGAAGGCGGCCTGCCGGGGACGTCCGTGCTCGTCGGTGACGATTCTCCCGGACGGGCCGGGCGTGTGGTGTCAGGGGGTGCGGCGGCGCAGCGTGCCCGCCGCGGCGACCAGCGCCACCACCACCGCGCCGGCGACGATGCCGAAGTCGCGCCACATCGTGCCGGTCGGCTCGGCGTGCGCGCCGACCTCCTGCAGCGCCTCGACGGCGTACGTCAGCGGCAGCACGTCGCTGATCGCCTGCAGCCAGCCCGCCATCAGCTCGCGCGGCACGAACAGCCCGCACAGCAGCAGCTGCGGCACCGCCAGCACCGGCATGAACTGCACCGCCTGGAACTCCGTCTTGGCGAACGCGCTGGCCAGCAGTCCGAGCGCCATGCCCAGCACCGCGTTCGCCACCGCGATCATGACGACGTACCCGGCCGCGCCCTGGGTGTCCAGGTCGAGCAGCAGGTAGGCCAGCGCCGTGGCGAAGCCCGCCTGCACCGCCGCGGCCACCCCGAAGGCGAGGCCGTAGCCGAAGAGCAGGTCGGTCTTGCGCAGCGGGGTGGTCAGCATCCGCTCCAGCGTGCCGGTGGTGCGCTCGCGCAGCATGGCGATGCTGGTGATCAGGAACATGATGATGAACGGGAAGACGCCCAGCATGATCAGTGCGATGTGGTCGAACACGCCCGCCTGGCTGTCGTACATGAAGTAGAGCAGCGTCAGCAGCAGCGTGGGCACGGCCACCAGCATCGCCACGGTACGGCGGTCGTGGCGCAGCTGGCGCAGGATGCGCCCGGTGGTGTGCAGCAGGATCATGACGGGACCTCGCTCGCTTCGCCGGTGGCGCGCGGGGCGGGCACGCCGCCCTGACGCCGGATCAGGGTGAGGAAGGCCTGGTCCAGGTCGTCCGTGCCGGCGGACGCCTTGACCGCGGCGGGGGTGTCGTCGGCGATCAGCAGACCCTCGCGGATGAGCAGCAGCCGGTCGCAGCGGTTGGCCTCGTCCATCACGTGGCTGGACACCACCAGGGTCGAGCCGCGCTCGGCGAGCTCGCGGAACTGCGCCCACAGCTCGTCGCGCAGCACCGGGTCCTGCCCGACGGTCGGCTCGTCGAGGATCAGCACCTTCGGCTTGCTGACGATGGCGCAGGCCAGCGAGGCCCGGCTGCGCTGCCCGCCGGACAGGTTCCCGACCAGTTGCGACGCGGCCTCGGCCAGGCCCACGTCCCGCACCGCGGCGTCGGCCTCGGCCTGGCCGAGCCCGTAGAGCGCGGCGAAGTAGCGGGCGTTCTCGCGCACCGTCAGGTCGGCGTACACGCTGGGGGCCTGCGTCAGGTAGCCGATCTCCTTGCGCAGTCTCGCGTCGCCCGCCGGCCGGCCCAGCACGGTGACCGTGCCCGAGCGGACCACCTGGACGCCCACGATCGCGCGCATCAGCGTGGTCTTGCCGCTGCCGGACGGCCCGAGCAGGCCGGTCACGCTGCCTTCCGGGATCGTGCAGCTCAGGCCGTGCAGCACGGGCCTGGCTCCCCGGTGTACGACGAGGTCGGCGACCTCGATCGCGGATGTCATGGGGTCCTCCGTAGGAATTCAACGCTTGTTGAACTCAACGGTAGGTGAATTCTGTGCGCCTGGCAATGCGCCTATATGGACCGCGATCCCGGAGGGCCGCCGAGACGGCCCTCCGGGTTCCGGCTCAGAGTGCGAGCACGCGGTCGAGGAAGTTCTTGTAACCGCGCATGGCGATGCGCATCGCCTCGGTGTCCGCGGCCGCGCCCTGGCGCGGGTCCAGGTCGCCCTGCTCGGCCAGCAGTTGCGCGGCCAGCGCCGACACCGCCTCGCTGACCAGCGCCTGCGCGTCGTTCAGCGCCGACTCGGGCTCGTCCACGAACCGGGTCTGCACCTCGCGCCACGCGTCGCGGAAGCGCTGCGCCTGCTCCGCCTCCCACACCGCGATCGGCGTCTCCGTCACGTCCCCCGGCCGCAACGCGGTCGCGGTCGGCGCCACCTGGGCCACGTCCGACTCCTCGTCGTCCTCGTCCTCGTCCTCGTCGTCGGCGTCCTCGGCCGCGGCGTCGATCCCCCCGACCGGCGCCACCTCCGCCTCGTCGGCGACCTCGGCGGACGCCTCCTCGACGGTCGGCTCCGCCACCTCCTCGGCCGGAACTTCGACCGGCTCCATCACGGCGTCGACGATGTCGTCGTCCTCGGCGGACTCGTCGCCGACCGCCACCTCGACCTCGGCGTCCTGGTCGCCCTCGGCGTCCGGTCCGTCGTCCTCGGCCTGCGCCTCGACGACCTCCGCCACGTCGTCGGACTCCTCGACCACGGCTTCGGCGTCCGCCTCCACGTCGGTCTCCGCCTCCGGGGTCGCGTCCTCGTCGGCTTCGGTTGCCTCGGCCACCAGGTCGGCTTCGGCTTCGTCGTCCGCTTCGGCCTCCGCGTCCACCTCCGCGACGTCCTCAGCCTCCGCGTCCGCGTCGGCCTCCGCGTCCACCTGCGCGTCGGCTTCCGCTTCCGGCTCCTCGTCGTCGTCCGCGTTGTCCCCGGCCTCGGCCGTCTCGTCGGCTTGCGCGTCGACCGCCTCGACCGCGTCCTCGTCGTCCTCGGCGTCAGCCCCGGCGGACTCGGCCAGGTCAGTCTCGGCGGACTCCTCGCCGTCGGCCCGCGCGTCGATCGCGGCCTCGTCCTCGCCCTCCGGGGACTCGTCGGCGTCGGCCCGCGCGTCAGCCGTCTCGTCGGCGGCGGTCACCTCGGCGGTGTCCTCTGCTTCGGCGTCGACGTCGGTCGCCGTTTCGGCGGCCTCCTCGTCGTCCGCGTGTGCTTCGAGCCCATCGTCGCTCTCGTCGTCGGCCTGCGCCTCGGGCTCGTCGCCCTCGGCCTGGGCCTCGGGCTGGTCGTCGCCGTCCGTCTCCGCCTCGGCGTCGGTGGGCTCCGCTTCGGCGGTGTCCGCCTCGGCTTCGGGAGACTCGTCGGCGTCGGCCGTCCCGTCAGGGGTGTCGTGCTCGTCGGCTGCCGCCTGCGGAGCGTCGTCCTCGTCGGACTGCTCGTCGCTCGCGTCGGCTGCCGCCTGCGGGCTCTCGTCGTCGGCTTCCGCTTCCGGGTCCTCGGGGCCGTCCGCCGTCTCGTCGGCCTTCGGGGCGAGGGTGGGCAGCTCGCTGGTCTGGGCCAGCAGCGCGGCCCGCTGGTGCGGGCTCAGCTGCAGGGTGGGCTCGAGTTCGTCGGCGGCATCGGCCGCGGGCGCAGGCTGCTGCGCCGGTGGGATGAAGGTGGGGATGTGCGCCGGGAGCGGCGCGAAGTGGGGGTTGGTCATGCGATTCCTCGGCTCTCGCGGTGGGGGAGAGCGCCCGCGGGCGCTGCGCGCAGATGCCCGACAAGGTACCGCCGGGCTGCCCGTTCTCGCTTCATCCCAGCGTCCAAAACTGTGACCGGGACCACTCGATCACTCGACGTGCCTGGCAGTCGTGGGTAAGCCGGATCAAGATACGCACGAATGCCTGGCAAGTCGGACGATCATGGCGGAAGCGGGCGGTGGTGAGACGTCGGCCGCACCGGCGCGGCGGCGCGGCAGGCGGTGAGGGAGAATTCGCTTGTGTCAGGGACCGAGCAGTTGGATCCGCGGATCGCCAACCGTCTGAAGCGTGATCGCGACGGGCTCGTCGCGGCCGTCGTGCGCCAGCACGACACCGGGGAGGTGCTGATGCTGGCCTGGATGGACGACGAGGCGCTGCGGCGCACGCTGTCCACCGGCCGGGCCACCTACTGGTCGCGCAGCCGCGGGGAGTACTGGGTGAAGGGCGCGACCTCCGGCCACCACCAGTTCGTGAAGTCCGTGGCGCTGGACTGCGACGGTGACGCGCTGCTGGTCAGCGTGGATCAGGTGGGCCCGGCGTGCCACACCGGCACCCGAACCTGCTTCACCGACGAGCTTCCGGTCGAGGCCGAAGCCGAGCGGAGCGGGGCACGAGCATGAGCGCGGCGAGCAGTGGGACGGTCAGCCCCGACCTGGCCGGGTTCCGGGCACGGGCGGCCCGTCGCCGGGTGGTGCCGGTGACGCGCCGGCTGCTGGCCGACGCGGAGACGCCGGTCGGCGTGTACCGCAAGGTGGCCGGCGGGCCGGGGACCTTCCTGCTGGAGTCCGCCGAGCAGGGCGCGGGCGCGGCGGGCACGGCGTGGTCGCGCTACTCCTTCATCGGGGTGCGCAGCCTGGCGACGCTGACCGAGCGCGGCGGGCAGGCGCACTGGCTGGGCAGCCCGCCGGACGGCGTGCCGGTCAAGGGCGACCCGGTGAGCGTGCTCCGGGCCACCGTCGCCGCGCTGACCGGTTCCGAGACCGACGACGAGGGGCTGCCGCCGCTGACCGGGGGACTGGTCGGCTTCCTGTCGTACGACCTGGTGCGCCGGTTCGAGCGGCTGCCGCGGCTGGCCGACGACGACCTGCACGTGCCGGAGCTGGGCCTGTTCCTGGCCACCGACCTGGTGGTGCTGGACCACTTCCTGGGCCAGGCGATCGTGGTCGCCAACGCGGTGCTGCCCGAGCACGCCGACGACGAGCAGGTCACGGCGGCGTACCACCACGCGATCGGCCGGCTCGACGCGATGACGACGGCGCTGTCCCGGCCCACCCCGCCGATGATCTCCACGGTGACCGCGGTGCGGCCCGCGGAGCTGGTGTCGCGCACCCCGTCCGGCGAGTTCGGCAAGGCGGTGGAGGTGGCCAAGGAGGCGATCCGGGCCGGCGACTGCTTCCAGATCGTGGTCTCGCAGCGCTTCGAGACGCGCACCGAGGCCGACCCGCTCGACGTCTACCGGGTGCTGCGGGCCACCAACCCCAGCCCGTACATGTACCTGCTGCGCTTCGACGACTTCGACATCGTCGGATCGTCCCCCGAGGCGCACGTGAAGATCGCCAAGGGCGACGACGGCGTACGCCGCGCGCTGCTGCACCCGATCGCGGGCACCCGGCCGCGGGGCGATACCCCGGAGGCCGACGCGGCGCTGGCCGCGGAGCTGATCGCGGACCCGAAGGAGCGCTCCGAGCACGTCATGCTCGTCGACCTGGGCCGCAACGACCTGGGCCGGGTGTCGCGCGCGGGCACCGTCGAGGTGCCGGAGTTCGCCACCGTCGAGCGCTACAGCCACGTCATGCACATCGTCTCGACCGTGGTCGGCGAGCTGCGCGAGGGCGTCTCGCCGCTGGACGCGCTGGCCGCCACGTTCCCGGCGGGCACGCTGTCCGGCGCGCCGAAGGTGCGCGCCATGGAGATCATCGAGGAGCTGGAGCCGACCCGGCGCGGCCTGTACGGCGGCACGGTCGGCTACTTCGGCTTCGGCGGCGACCTGGACATGGCGATCGCGATCCGCACCGCGCTGCTGCGCGACGGCGTCGCGTACGTGCAGGCCGGGGCCGGGGTGGTGGCCGACTCCGATCCGGCTGCCGAGGAGCTGGAGACGCAGAACAAGGCGATGGCGGTACTGGCCGCGATCGCCACCGCGCAGACCCTGCGGGCCGCCCGATGACCGCCGACCCGCACGCCGCGGCTGTCGTGAGTGACCGCGGGGCGGAACCGGTGGCGGCGGACGAGGGGCGGCGCGCCCGCTCCCGGCGTACCCGATGGATCGTGATCGGGGTGCTCGCGGCCCTGGCGGTGCTGTGGTTCGTGCCCGGCGGCACGGTGTCGTGGGTGCGTCCCGCGCTGCTCGCGCTCGCCGCGGGCGTGGTCGCGGTCTGGTACTGGCGGCGCTCCGGCAGCCATGCCCGGCGGACGGCCCCGGCCGCGCCGCGCGCCGAGGACACCCGCGACCTGTGGGACGCGCTCGACCGGGGCGAGGACCTCACCGATGATCCGCGGGTCTGACCGGGCGCTGATCGTCCGGGTGGACACCGGCACCGCCGAGCTGATCCCCGACCCGGACCTGCCCGACGCCTGGCTGCTGAAGCTCAACGGCACCGCGCAGTCGCACGTCGACCTCAACGACCCGACGCTGATCGCGTTCGACTACATCCGCCGCTTCGCCGACGTCATCGACGCGGTGTCCCCGTCCGGCGCCCTCGACGTGCTGCACCTCGGCGGCGGCGCGCTGACCCTGCCCCGCTGCCTGTCCGTGCTGCGTTCCGGCAGCCGCCAGCGCGTCGTGGAACTCGACCGGGCCCTCGCCGAGCTGGTCACTACGCGGCTCCCCCTGGACGACCCTGACATCGAGCTGATCATCGCCGATGCCCGCGCCGCACTGGAGCAGGCCGAACCCGCTTCGGCGGACGTGATCGTCGCCGACATCTTCACCGGCAACAAGGTCCCCCCGCACGTCAGCACCGTGGAGTTCGCCCAGGCCGCACGACGTGTGCTCCGCCCCGGCGGCTGGTACCTCGCCAACATCATGGACGTGGCCCCCCTGACCACCGCCCGCCGCCAGGCCGCCACCCTCCGCGAGGTCTTCACCCAGGTGGCCGTCGTCGCCGACGCCGCCCTGCTGCGCGGCAGAGGCACCGGCAACCTGCTCGTGGTCGCCGGCGACGACCCCGAAGGCATCCGCAAACTCACCCGCCGCATAGCCGCCGACCCCACCCGGGCCCGCGTCGAACACGGCCCTCGCCTCGCCGACTTCATCCGCACCGCCCAGCCCAGACGTGACGGGTAACCCCCGCGATCGGCCGCCGGTCGCACCCGTGAAGGAGCGTGACATCGCGCAGCGATGTAGCGACGCGCGGGTGCGATCGGCTGAGAGGCCGATCGCCGCGTCCGCCGGAGGCGGACGCCAGAAGCAGAGCATTATGCACTAGCCCAATTGGTGAGGCACGCCATACCCCGTTCACCTTGCGCGGTGGGGCAGTGCCTAGAGTCTGGCCATGGCATCCGACGAGCTGAGCAGCATGGAGCCTGGCGAGCCGGCCCCGAGCGCATCGATGCGAGACAGCGGCGGCAGCGTGCTCGACGAGATCATCGCGGGGGTCCGTGAGGACGTCGAGGCGCGCCAGAATCAGGTCTCCATGGACGAGATCAAGAAGCGCGCGGCGGCTGCCGCGCCACCCCTGGACGCGTACGCGGCGCTGCGCCGCTCCGGCGTCGGTGTGATCGCCGAGGTGAAGCGCTCGTCGCCGTCGAAGGGCGCGCTGGCGGAGATCCCGGACCCGGCGGAGCTGGCCGCGGAGTACGAGGCGGGCGGCGCTCGCGCGGTGAGCGTGCTGACCGAGGGACGCTGGTTCGGCGGTTCGCTGGACGACCTGGCCGCGGTGCGGGCGCGCCTGCAGATTCCGGTGCTGCGCAAGGATTTCATCTGCTCGGCGTACCAGGTGCACGAGGCGCGGGCGTACGGCGCGGACCTGGTGCTGCTGATCGTGGCGGCGCTGGAGCAGAAGGTGCTGACGGGCCTGCTGGACCGCATCGAGTCGCTGGGCATGACCCCGCTGGTCGAGGTGCACACCGAGGAGGAGGCGGACCGGGCCCTGGAGGCCGGCGCCCGCGTCATCGGTGTGAACGCCCGCAACCTGCGCACACTTGAGGTGGATCGCACGGTGTTCGAGCGCATCGCGCCCGGCCTGCCGAACAGCGTCCTCAAGATCGCCGAGTCGGGGGTGCGGGGTCCGCTGGACCTGATCAAGTACGCCTCGGCGGGCGCGGACGCCGTGCTCGTCGGGGAGGGCCTGGTGACGCAGAAGAGCCCGCGCGACGCGGTCGCCGAACTCGTCAACGCCGGCAACCACCCCGCAACGCCGCGGCCGACCCGCTGACGCTTCGCTGGACCGCCCCGAGCCATCGGGGCGGCGTACGCCGAAGGAGGGGCACATGCTGCCCGACGACAGGGGCCACTTCGGCCCGTACGGCGGCCGGTTCGTCCCGGAGGCGCTGATCGCGGCGCTGGACGAGCTGGACGCGCACTACCGCAAGGCGATGGCGGACCCCGAGTTCACCGGCGAATTCGAGCGGATGCTGCGCGAGTACGCGGGCACCCCGTCCCTGCTGTACGACGCCACGCACCTGTCGGCTCACGTCGGCGACGTACGCATCCTGCTCAAGCGGGAGGACCTCAACCACACGGGTGCGCACAAGGTGCGCAACGTGCTCGGCCAGGCCCTGCTGACCAAGCGCATGGGCAAGGGCCGGGTCATCGCCGAGACCGGCGCGGGCCAGCACGGCGTGGCCAGCGCGACCGCCGCGGCGTACCTGGACCTCGAGTGCGTGGTCTACATGGGCGAGGTCGACACCAAGCGGCAGGCCCTGAACGTGGCCCGGATGAAGATGCTCGGGGCGACGGTCATCCCGGTGACGACCGGCTCGCGCACCCTGAAGGACGCCATCAACGAGGCGCTGCGCGACTGGGTCACCAACGTCGACGACACCCACTACCTGCTGGGCACCGCGGCGGGCCCGCACCCGTTCCCGGCGATGGTGCGCGACTTCGTGCGCGGCATCGGCGTCGAGGCGCGGGCGCAGTGCCTCGCGCTGACCGGCGCGCTGCCGGACGCGGTCGCGGCGTGCGTGGGCGGCGGCTCCAACGCGATCGGCATGTTCCACGCGTTCGTGCCCGACGAGTCCGTGCGGCTGTACGGCTTCGAGGCCGGCGGCGACGGCGTCGAGACCGGCCGGCACGCGGCGAGCATCACCGGCGGCAGCCACGGCGTGCTGCACGGTTCCCGGTCGTACCTGCTGCAGGACGAGGACGGCCAGACCATCGAGTCGCACTCGATCTCGGCGGGGCTGGACTACCCGTCGGTCGGCCCCGAGCACGCCTGGCTGCACGACCAGGGCCGGGCCCGCTACCAGCCGGTCACCGACGCCGAGGCGATGGACGCGTTCGCGCTGCTGTGCCGCACCGAGGGCATCATCCCGGCGATCGAGAGCGCGCACGCGCTGGCCGGCATGCTGCGCGAGATCCCGGCGCTGCGCCAGGAGCTGGGCCACGAGCCGACGGTCATCGTGAACCTGTCCGGCCGCGGCGACAAGGACATGCACACCGCGGGCGAGTACTTCGGCCTGTTCGACAGCGGGGAAGTGATCGGGTGAGCGCGAACAGCTTTTCCGGCTCGGCCTCCGGCCGAGGTGAGCGCAGCGAGCCCCGCAGTCGCGAACGGAAGGTGGCACAGTGAGCGTCAGCGTCGCGTTCGAGAAGGCGCGGGCCGAGGGGCGGGCCGCGCTGGTCGGTTACCTGCCTGCCGGGTTCCCGTCGGTGGCCGAGGGCATCGCCGCGGTCAAGGCGATGATCGAGTCCGGGGTCGACCTGGTGGAGATCGGCCTGCCGTACTCCGACCCGGTCATGGACGGCCCGGTCATCCAGCGGGCCACCGAGCAGGCGCTGGCCGGGGGTGTGCGCACCCGCGACGTGCTGCACACCGTCGAGGCCGTCTCCGGCGCGGGCGTGCCCGTGCTGATCATGAGCTACTGGAACCCGATCGAGAAGTACGGCGTCGACGCGTTCGCCCGGGACCTGGCCGCCGCCGGCGGCTCCGGCCTGATCACCCCGGACCTGATCCCGGACGAGGCGCAGGAGTGGCTGGCCGCCTCCGACGCGCACAAGCTCGACCGGATCTTCCTGGTCTCCCCGTCGTCGACGGACGAGCGCATCGCGATGACCGTGGCGCACTGCCGCGGCTTCGTGTACGCCACCGCGGTCATGGGTGTCACCGGCGCCCGCGACAGCACCTCCAGCGCCGCCCCGACCCTGGTCTCCCGGGTCAAGGCCGCCGCGGGCAACCTGCCCGTCGGCGTCGGCCTCGGCGTGCGCAGCGGCGCCCAGGCCGCCGAGGTCGGCGCGTACGCCGACGGCGTCATCGTCGGCAGCGCCCTCGTCTCGGCCCTAGCCGACGGCGGCCTACCCGCCCTGCGAACCCTCACCCAAGACCTCCGCTCCGGCCTCACCCCCTGACCCCTTCCCCCTCCGGTTGATCATGAACTTATGGCAAGGTTCGACGGCGTGTCGCAGCCATAACTTCATGATCAACCGAGTGGACGGCGGGCGCGACGGTGGGTGGGCCGCGGCGTCGACTCGGGTGGTCGACGAGACGGCGGCGCGGCGATGGCGCGGGTGTGCGATCGGGCCGTGACCAAACGCGGTGACGGGCCCGGCGGCTTCCAGTAGCTGCCAGGAATGACCTGGCGGCTACCGGAAGGAGCCGCTTTGTCCCGTTCTGTCCAACATCTCTCCATGAACCACCAGCGGATGACCCCCGCCACGCTGCCCGCGCTGCGGGTGGCGGAGCTTTGCGACCTGCGATACAGCCGTGCCTGCCTGCGTGATGCCCGCCGGGAGGGACGCCGTCCGCGGCCGCAGCGCCTTCGCCACCGGGTGGAGGTCCACCGCTCGGCCCGCCGGAGCCCCGGCTCCGCCGACGCGGGCCGCTTCGCCCGCGAGGAGGAGCGCAAGGCCCGCCAGCGCCTGCGCGGAGCCCTCCGCGCGGCCGTACGCCACCCGTACGACCCCGACCTCGACATCCTTCCGTTCCACCACCGCCACGGTGCCCAGTGGCTCGTCTGACCGGAATCCGTCAGATCGATCATGAAGTTAGGGCGGCGACACGCCGTCGAACCCGCCCATAAGTTCATGATCAGCCGAAATGAGGGGACGGGCGGGGGTGTGGAGTTGGGGGGTGTGGGCGGTAGGGTTCTGGCTCGTGAACCTCGCCTCCATCCCGTCCCCGTCCACGGCGGTCTGGCAACTCGGACCCGTGCCGCTGCGGGCGTACGCGCTGTGCATCATCGCGGGCATCGTGCTCGCCTGCATCGTCACCGACCGGCGGATGCGCAGCCGGGGTGCCCCGCCGTGGGCCGTGCTCGACATCGCCGTGTGGGCGGTGCCGTTCGGCATCGTCGGCGCGCGCATCTACCACGTGCTCAGCTCGCCCGACGCGTACTTCGGCGCCGGCGGCGACCTGGTCAAGGCGCTCTACATCTGGGAGGGCGGCCTCGGCATCTGGGGCGGCGTCGCGGGTGGCGCGGTCGGCGCCTGGCTGGCCTGCCGCCAGCTCGGCATGTCGTTCAGCTTCGTGGCCGACACCATCGCGGTCGGGCTGCCGCTGGCGCAGGCCGTGGGCCGGCTCGGCAACTGGTTCAACAACGAGCTGTACGGCGGCAAGACCGACCTGCCGTGGGGCCTGCAGGTGCACGTCATGTCCGACACCCAGCCCGGCCAGGCCATGCTCGGCCCCGACGGCGAGCCCGAGCTGCGCGAGGGCCTCTACCACCCGACTTTCCTCTACGAGCTGCTGTGGAACCTCGGCGTCGCCGGTGTCGTGTACGCCCTCGACAAGCGCTTCAAGTTCGGCCGCGGCCGCGCCTTCGCGCTGTACGTGATGCTGTACACGCTGGGCCGCGGCTGGATCGAGGCGATGCGCACCGACACCGCCACCATCATCGGCGGCATGCGCCTCAACGTCTGGACCTCGATCATCGTCTTCCTCGGCGCGGCGGCGTTCTTCTTCCTCCGCAAGGGCCCGCAGGAGTTCCTGATCCCGAACGTCGACGCCGACGGTGAGCCCGCCAAGGGCTTCACGATCGTCACCGAGGCGCAGTATCAGGCCTTCCTGGCCGACGGCACCCGCCCCGCCGCCGCTACCGGCGACGCCGACGCGGACGGCGACGGCACACCGAAGGCCGTGTCGGACGAGTTCGACGACCCCTCCGATGAGGGTTCGGACCTGTCGGCGCAGAAGACCTCCTCGACGAAGGACTGAGCGATGCGCAGCGCGGTGGTGGTCGGTGCGGGCGTCGGCGGCCTCGCCACGGCGGGGGCGCTCGCGCGCACCGGCTGGCGGGTCACCCTGCTGGAGCGGGCGGACCGGCTGCGGGCCGACCCCGCCGCGCTGCTGCTGTGGCCCAACGCCGTCGCCGCGCTGCGCTCCCTCGGCCTCGGCGGCGGCCTGGCCGCCATCGCGACCCCGGTCCCGTCCGGCGGGCTGCGCCGGGCCGACGGGCAGTACCTCGCCCAGCCGACGCCCGGCACCGCGCAGGCCGTGGTCGTGCACGCCGAGGACCTGCACGACACGTTCATCGCGGGGCTCGGCGACCAGATCGAGATCCGCACCGGCATCACCGTGCGCAGCATGCACGCCCGTCCCGGTGACCGGCCCGCGGTCGGCGACGGCCGGCACACCTGGGAGGCCGACGTCATCGTCGCCGCCGACGGGGCCGACAGCACGCTGCGGGCCCGGCTCGCGCCGCAGTCGATCGCGGTCAGCTCCGGCTACGCCGCCTGGCGCGCGGTCATCCCCTGGTATCGCGCCCCGAAACTGCCCGACGACCTGGTGCTGGCCGGGGAGACGCTGGGTGGCGGCTACCGCTTCCTGGCCGCCTCGCTCGGCGACCGGGGCAGCTCCGGCGCGTCCAGCCGGGGCGGCATCTACTGGACCGCCACCGTCGCCGGGGCGGCCCGCCCGGAGTCGAAGGCCACCCAGCTGAAGCTGCTCAAGCGCTGGTTCGCCGGCTGGCACGCCCCGATCGCGGACCTGCTGGCCGCGACCGAGCCCGACGACCTGGTGCAGCAGGACGGCCGCCAGCTGCGCCCACTGCCCAACGAGCTGGCCTTCCCGGTCGGCACCGGCGGCTTCGCGCTGGTCGGCGACGCCGCCCACGCCATGCCGCACCACCTCGCCCAGGGGGCCGGGCTGGCCCTGGAGGACGCGGCCACGCTGCGCTCCCTGCTGCACCCGGCGATCCCCGGGCCGGGCTGCAACGCCGCGCTCGCCGCGTACTCGGCCTCCCGCCGGTCCCGCGCCGCCCAGGTGGTCCGCCAGACCCAGCGTGTCGGCGCGGTGCTCGCCCCGCGCGGCAACCTGGTCACCCGCGCCCGCGACCGCGCCTTCGGCGCGCTGGCCCCCCGTGTCCTGGACCGCGCCGCCACCGTCGCCGCCGACTGGCAACCCCCCGCCGCCTGACCCCCTGCCGCCTGCCCTCAGGCCCGCCGCCCCGCGCCCGCCCTCCGCCGCCCCGCGCCGGGTTGCACCGCCCTGCGCCGGGTTGATCATGAACTTATGGCACGGCTCACCGGTGTGTCGTGCCCACAACTTCATGATCACCCGACGGTGCGACGGTAGGCCGGAATCGATCATGAGGTTAGGCCGGGGACACGCCGTCGAGCCGTGCCATAAGTTCATGATCAACACGTGAAAGGTCGGTCGGTCAGAGTTCGGGGCCCTGCATGTCCTTGCGGAGGGCGGTGGCCTTCTCGGTGAGTTTGTCGGCGGCCTCCTTGGCCGACGGCTTGACGTCGGAGGGCTTCTCGCCGGGGTACTTGGGCTGGACCATGGTGTCGCCGCGGTCCTTGGACAGGGCGGCGGTGTCGGCGGCGCGCTGCTCGGCGGCGCGGGTCTTGAGGTGCTCGGAGACGCGGGAGCCCTCTTCCTCGACCTTGTTCAGGGCGCGTTCCCAGCGTTCCCGCATGGGGGCGATGAGGCCGCCGCCGACACCGACGATGAGGATGCCGGCGATGGTGGCCAGGACGGCGACCAGCACCGGCATGGTGATGGTGGTGGCGACGCCGATCTGGTTGAGCGCCGCGATCGCGCCGAACGCGATGATCGCGACCTGGGCGATGCGCCCGACGGCGCGGCCGTACGAGAAGTGCGACAGCGCGTTGGTGATCACGTCGAACACGGCGTTGGCGATGGCGACCGCGACCACCAGGATCACGCAGGCCACGATGAGCCGCGGCAGCCAGCTGATCACGGTGTCGATGAGGTTGCTGATCGGGTTGGGCCCGAACACGCTGAACGCCAGCTGGAACGTGAACAGCAGCAGCGCGTAGTAGACGAGCTTGCCCACCAGGCCGCTGGGCGTGTAGCGGCCGGTCCATCGGTTCATGCCCGTGCGCTGCGCGAGGTGGTTGAACCTGGCCCGGGCCAGGCCCTTGTCGACCAGGCTGCCGATCGCCTTGGCGATGATCCAGCCGACGATCAGGATGGCGGCGCAGGCGAGCACCTTGAGGGCGATGTACGCCAGCGCGCTGAGCAGGACCTGCACAGTGGGATTCACGGTCGTCCACCTTCCGCCATAGCGGAGCCGGTGACGCCCGTCGGCGCGCCCGTCGACCGGCGAGGGCCGTGCCCCGCGTGAGCGGCCCGCTGCAGCGGACCTTCAGCCGCAGACTAAGGCCGGTAACACCGAATATCGGCCGAATGTCGAAACTGCCACCGGCGGCTGACACCGGATGGCCGCCGCCGCGGACCTGCGCCGCGCGCCCGGGTCCCCGGATCGCGGCCCCAGCAGCGATCGTCGATGGAGATGTGGGCGGCCGTCGATGCTTCGTGGGGTGGGGAGCGCGGGGCGGGGGCGATCCCGAGGCGGGCCGTTAACCTCCGCGACGCGCCCGACACGCGCGGGAAATGTGCCCGCCACGGGCTCGGACGCGCGACGGGCAGCGGCCTGGCGCACTCGCGTGTGCCTGCTAACTGGGAAGTAGCTTCCCAGTATCTGGACGTGTGATCAATCTGTGTCTGGTGGACACCCAGGGCGTTTAACGTAGACTCAACACTCACAGACTCGTCCCCATGCTCGTGCGACAGCGCGAGAGAGTCCGTGTACCGCTGAACCTGCGGGTTCATTCAAGGGCCGACGTCGTCCCGCTCGGATAGGCACCGCTAAACGAACCCGGCATAGCCCCCGCGCCATCGCTGTCGCGGCATCCAGGCATCCCACCCCGTTCGTGGCCGATACCGATGTTCATTCCCCGTGACGACAGGAGGCCCGGTGGCATCGCCGTACCCGCACCCCCTGCAGCCTGGCATGACGGCCGCTCCGGCCGCGACGCAGCCTGGTATGACCACCGCGCCCGCCGCCGTCGGTCTCTACGACCCGGCCTTCGAGCACGACTCCTGCGGCGTGGCCTTCGTGGCCGACGTGCACGGCCGCCGCAGCCATGACGTGGTGGCCCGCGGCCTGTCCGCGCTGTGCCGCCTGGACCATCGCGGCGCGCGCGGCGCCGAGACCACCACGGGCGACGGCGCGGGCATCCTCATCCAGGTCCCCGACGCCTTCCTGCGCGAGGTGGTCGACTTCCCGCTGCCGCCCGCCGGCCAGTACGTGACGGGCCTGGTCTTCCTGCCCGTCAACGGCGCCGACGAGGCCCGCGCGCTGACCGTGCTGGAGAAGTACGCCCTGGTGGAGGGCGCGCAGATCCTCGGCTGGCGCGACGTGCCGGTGGAGGCCGAAGGGCTGGGCGCGACCGCCGACGCCGCACGCCCGCGGATCCGGCAGGTGTTCCTGTCCGCGCACAGCATCTCCGGACCCCGCTACGGCGAGCCGCTGAGCGGCCTGGAGCTGGAGCGCGTGGCTTACTGCGTGCGCAAGCAGACCGAGCGGGAGAGCCGCGAGCGCGGCGTGCCGCTGTACTTCCCGTCGCTGTCCGGCCGCACGATCACCTACAAGGGCATGCTCACGCCCGACCAGCTGGCGTCGTTCTTCCCGGACCTGTCCGACGAGCGTGTGGTCAGCGCGATCGCGCTGGTGCACTCGCGGTTCTCCACGAACACCTTCCCGAGCTGGCCGCTGGCCCACCCGTACCGGTTCATCGCGCACAACGGTGAGATCAACACGATCCGGGGCAACAAGAACTGGATGCAGGCCCGCGAGGCCCTGCTGGCCAGCCCGCTGCTGCCGGGCAACCTGCGCCGGCTGTTCCCGATCTGCACGCCGGAGGCGTCCGACTCGGCGAACTTCGACGAGGTGCTGGAGCTGCTGCACCTGACCGGGCGCAGCCTGCCGCACGCGGTGCTGATGATGATCCCCGAGGCGTGGGAGAACGACCCGGTGATGGACCCCGCGAAGCGGGCGTTCTACCAGTTCCACGCCAGCCTGATGGAGCCGTGGGACGGCCCGGCCAGCGTCGCGTTCACCGACGGCACGGTCGTCGGCGCGGTGCTCGACCGCAACGGCCTGCGCCCGGGGCGCTGGTGGCGCACCGAGGACGGCCTGGTCGTGCTGGGCAGCGAGGCGGGCATGCTCGACCTCGACCCGGCGACCGTGGTGGCCAAGGGCCGGCTGGAGCCGGGCCGGATGTTCCTGGTCGACACCGCGCAGGGACGGGTCATCTCCGACGAGGAGATCAAGGGCGAGCTCGCGGCGGAGCAGCCGTACGCCGACTGGCTGCACAGCGGGCTGATGCACCTGGAGGGCCTGCCCGAGCGCGAGCACATCGTCTACACCCACGACTCGGTGCAGCGCCGCCAGCAGACCTTCGGCTACTCCGAGGAGGAGCTGAAGATCCTGCTCGGGCCGATGGCGCGGGCCGGGGCGGAGCCGCTGGGCTCGATGGGCACCGACACGCCGATCTCGCCGCTGTCGAGCCGGCCGCGGCTGCTCTACGACTACTTCCACCAGATCTTCGCGCAGGTCACGAACCCGCCGCTGGACGCGATCCGGGAGGAGATGGTCACCAGCCTCGCGTCGACCATCGGCCCGGAGGGCAACCTGCTCGACCCTGGCCCGACCAGCTGCCGGCAGATCGTGCTGCCGTACCCGGTCATCGACAACGACGAGCTGGCCAAGATCCTGTCGATCGACGAGGACGGCGACCTGCCCGGCTTCAAGGCGGTGCGGGTCTCCGGCCTGTACCCGCTGCGCGACGGCGCGAACGGGCTGCGGGCCCGGCTGACCGAGATCCGCCGGCACGTGTCCGAGGCGATCGAGGACGGCGTGCGCATCCTGGTGCTGTCGGACCGCGACTCCACCGCCGACCTGGCCCCGATCCCGTCGCTGCTGCTCACCGCGGCGGTGCACCAGCACCTGGTGCGGGAGCAGACGCGCACCCAGGTGGCGCTGGTCGTCGAGTCCGGCGACTGCCGCGAGGTGCACCACGCGGCGGTGCTGGTCGGTTTCGGGGCGGCCGCGGTCAACCCGTACCTGGCCTTCGAGAGCGTCGAGGACCTGATCACCACCGGCATCCTGCCGAACATCACGCCCGACAAGGCCGTGCGCAACGTCGTCAAGGCGCTGGGCAAGGGCATCCAGAAGATCATGTCGAAGATGGGCATCTCGACCGTGTCGTCGTACTGCGGCGCGCAGGTGTTCGAGGCGGTCGGCCTGTCCTCGGAGCTGGTGGAGCGCTACTTCACCGGCACGCCCAGCCGCATCCAGGGCATCGGCCTGGCCGAGATCCACGCCGAGGTCGCGGCGCGGCACGCGGTGGCGTACCCGACGAACCCGGCGGAGCAGTCGCACCGGCGGCTGGAGGTCGGCGGCGAGTACCAGTGGCGGCGCGAGGGCGAGGTGCACCTGTTCAACCCGGAGACGGTCTTCCTGCTCCAGCACGCCACGCGCTCCGGCCAGTACGACGTGTTCCAGCGCTACACCGAGAAGGTCGACGGCCTGGCGGCCGCGGCGGGCTCGCTGCGCGGGCTGTTCCGGTTCAGGGACGCGACGCCGATCCCGATCGAGGAGGTCGAACCCGCGACGGAGATCGTCAAGCGGTTCGCCACCGGCGCGATGTCGTACGGCTCCATCTCGGCCGAGGCGCACGAGACCCTCGCGATCGCGATGAACCGCATCGGCGGCAAGTCCAACACCGGTGAGGGCGGCGAGGACGTCGAGCGCCTGTACGACCCGGCCCGCCGCTCGGCGGTCAAGCAGGTGGCCTCCGGCCGCTTCGGCGTGACCACGGAATACCTGGTCCACGCCGACGACATCCAGATCAAGATGGCGCAGGGCGCGAAGCCCGGCGAGGGCGGCCAGCTGCCCGGCAACAAGGTGTGGCCGTGGATCGCCAAGACCCGGCACGCCACCCCGGGCGTCGGCCTGATCTCGCCGCCGCCGCACCACGACATCTACTCGATCGAGGACCTGGCGCAGCTGGTGTTCGACGTCAAGTGCGTCAACCCCGGCGCGCGGGTCCACGTCAAGCTGGTCAGCGAGGTCGGCGTCGGCACGGTCGCGGCGGGTGTGGCCAAGCTGAAGGCCGACGTCATCCTGATCTCCGGCCACGACGGCGGCACCGGCGCGTCCCCGCTGAACTCGCTCAAGCACGCGGGCACCCCGTGGGAGCTGGGCCTGGCCGAGACGCAGCAGACGCTGCTGCTCAACGGGCTGCGCGACCGGGTCACCGTGCAGGTCGACGGCCAGCTCAAGACCGGCCGCGACGTGATCGTGGCGGCGCTGCTGGGCGCGGAGGAGTTCGGCTTCGCCACCGCCCCGCTGATCGTCGAGGGCTGCATCATGATGCGGGTCTGCCACCTGGACACCTGTCCGGTCGGCATCGCCACGCAGAACCCGGTGCTGCGCGAGCGGTTCACCGGCAAGCCGGAGTTCGTGGAGAACTTCTTCTGGTTCCTCGCCGAGCAGGTGCGCGAGCAGCTGGCGGCGCTGGGCCTGCGCAGCATCGACGAGGCCGTGGGCCGCGCCGACCTGCTCGACCTGGCCCCGGCCACGGAGCACTGGAAGGCGCACGGGCTGGACCTGTCGCCGGTGCTGGCCCTGCCGAGCTCGCCGTACGGCGACGCGCCCCGCAAGGTGCGCGAGCAGGACCACGGGCTGGACAAGTCGCTGGACAACACGCTGCTGCGGCACGCCGAGCCGGCGCTGCTGACCGGCGCGCCGGTGCGGTTCGACGTGGCGGTGCGCAACGAGCACCGCAGCGTCGGCGCGATGCTGGGCGGTGAGGTCGTGCGGCGCGCGGGAGGGGCGGGCCTGCCCGACGGCACCATCGACGTGACCCTGCACGGCACGGCCGGGCAGTCGTTCGGCGCGTTCGTGCCACGCGGCGTCACGCTGCGGCTGCTCGGCGACGCCAACGACTACGCGGGCAAGGGCCTGTCCGGGGGGCGGCTGATCGTGCGCCCGGACGCGCGCAGCCAGTTCGCCGCCGAGGACCACATCATCGCCGGCAACACCCTGCTGTACGGGGCGACGTCGGGTGAGGTGTACCTGCGCGGCCGGGTCGGCCAGCGCTTCGCGGTGCGCAACTCGGGTGCGACCGCGGTGGTCGAGGGCGTGGGCGACCACGGCTGCGAGTACATGACCGGCGGCACCGTGGTGGTGCTCGGCCCGACCGGGCGCAACTTCGCCGCGGGCATGTCCGGCGGTGCCGCGTTCGTGCTGGACCTGGACCCGCTGCTGGTCAACCGGGAGCTGGTGGACCTCGGTCCGGTCGGCGACGTGGAGGCCGAGGGCCTGCTGGAGATCGTCGAGCGGCACTTCCAGGAGACGGGGTCGGCGGTGGCGGAGAAGCTGCTGGCCGACTGGGCGGGCAGCGTGGAACGCTTCACCGCCGTGATCCCGCGCGACTACAAGCGCGTGATCGAAGCCATGCGGGCCGCCGAGGCTGCCGGCCGCGACATCGACGCCGCGGTCATGGAGGTGGCACGTGCCTGACCCGAACGGATTCCTGCGCTACGGCCGGCGGCTGCCGGCCCGCCGGCCGGTGCCGGTGCGCATCATGGACTGGCGCGAGGTGTACCCCTCCGCCGACGACGAGCTGATCCGCGAGCAGGCGGGCCGCTGCATGGACTGCGGCATCCCGTTCTGCCACGAGGGCTGCCCGCTCGGGAACCGCATCCCGGACTGGAACGACCTGGTCCGGACCGGCAACTGGAACGCGGCGATCCAGTCGCTGCACAGCACGAACAACTTCCCGGAGTTCACCGGGCGGCTGTGCCCGGCGCCCTGCGAGGCGTCGTGCGTGCTGGCCATCGGCGACACCGCGACGTCGGCCGCCTCCGGCGGCGCTGTGACGATCAAGCAGGTCGAGGTCGAGATCATCAACCGGGCGTACGAGAACGGCCGGGTCCGCCCGCAGCCGGCGGTCGCCCCGTCGGGCAAGACGGTGGCCGTGGTCGGCTCCGGCCCGGCCGGTCTGGCCGCCGCCCAGCAGCTGGCCCGCGCCGGTCACGCGGTGACGGTGTACGAGCGCGACGACGCGATCGGCGGCCTGCTGCGCTACGGCATCCCGGACTTCAAGCTGGAGAAGCAGCACATCGACGCCCGCGTCGAGCAGCTGCTGGCCGAGGGCGTCGCCTTCCGCACCGGCGTGAACGTGGGCGTGGACGTGTCCGCGGCGCAGTTGCGCGCCGAGCACGACGCGGTGCTGCTGGCCACCGGCGCCCTCGCCGGGCGGGAGACCGACACCCCGGGCCGGGAGCTGGCCGGGATCCACCAGGCGATGGTCCACCTGAGCCAGGCCAATGTGGCCGTGGCGGGCGGTCCGCAGCCGGCGGTCACCGCCGCGGGCAAGCACGTGATCATCATCGGCGGCGGCGACACCGGCGCGGACTGCCTGGGCGTGGCCCACCGGCAGGGCGCGGCGTCGGTGACCCAGCTCGACCGGTACCCGCAGCCCCCGGATGCCCGCGACGAGCAGCGCGACCCGTGGCCGACCTGGCCGTGGATCCTGCGCAACTACGCCGCGCACGAGGAGGGCGGCGACCGGGTGTTCTCCGTGGCCGTGCAGCGCTTCGTCGGCGACGAGCAGGGCCGCGTCCGCGCGATCGTACTCGTCGACGTGATCGTCGAGCGGGTGAACGGCCGCGGTGTGGTCACCGAGGTCGCCGGCACCGAGCGGGAGATCCCGGCCGACCTGGTGCTGCTGGCCATCGGCTTCGAGGGCACGGACGCCACCGGAGCCCTGGAACAGCTCGGCCTGGCCCGCAGCCCGCGGGGCACCGTCGAGTGCGGCCCGGACTGGCAGACCCCCGCCGACGGCGTCTTCGTCGCCGGCGACGCCCACAAGGGCGCGTCCCTGATCGTCTGGGCGATCGCCGAGGGCCGCAGCGCCGCCGCCGCCATCCACCGCTACCTCGGCGGCGAAGGCAGCCTCCCGGCTCCCGTCGCGCCCTCGTCCCGCCCCCTCATCCCCGCCTGACCAAGCGGCAGGAAGGGCACCTTCTACAACGCGGGGCGTTGCAGAAGGTGCCCTTCCTGCCGCTTCGGGACAGTGACCTCAGCGGCTCGCCGGGCCTCGGGTCTTCGGGTCGCCGCGGCGCACCGGCAGGACGGTCACGTTGTCGGCCTGCATCCGGGTCACCACCTCGAACAGCTCCTCCTGGTCCTCGCGCAGCAGCTCCACCATGGCGCTGAGCTTGCCGAGGTCCTCGCGCACGTGCAGTTGCGGAGGCTCCCCGGGGCTTGCCCGCCCGGCCGTCTCCTCCAGGGTCTTGCTGAACTGGGCGAGCTGCTGGACTATGTCGCTCAACGCCGTGATCACGATGCGCATGTGCTCGCCGCGCTGGTGGTCGCGGGCCAGCTGTCGGGTCTCCGCCTCGTGCAGGCGGTTGACGAGGTGCTGATTGGACAGCGCCACCGCGCCGGCGAGCATGAGCACCACGCCGATCGCCGTCGCGGCTATCACCCTGGCCAGCACGCTCGTCTCTTGACTTACTCCCTGGCCGGCCGGCCATACGACGAGGTATGCGGCCAGTACCAGGACCAGAGCGAGGCCGACAATGGAGAGCCAGAACGCCCCGCTCTTGACTTTGACAATCACCTGTCTTCCCTTCCGGGACCACTGGGCGTCCGGGCGTACGCGCCGAATGAACGAATACTCAGCGTGCCTCCAGTGACGTCGCTGCGCTAGTAACACAGAGCGAATTCACGGACGACGCCGAATTGTGGACTGCAGGTCAATGCGCCATCATCCGGACGTACTGACTCCGGGCGCTGGGGACATCACCGATTCAAAGAAGACGCATGTTGCAATTCGCACGTGCACGGTACGTCTAAAAATGCTGATATAGCGACTCTTGAGTGGATCACCCGTGCGTCACCATGAGTGATGGCATGAGTGGACATCGATGTACATTAACGAGCTGTTACATCGAATGGGGCAGTTGCCTTCAAAGATAAGCTACACAGAGTAGTACTCGATCACTCTGTGCTGATCAATGAACCAGGGCGAGCATGGTCGTGAACACTCCGAAGGAGACGAACACCCCCAGCCCGAAGATCACGCCCTCGGCGAACAGCAGCAGCAGAGACGGCAGCCTGGTGCCGCCGTGCCTGCGGCGATAGAGCTCCGAAGCCATCGAACCACTCCTTCAGCGTGGCACCCAGCCGTGCTTGACCAGCAGAGCGGCGACGTCCTCGCGCAGGTACCGGCGGTGACCGCCGGCGGTGCGGGTGACGCGCAGCAGGCCGCGGTCGGCCCAGCGCTTGACGGTCTTGCGGTCCACCGGCAGCAGTGCCAGCACCTCGGCCGGGGTCATCATGTCGCGGCGACCGGCGCGCACACCGGCCCCGTCGCGCAGCCCCGCGGCGTAGACGGCGGCGAGCGCCGTCACCAGCCGCGGGGTCAGCTCGTCGCCGCCGCAGGCGCGCACCGCCACCTCGCGCACGTGTGCGGGCAGCCGCGGGACGGGCGTGGGGGAGTCAGACACCGGCGTGCTCCCTCGTGCCCGGCTGCTCGCCGGCGAGTCCACGGGAGTCGGCCGTCCAGACGGGCCACCATGACTCGTCGCCGTCGATGAGGTCGCGCACCGCGGCCAGTTCGGCGTGCAGCGCGACCGCCTCACCGCGGTAGCGGTCGCGCTCCCGGCAGGCCCGCCGCGCCAGTTCCTCGGCGCGCCGGGCCAGCACGGCCTCGGCCACCAGTGCCGAGCGCAGCGCGCTCACCTCCACCCCGGCCCGCATGGCCTCCCGGTCACACAGCCGGGCCAGCCACCGCCGCCACGCCCTACGCATCACGGGAATGCCTGCCGGGTCGACGGGACCTGCGGGTACGCCCCGGTCGCGGTGTGCCTGCCCCGGTAGTCCACGGCCGGGTACGGCGGCACCGCGTCGAGGTAGGCGGTCACCTCGGGGTCGGCCTCCGGCCGGCGCACCGGCGCGGCCTGCCCGACCGCGGTCGCCCGGCTCGCCGGGGCGGGGTCGCCGGCCGGTCCGGTGGGTCGCCACCGGGATCCATCCGGCCGGCGCCGGTTCAGTGCGCGGCCCCAGAACGCCACGATCGCGCGCCGCCGCGCGGGCTGCGGACCGTCCTCGGGACCCCACCACTGCTCCTCGGCGTCGTCCACCCGGTCCAGGATCAGCTTCGCCTCCTCGACCAGGGAAAGCCGGTCGCGCATCAGGAACAGCGTCGCGGAGAAGCTCACCGCTGCCACCGCCGCCGTGTACAGCGAGAGGAAGGTGGTGGACAGGGTCATGACCTGCCCTCCTCGAAGCCGTCGGGCAGCAGCCGGCCGAGCATGCGCACCGCGCGGCACTGCAGCGCCTTGACCGCGCCCTCGCTCTTGCCCATCGACTGCGCGGTCTCCGCGGTGGACAGTCCCACCAGGAAACGCAGCGCGATGCAGCGCTGCTGGGAGGGGTTGAGCTTCTTGACCGCCGCGAGCAGCGCGAGGTTGTTCACGTGGTCCATGGCGACCCGGTCCGGAGCGCCGTCGAGGCTGAACTCCTCCTGGTCGAAGTCGAGGACCTCGCCGCTGACCTCGAAGCGGTAGCGGCCGGACTTGTAGTAGTCGGCCACGATGTGGCGCGCGATGGTGATCAGCCAGGCCGCGAAGTCACGGCCCTGCCAGCGCACGCTGCCGATGCGCTTGAGGGCGCGCAGGAAGGTGTCGGACGTCAGGTCCTCGGCGGTGGGGCTGTGCCGGACCCGGAAGTAGATGAAGCGGAAGACCGCGGGGGCGTACTGCGCGTAGATCTTCCCGAACGCCTCGGTGTCGCCCTGCTGCGCTCGTTCGACCAGGTTCCATACGTACGACTGCTCCTCGGGCACCGATCCGGCGAGGGTGGTGCGGGCTTCCGTCGTGACAGCGGTCGGGCTCATCCGCGCGACACCCGGCCCTTGCATGTCATGAGCACGTAGGTTGCTCCTCTTCTGGCGGGGGGATCTTCGATCGAGAGGCCCGCCGGACCGGGGTTCACGGCCCCGACCCAGGTGAACAACTGGCGGGAGCCGGCGAAGCCGACGCTGACGTTCACCGCGAGCGGTGTGCAGGGCGCGCTGAGCGCCACGGTCGCG